>NZ_JBWKNI010000011.1:0-154810 GCF_059415485.1 Caulobacter sp. GW821-FHT10C03 | reverse complement strand
CGGAAGCTGAAAACGTCCCCCCTCCGGCCCTCCGGGCCACCTCCCCCAGAGGGGGAGGATCTCTTAGGCCGGCTCGTAGGTCAGCCGGATCACGTCGTCGTCGATGCGGTCTGTCGCCACGAGGCGCAGGCGGGGGCGGGCGGCGGCGAAGTAGGGCGTGCCGGCGCCCAGCACGACGGGGTGCAGGTAGATCCGGTAGGCGTCGATCAGGCCAAGGTCGGTGAGGCTGCGCGCCAGGTTCGGGCCGCCGACCTCGATCTCGCCGTCGACCCGGGCCTTGAGGTCGGCGATCGCGGTCGCCAGGTCGCCCTGGATCAGCGTGGCGTTGGGGCCGACCGAGGTCAGGGTGCGGGAGGCGACCCATTTGTGCTGGGCGCGCCAGGCCTGGGCGAACTCGCGTTCGGGCGCGCCCCAGTCGGGCTGCTCCTCGTCCCAGTAGGCCATGATCTCGTAGAGGCGGCGGCCGTAGACGCTGCCCGCCTGCTCGCGGGCCTGGTCGATGAAGTGGCGGAAGAGCACGGGGCCGGGCGCGAACCCCGTGTGGTCGACATAGCCGTCGAGCGACTGGTTCATGCCGAAGACGAGCCTGGCCATGCCGCGGATCTCCCTGCCGAGGGCTGCTGACGCACCCAGTCTAGCGCGGCCGCGCAGGCGGGCACCAGTTGGGGCGAGGCGGTGATTTCTCGCGCGGCCAGAACGGCGCGAGCAGGCCTTCGCGACGCGGATCGCCGCCGGTGTTCCAGATCATTTTCTCGATGAACCACGGCAGGATCGAGTGGATCTTGTCCAGCACGCTGTCCGGCATCTGCCTGAGGGTGATCTTGCTCTCTTCGGGTATGCCGTGCTCGACGCGCCAGGCGGCGACCTCCATCCGGATAGCGTGGAGGACGTCATCAATCTCGCGCCGCCGCTCCGCGGGCAGCTGGAAGAACGGGGTGTGGACGAAACTGCTCCGCTCGCGGCGGGGCTGGGCTCTCGACCTGGGCCTGGCCATGGATCTGCTCCTGACATGCGTCGACGGCCGCGGACCGGAACGGCGCGCGGGGCGGGGAGGGGGCGGAGCGCCCGGGCGACGCCCGGAGGTGCTGTTGTGTGTACCGTTTCGACGAAGCCTAGACGCTCCGCGCGGTCGTTTGGCTGCCGGCTTCCCGGGCGGCGGCGCTCTTAACGCCTTACCAGGACCGCCTTCGAGGTTTCCCTGTCGGACGGCGACGAGGAGAGGGGTGCTCTGTAATCCTCGCCCAAGCCGACGGCGGGCGGGCCTGGCCAGCGCCAGGTCCCCGGACGCGACGGATCTTCCCAATCCGCCCCAGTCCCGCTCGATCGCATCCCGAAGCCGCGAAGGTCGCTGGCCGCGCGCCCTCCCCATCGCCTCGAGACCTGGTGATTATGCGCCGGCCTGAGCGGCGTCGGATGGAGGGACGTCGGGCGTAGGGATTTCAAGGGGTTGTGAGCGGGAGAGGCGGGGATACCGCTCTCTCCGTCCGTAAAATCCCCGCGAAAGCGGGGACCCAGGCTTTTTCTGAAACGTGCGGCGCTCGACGATAAAACACCTGGGTCCCCGCTTTCGCGGGGATTTTACGGGGGAGGGAACCTCAAGCCGCCGCGGCGGCCTTGGGCAGGGCGTCCTCTCCCGCCCGCCAGCCGGCGTAGGCGACGACGCAACCGGCGATGGCGGCGGCCAGGGCGAAGGGCAGGGGCGGCAGGTCGGCGGCGCGGACGAAGAGGGCGCGCCAGGCCGGCAGCGGGCCGGCGAACTGGAAGAGCACGGCGCCGAGCGCGGTCAGCAGGGCGGCGAGCACGAAGGGGCGGCCGTCGCGCCCGGCGCGGACGGCGACGACCAGGGCGATGGCGGCGGTGACCGCGTTGGCCAGCTGGAAGCCGACGTCCAGCTTCCAGAAGTCCTGCGGGCCGGCGATGGCCAGGGGCGGCAGGATCGGCGCCAGGCGGCCCAGGATCGGCGGCAGCAGGAAGATGCTGGTGGCCAGCATGTAGCCGGCGTGGGGGCCGATCGTGCGCCTGCGGGCGAGGGCCTGGTGGTAGAACCAGGCGAAGCCGGCGACGGCGACGATGTCGAGCCAGGCCAGGCGCGCGGCGTAGAGGTCGTAGAACGGCGAGACGTTGGCGACCAGGCGGCGGGCCATGCCCAGGAAGATCCCCGAGCCGCCAGCCAGGAACAACGGGAAGAGGGCCAGGCTGCAGAAGCCGAGGGTGCGGTGCGTGGCGCGGTTTCCGCCATGGATCAGGGCGCTCTGGGCGACCAGCAGGCATAGCCACAAGGTGGCGGTGATCCCATGGGCGTGGAGATCGATCGAGGCCGTGGAGACCTGCGACAGGTAGGTCGGCCAGAAGGCCAGCACCGCCAGCGGGAAGATCGCCAGGACGTAGAAGTGCGCGCGCCGATACGGCATCGAAAGCCCCCTTCCGAACCTGCAGGCGAGGCTATTCGGAAACCGGCGTTCTGCCAATCGGGCGTTTATTCCCGAGCGTATGTGGTCGCGGCTTGGCGGTTGTTGGCCGCTAATGCGGACGCTTGAGGCGCAGGTCCATGCCCAGCGTCGGGCCGATGCCGCCGGGATGCTCGCCGAACGGATGGGACGCGTGGCGGCGATGGGCCGCCGCTTCGAGCCGCGAGCGCAGGTCGTCGTCCAGGGGGAGGATGTCTTCGGCATCCTCGTCGTCCTCTGGGATGGACGCTGTCAGGACATGGTCCAGCGCGGCCAGGAAGGCGGCGTCCTCCAGCGTTCCCTCGATCGGAGGATGGTCGAGATAGCCGAGGACGACTTCAAGCGACTCTTCGAAGGCCGGCATGGCGCATCCTTTCGCGTGAGGCTCGCATCGGGTTGGGCGCCTATAAGGCGCCTATTGAAGAGCGTGCGAACACGGCGATGGTTCAGCCGTTTTTCCATAAAATAGATAAAGACAATGGCGGCGTTACAGAAAATTCTCGTTCGTGTTCTGTAGGTGAATATTTTCAAATGTCTTATATCCAAGGTGAAGCTATATAATATTTGCAGAATAATTTCTGCGCAGCATTGAATATTGTGGGGCGCATAACCATATGGGGCTGTCGGGAAGAGCATGTCTCATCCCAAGGAACCCCATACAATGCGCATTCAAACTCTGGTCGCCGGCGCCTGCGCCGCGGCCTTGATCCCCACCGTCGCGCTCGCTCAACAGACCTGCGAGCAGCGGCAGAGCAGTCGCGTGGCCGGAACGGTCGCCGGCGCCGGTCTCGGCGCGGTGGCGGGCGCGGCCGTGGCGGGCCGCGACGATCGCGGCAAGGGCGCGGTGATCGGCGGCGTCGCCGGCGCGCTGATCGGCAACCAGATGGCCAAGGGCGGAGCGGACTGCGCCCGGGCCTACGGCTACTACGACAATCAAGGCGCGTGGCACGCCAACGCCGTCGCTCGCGGCCAGGCCGCCGGCTATTTCGACCGCAGCGGCGAATGGGTCGCGGGCGCCCCGCGCGGCTATTACGCCGAGAACGGGCGATGGGTGCAGGCGAGCGCCGACGCCGAGGCCGCCGGCTACTACGCCGACGGCCTGTGGGCGCCCGCTTCGGCCCAAGGCTATTACGGCCGGGGCGGCCAGTGGGTCGATGCGACGGCCTCGGGCTATTACGACCGCTCCGGGCGTTGGATTTCAGGCCCCGCGACGGGCCGCTACGACGCCGATGGGCGCTGGATGGCCGGTCAGGCGAGCGGACGGCGTGACGCCAGCGGCGCCTGGATCGCCGATCCCCAGCCCGGCTACTACGACAGGGGGCGCTGGGTGCGCGGCGAGACGGTCGGCTACTACGACGCTCGCGGCGCCTGGATCTCGACGGACGGGCGCGCCCGGCGCGTCGACTATCCCGCCGGCCAATATCCCAGCGGCCGGTATTCCATGGATGGGCGCCCGCTGAGCATCGACGACCGCCAGGCCCAACTGGCCGAACGCATCAACCGCGGCGCCTATAGCGGCCGTCTGAGCCGGGGCGAGGCGCGCCAGGCGACGCGGACCCTGGCCGCGATCGAGCGACAGGAACAGTCGCTGCGCACCCGCCAGGGCGCGTTGGGTCCCAAGGGCAGGGCGATCATCACCGCGCGGCTGGATCGGCTTAGCGACAGCATCAGCGGCGACGTTCGCGACGACCGCTAGGCCTTCGGGTCGTCAGGCCGGGCGTCCCGCCAAGACGGCGCGGGCGCCCGACCGCATCAAGAAAGGCCCTTCATGACCTTCCTGTTCATCACCGCCGCCGCCTGCGTGGCGACGGCGTTCGCCTTGCTCCTGGCCTTCCGCCTGTTCGCCGGGCCGCGCCCCGTCGCCGTTCGCATCCGGACCAAAGAAAAGGCCGCCCCGGTTTCCCGGAGCGGCCCTTCACGCCGAGCGTGAATTCGCCCATTTTAATGTTGGCGCGTGGCAGGCGCCGAAACCGCTTACACTTTCGGCTGCCACGCTTCTCAGTACTTGTACGAGGCGCCGACGAAGAAGCGGCGGCCCGAGTAGTTGCTGTTGATCAGGCGGGTGTCGCCGGCCCAGCTGGATTCGTCTTCCTTGGTCAGGTTCTTGCCCTCGACGAAGAGCGACAGGCCCTGCGGGCCCGGACGCCAGGTGAACTTGCCGTCGAGATAGCCCGTGGCGTCCTTGAACACCGGCTGGCCGAGGGTGTCGGAGGCGGTGAGCAGGTAGCCCGAGCGGTAGTTGTAGGCGAGGCGGGCGCTGATCGGGCCCTTCTCGTACCACAGGGTGGCGTTGTAGCTGCTCTTCGACAGGCCAGGATAAGGCAGGGCCGAGCCGTCGACGCCGCTGAAGACGCCCACGTCGGAGGCCTTCTGGTAGGTGTAGTTGACGTCGGCGCCGAGGCCCGACAGCAGACCCGGCAGCCAGGTGAAGGCGGTCTTGGCCGTCAGTTCGACGCCCGAGATCTTGGCGCCGTCGCCGTTCACATAGGTGTTGTAGAAGTACAGGGTGCCGTCGCCGAACACGTCCTGCTGGCCCAGGTTCGAGCGCGAGGACAGGTAGAACGAACGGATGTCCTTGTAGAAGAAGCCGGCCGACAGCTGGGTGTCGCTATCGGGGTACCATTCGAACGACAGGTCGTACTGGTTGGCGCGATAGGGCTTCAGCGCCGGGTTACCGGCGTCGCAGCTGTCGGGACCGTCGTCGGAGGTGCCGTCGTTGGTGTAGTTGATGGTGCAGGTCATGCTGGGCATCAGGTAGTTGACCAGCGGGCGGGCCATCAGTTGGGCGAAGCCGAAGCGCGCGCTCAGACGGTTGTCGATCAGCCAGCCCTGGATGTTGAAGCTGGGCAGATAGACCGTGTAGTCCTTGGTCATCGACGTCAGGGTGTTGGCCACCACGGCGGTCGAGGCCACGCCGTTGACCAGGCGGGTCTCGCGACGGGTGTACTGGCCGGCGGCCGTCGTCTGGGTGTGGACGCGGCGGACGCCGAAGTTGCCGATGATGTCGCGGCCCAGCAGCGGGAAGCCGTAGTCCAGACGGATGTACTGGGCGTCGCTCTTCTCGGTGACGGCGTACGGGATCTGGTTGTACGTCTTACCGTCGTTGCCGGTGGTCGTGTACAGGTTGTCCAGGTTGAAGTGCGACGTATCCAGGTACTGGGAGATCGCCTTGAACGACGGATACTTCCAGCTGTTCGGCAGGCCCGAGCCCCCGTAGTAGAAGTTGTCCGGCAGGTCGACCATGGCCTGGGCGAACAGGGCGTTCGAGAAGGCGCGCGACCAGGTCTCGGTCGAGTTCCAGTAGGTGGTCTGGTAGGCGTTGCCCAGGATCGCGGCGGTCTGGTCTGCGGCCTGGCCGTTGACCACGGTGGCGGTCGAGTTGACCGAGTTGGCGTAGATCACCGTGTCGTCGAGCGCGCTGGCCAGGTTGGCGCCGCCGCTGACGATGAAGCCGCCGTAGCCGTAGCCGCCCGTCTCGGCGTTCGAATAGCGGCCGCCGAACTTGACGCTCTTCAGGAACGGCAGGTCGGCGCGGTATTCGAAGTCGATCTTGTACTGGTCCTCGGAGTTCTTGGAGTCCGACGGACGGTACTGGATCTGCCACTGGTTGACGGCGGCGGCGTCGGCCGGGCTGAAGCCCTGGGCGAAGGTGAACACCGGAACCGAGTCGTTGTTCGGATCGACGGTGACCTTCAGGCCCGGGGTGTTGAATGACACCGAGGCGTTGTTGGTCAGGTTGAGGGTCTTGGTCTTGCCGCGGGCGCCGACGAAATCGATCTTCCAGCGGTCGTTCTGGAAGTTGGCGCCGAAGGTGATGTAGTCGGAATCGTTGGTCTGCTTGAAGTCGCGCGACGAGATGCTGAAGGCGTTGTTGCCGCCGCGGTTGGCCGTCGTGAGGCAGTCGCCGACGACGTATTCGGTGACGTTGTGGTTGGCGTCGACCTTCACGCCCGGGACGTTCTGGGCGGTGGCCGCGGTGACGCGGGCGCAGCTGTTGGCCGAACGGTTCAGCGGGTCGAGGTTGGTCAGGCCCGTGCCGTAGTTGATGTCGTTGAGAACCTGTTCGCGCTTGTTCTTCTGGTAGGTGACGAAGGCGCTCAGGTTGTCGGTGAACTTGTACTGGGCCGTGAACTCGGCCGAGGTGCGGGTGTCGTCGCGGGTCCAGACGCGGTAGCGCGGCACGCGCGGGCTGTAGTCGTACCACTGGCTTTCGCAGGCGGTGCGGGTCTGGGCGGTGGTCAGCAGCGAGGCGTCGGGCGTGACGGCGGTGGCGCAGCCGGCCTCGGTCTGGATGCCGGCGATGTAGTCGCTGACGGCCCGGCCATAGGTCTGGCTGTAGTAGTCGAGGGTCTTTTCAGCCGAGTTGTCGAAGTCGCCGAGCAGGGCCCAGGCGTTGTTGTCGACGAAGTCGCCGCGGGTCAGGACGCGGTCGTAGTTGACGTTGCCCATCAGGCCCAGGCGGCCGTCGAACAGCTGGGTGGCGCCGAACACGCTGGTGCGCGGCTTCCAGCCGGGCAGGGTGTCGAGGTTCTGCGCCGAGGCGGTGAACGACAGGGTCGGCTTCTTGAAGTCCAGCGGCTTGCGGGTGGTCACCGAGACCGTGCCGCCGACGCCGCCTTCGGTCATGTCGGCGGTGAAGCCTTTGAAGACGTCGATCGACTTGACCATTTCCGACGGCAGTTCGCGGAAGTCGTTCGAGCGGCCGCCGCCGCCGTAGACCGACAGGTTGCTGGCGGTCGACAGGGCGCTGACGCCGTTGATCTCGACGCGGTTGAGGTCGGGCTCGACGCCGCGGATGGAGACGGCGTTGCCTTCACCGAAGTCGCGGGCCAGCTGCACGCCCGTGACGCGGCCGAGGGCCTCGCCGACGTTCTTGTCGGGGAAGGCGCCGATGTCTTCGGCGACGATCGAGTCGGAGACGGTGCCGGCGCGCTTCTTGCGGCTCATGGCCGACTGCAGGCTGGCGCGGGTGCCGACGACGACGATCTCCTCGACGGCGTTCTCGACGTTGGAGTCAGCAGAAGACGTGGGCGCGGCCTGGGCGGGCGCCGGCGCGGGGGCCGTCTGGGCGAAGGCGGCGCCGCCGCCGATCATCAGCAGGATGGCGGTCATCCCCGTGGTGCGCATCAGCCCGGCTTCGCGCCGGATCTTGCTGTCGACCTTCATAGTATTCCTCCAAGTGCGAGGGCGTTTCCGCCCTGTCTTTCGGGCCGTGCGGCGCCATGCGGCGCGGCCGGCCGATTTGCTGAGATGGAGGCCAGGGCGATGGGCGCGTCCGACGATGACCGGCAGTCGAATCGGAGGCGTCCGGGCCTTGGCCGCGGCGATGGGAGGGGAACGAGAGGCGGCGCCCGGCGGCATGCGCGGGCAGACGTCCTGGCGGCGAGCACGGGGTGGGGCCTGCCTGGCGACGACGGACGCCGATGGCGGTCCCGTGTCGCTTGTCTTTCTCGATCCGGTGCGAGCCTGGCGTGAGCGTACACGCGGCGTCGCTTCTATGAGGCGGTCTGTCGCTCGTCGCGGACCTTTGGTCTCTGCTACGGGCGCGATCCATCCATTTCCAAGCTGACGCAAAGAGTCAACGTCGCGGAGATAATTTCCCACCGAGTCGGGGGCTGCCCGTAATTATGTGACAATTAAAGCACTGTGTTCCCACATGGTGGAATGCTCTCGCAACAATCGGGATTAGTGCTTGATTTTGGCGCTAATCCTGCTCATCGTGTCGACATTCGGCGCGTCCGCGCGCCCGGCCGACGACAAGATCGGATCGAGAGGAGACGACAGAAGATGGCAATCCGCCCGCTTGGTCCCTTCGCTCGTTCCGCCCTCGCCGCCGGCTGTACGGGGTAGGCAGCAGGGAGGGACAAGTTTTCCACCGGTCCGTTTCGACGGCGTCTTCCAGGGTCAGTTCACGGCCCGACGCCACCCGTGACGACACTGGTGTCTTTGAGCGGTCTTTTGTTACCAGCGATAAATGACGGCGTTCTCGGCTTTGTGTTTTTGTGCCGTAACCGACGCTGTCGCGTGGGCGGGTTTCGCAAGGGGTTGCGAGCGCGCCCGACTTCCTCGTCCGCGTCCCGCAGGGAGGCGGACGATCCATTCAATGGGGGGGCTCGCCTGGGCGTCAAAGCGCCTGGCGAGTCTCGACTTTCGCCCGCGACGCGGGCCGTGACGCCCGTGTCGGGCTGTCAGATTTCCTTCAAAGCCTGAAGCCTGAAACGAAAGAAGCCCCGGACGTGGGTCCGAGGCTTCCGATCCGCTCGTCGGCCTGTGCTGATGCACGACCGAAAGACGGCATTTGTCCGCTAAAGCGCTGGGGTCAGTTCAGACCTTCGATCTTCACGGAGCTTTCCAGCGCATTCGCTTTCGACAAATGAGACACTGGGTCACCTCCTTTCGGCTGCGCGTCACACCCTGACGCAAGACTAAGTTTGGGTGCGCGCGGGCGGTTGGCAAGAGGCGCGGTGTCGCAGGCGCGTGCTATGCGGGGGCATGAGCGAAAACCGACCCGCCCCGCGAAAACCCGTCCTGCACGGCTGCCTGGGGGTCTTCCTCGGCCTGGTCCTGGCCGTCACGGCCGCCGGCGCCTGGATGACGGGCTATCTGCCGGTGCGGCTGTTCAGCCAGGCGCGCTGGAAGGATCCGGCGCGGATGGACCAGCGCGTCACCATGGTCAGCGCGCTGCTGCTGACCCACAGGCTGGAGGGGCGGACGCGGGGAGAGGTCGTGGACCTGCTGGGCGAGCCGACCAAGACTGACTACTTCGCCGACCAGGACCTGGTCTACTGGCTGGGCGACGAGCGGGGGCTGTTCGGTATCGATTCCGAATGGCTGGTGCTGAGGCTCGGCCCGGACGGCCGGGTCGTCGAGCGCAGGGTCGTCACCGACTAGGCTTCTTCGTCGACAAGGGGGGGGAGCAACCCCGGACCGCGCAAAGGGGGGACAATGCACGATCCGGGGCCGCACCTCCTGGGGCTGGCTAGAGGGCGCGCCAGGCCAGGAGGATCAGGGACCAGAGACCCAGATTGAGCGCCAGCGCCGCCACCCGGGGGCCGTTCACGCGCGCGGCCAGGGCCACGGCGCGGGGGCGCTGGGCTTGGGCGGAGGCGGCGGAAGCGGCGATGCGGGTCACGGCGGTGGTTCCTTGTCCAAGACGGCGCCGGTAGCGGCGCCCGTTGTTGGTAAAGATAGGAACGCCGGAGATAGTTTCATATGCGACAAAACAGTCGCGGGCCGTCATGGTCGCGCGCGAATTGTCGCAGCGAGTCGCGCCATGCCCGCCTGGGATCCAGACGTCTATTCCCGCTATCGCGCCTATCGCGACCGCCCCGCCCTCGACCTGATGCTGAAGATCCCCCGCGATCTGGCCCCGCGCGAGATCTGGGACCTGGGCTGCGGCCCCGGCGAGCACGCCGCCCTGCTGGCCGCGCGGCATCCCGAGGCTGTGGTCCACGGCCTGGATTCGAGCCCGGAGATGCTGGCCCGCGCCAAGGGGCAGGGGGCGGACGTCGACTGGATCCTGGGCGACATCGATGCGTGGCGCCCCGAGATCCCGCCCGACCTGATCTTCACCAACGCCGCCCTGCAGTGGCTGGACGGCCACGAGACGCTGTTCCCGCGCCTGCTGGAAAGCCTGGCGCCGGGCGGGGTGCTGGCCTGCCAGATCCCGCAGGTCGAGGACGCCGGCTGGCGACGCAGCCTGCGCGAGGTCGCCGCCGACGGGCCGTGGGCCGGCAAGCTGGCCGACCTGGACGGCGTGCGGGCGGGTCACGACCCCCGCGCCTATCACGACTGGCTCTCGCCCCTGGCGTCCGACCTCGACGTCTGGGCGACGACCTATGTCCACGCCCTGGAGGGCGAGGACCCGATCATCGACTGGACCTCGGGCACCAGCCTGCGGCCGTATCTGGAGCGGCTGGACGGCGCCGAGACGGCGGCGTTCCTGAGCGCCTGGCGGACGCGGTTGGCGGTGGATTATCCCAAGCGGGCGGATGGGATCACGCTGCTGCCGTTTACGCGGCTGTTCGTGGTGGCGCGGCGGTAGGGGCTTTTTCGGTCCCTCTCTCTGAGAGAGAGGGAGGGGCCCGCGCCGTAAGGCGTGGGAGGGTGAGAGGTTACACTCTTTCCGAACTGAGCGCGGCTAGTCGGGTATTCGGCAGTTGTCGCGGGATCTCGCTCGTAGTTGAAGGGATCGAGGTTTGCCGGCTGACGGTGAAACCTCTCACCCTCCCACCGCTTCGCGGCGGGCCCCTCCCTCTCTCAAAGAGAGAGGGACCGACAAAACTACTCCATCTCCGCCAGGCTCTTCCTGCGCCGAAGCTCCGCCACCGGGACCTCCAGGCTGTCGAGCGCCATCGCCGCCGCTTCGAAGCCGGCGGCGACGGCCGGTTCGAAGGCCTTCCAGTCGCGGATGTCGATCTTGTCGAGCTTGGGGGTGATCAGGACGTCGCTGGCTTCGCGGCTGGCGGCGAGGTCGCGGCCGGTGGAGACGGTGGCCGCGCGCATCAGCAGGGCGACGATCGGCGGGCCCTTGCGCCATTCGCCCGAGAACAGCCATTTCCACAGCGACGGCGGCCGGGCGATGTCGGCGGCGGTGATGCTGCGGCCGCGGGTGACGTCGACGCCGATGATGGGGCCCAGCTGGAAGGCGCGCATGACGTCGGCCGGGAAGTTCTTCATCACCGCCCCGTCGACCAGCACCGCGTCGCCGTCGGCCACCGGCGGCAGCACGCCGGGCAGCGAGATCGAGGCGCGCAGGGCCCGGTGCAGCGGCCCCGAGCGGTGCAGGTGGTAGGCGCCCGAGGTCAGGTTCGACGAGACGCAGAAGAACGGCAGCCACAGGTCGGCGATGTCGATGTCGCCGAAGTGCTCGTGCAGGCGGGCCTTCACCTTCTCGCCGCGGGTCATGGCGACCAGGGGGAAGGCGATGTCGTCGAGCGGGCTGGTGTCGACGAAGGCCTTGCGGATGCGGGCCTCCATCTCGCCGTCGTCCCAGCCCATGGCCAGGCCCGCCGCGACGATGCCGCCCATCGAGGCGCCGCCGACGAAGTCGATCGGCACGCCGCGCTCGCGCAGGGCCTGGATGGCGCCGATGTGGGCGTAGGCCCGCGCGCCGCCGCCGGAGAGCACCAGGCCCACCGACTGGCCGGTGAGCACCCGGGCCAGGCGCTCGACGTCGGCCAGGCGGTTTTCGCGCAGGTGGAAGAGGCGGGCCGCGTCGGTGGCCTCCAGCCAGGCCTGCGAGCCCTGCGGGCGTTCGGCGTTCGGGGGCTGGATCAGGATCAGGTCGATCAGCCGCTGGGCCTGCAGCGGGCGCGAGGCGTAGGCCGGCGGTTCGGGCGGCGGGGCCTGGTCGCCGCGGCCGACGCGGAACAGCCGGTCGACCTGGCGGCCGACCACGTGCTTCCAGGCCGTTTCGTGGGCCTCGGCGACGTAGAGCACGAAGTCGTGGGAGCGCTCGACGCGGCTGAACCACTCGGTGGGGGCCAGCAGGCTCTCGCCGCCCTCGACGGTGACGGCGTAGCCCAGGGCGGCGATGCAGCGGCCGATGCGCTCGACGATCGGGCGGATGGCGTGGCAGTCGCCGGCGGCGATGAATCCGTAGACGGACGGATCTCCAATGGAGGCGTGGGCCCCGGCCTGGCGGGCGCGGCGGATCATCAGCCGCGACAGCTCGATCATCACGTCGGGGTCCTGCTCGACCGCCTCGAAGAAGGCGGCGCGGGGCAGGGCCAGGATCTCGGAATCGCGCAGGGCGACCATGTGGGCCGAGTGCGGGGCGCCGGCGATCATCGCCATCTCGCCGGCCGGCTCGCCCGGGCGGATCACGCCGAGGAACTGCGGCTCCTGGCCTTCGTCGCGGCGGAAGGCCCCCAGGCGCCCGGTGCGCAGGAAGTAGAGGTGGTCGGAGGCCTCGCCCGGCGCATAGAGTAGGGAGCCGCCCGGCAACGAGAACCAGGCGGCGTCGCCCTCGCGCCGCTCGCGCGAGAACAACCGGGCCAGGGCCGTGTCGGCCATGAAGTCGGGAAGGGTGACCACGGACGGGACGCTAAACCGATGCGGCGAGCTTTGCCAATGTGGGTGAAATATCGCCGCTTTCGGACGGAAACGGAAAAGGCTATGCCTCGCTTATGCCGAAGCTGAACACGCTTATTGACAAGAACAGCGCTTCGTTCGCGAAAAACGCTGCGCACAACACGGCCCTGGCGGAGGAACTGCGCGAAAGGGTCGCGACGGCGGCCTTGGGCGGCCCCGAGAGCGCGCGCCTGAAGCATACGGCGCGCGGCAAGCTGCTGCCCCGGGAACGCGTGGAGCGTCTGCTCGACCCCGGCTCGCCGTTCCTGGAGATCGGCCAGCTGACCGCCTTCGACCTCTACAAGGGCGAGGCGCCGGGCGCGGGGATCATCGCCGGAATCGGCCGGGTGTCGGGTCGCGAGGTGATGATCGTCGCCAACGACGCCACGGTGAAGGGCGGCGCCTATTTCCCGATGACGGTGAAGAAGCACCTGCGCGCCCAGGAGATCGCCGAGCAGAACCGCCTGCCGTGCGTCTATCTGGTCGACAGCGGCGGCGCGAACCTGCCCCACCAGGCCGAGGTGTTTCCCGACCGCGACCACTTCGGCCGCATCTTCTTCAACCAGGCCCGGATGAGCGCCAGGGGCATCGCCCAGATCGCCTGCGTCATGGGCTCGTGCACGGCCGGCGGGGCCTATGTGCCGGCGATGAGCGACGAGACCGTCATCGTGCGCGAGCAGGGCACCATCTTCCTGGCCGGCCCGCCGCTGGTGAAGGCCGCCACCGGCGAGGTGATCAGCGCCGAGGAACTGGGCGGGGCCGACACCCACGGGCGTCGTTCGGGCGTGGTCGATCACGTGGCCGACGACGACGAGCACGCGCTGGAGATCGTTCGTTCGATCGTCGCCAACCTCAACGCCGAGAAGCGGCATGAGGCGGTGGTCACCGACGCCGAGCCGCCGCTGTACGACCCGCAGGAGATCTACGGCGTCGTGCCGACCGACGTGCGCGCGCCCTACGAGGTGCGCGAGATCATCGCCCGCATCGTCGACGGCTCGGTGTTCGACGAGTTCAAGGCGCTGTACGGCACGACCCTGGTCTGCGGCTTCGCGCGGATCTGGGGCCAGCCGGTGGCGATCCTGGCCAACAACGGCGTGCTGTTTTCCGAAAGCGCGCTGAAGGGCGCGCACTTCATCGAGCTGGCCTGCAAGCGGAAGATCCCGCTGGTGTTCCTGCAGAACATCTCGGGCTTCATGGTCGGCGGCAAGTACGAGGCCGGCGGCATCGCCAAGGACGGGGCCAAGCTGGTGACGGCTGTCGCTTCGGCCGAGGTGCCGAAGTTCACGGTGCTGATCGGCGGCAGCTTCGGGGCCGGCAACTACGGCATGTGCGGCCGGGCCTATTCCCCGCGTTTCCTGTTCACCTGGCCCAATTCGCGGATCTCGGTCATGGGCGGCGAGCAGGCCGCCAGCGTGCTGGCCACGGTGCACCGCGACGCCGCGACCTGGACCGACGAAGAGGCCGAGGCCTTCAAGGCCCCGATCCGCCAGCGCTATGAGGACGAGGGCAACCCGTACCACGCCACCTCGCGGCTGTGGGACGACGGGATCATTGATCCGGCTCAAACCCGCGACGTGCTGGGTCTGGCCATATCGGCCAGTCTGAACGCGCCGATTCCCGAGACGACCTTCGGCGTCTTCAGGATGTGATGGTTCAAGCGGAACCTCGGCCTTAGGCGTATCATTAGACTTCCCCAAAAGGAGCGTGCTCATGACCAACCCCATCGCCGACCCGATCGTCGAGGTGCCGGACACCGACGCCATGAGCCCGCTGGTCCATATCGACTCGACGCCCGAAGGGGCGGTGACGGTGTGGATCAACCGGCCGGAGAAGAAGAACGCCTTCGATTCGGCGACCATCGCCGCGCTCGCCCAGGCCTTCGAGACCCTGCACGGGGCCGAGGGCGTGCGGGTGGTGTTCCTGCGCGGCGTGGGCGGGACCTTCTGCGCCGGCGCCGACCTGGAATGGATGGCCTCCGCGGCCGACTGGAGCGAGGACGACAACCGCACCGACGCGCTGGAACTGGCGCATATGCTCAAGGCGCTGCACGACATTCCGGCGCTGACCGTGGCCCTGGTCGAGGGCGCGGCCTTCGGTGGCGGCGCCGGTCTGGTGGCGGCATGCGACCACGCGCTGGCCACGGCCGACGCCAAGTTCGCCTTCTCGGAGGTGAAGCTTGGCCTCACTCCGGCGACCATCAGCCCCTACGTCATCGCGGCGCTGGGTCCGCGCACGGCCAAGCTGCTGTTCGCCACCGGCCGGGTGTTCGACGCCGACGCGGCCTGGAGCTACGGGCTGGTCGACGAGGTGTTCGACGACGTCGAGGGGCTGGTCGCGGCCCAGGACGCGCTGATCGAGGAAGTCATCCCCTGCGCTCCCGGGGCGATCGGCGACGCCAAGGCCCTGGTCAACGACTTCGCCTTCGAGAAGATCGACCGCGGACTGATCGACGACAGCGCCCGCCGCATCGCCCGCCGCCGGGTCTCGGACGAGGGGCAGGAAGGCGTGCGGGCGTTCCTGGCCAAGAGGAAGCCTGGCTGGGTGGCCGAGGGCTAGGGCGCCGACTGTCGCTGGCCCTCTGCATAGAGGGCCATGCCCAGGCCGACGGCCACGCCGCCCAGCATCCAGACAGCGCTGGTGGCCAGCCAGGCGCCGTCGCCGATGTCGATCACCCGCCCGGCCCAGAACAGCGCGAACATCACGTAGTAGCGCATCTTCAGCGGGTTCTCGCCGATGGCGGCGACGGCCGGCCGGTGGCCGACGGCCAGGATCATGACGATGGCCACGCACAGCGGCGCCCAGTCCTGAGGCTCGGCGCTCAGGTTCCAGGCGGCGACGATGGCGGCGATGGTCGCGGCCAGCATGACGAGGACGGTGGAGATACGCGGGACCTCACGCATTTCCAGGTGCCAGGCCTGGGTCGTCACCACACCGCCGCGGAAATCGATCGTGACGGCGGTCGCCAGCGCCAGCAGCATGGCCGGCTTCAGCGCCGTCGGCGCGAAGATCGTCAGCGAGAGGCACCAAGCGACGGGAATGGCCTGGGCGAGCAGGCGATAGTGCAGCGCATTGGCGACGCCTTCGATCTCGTCGGTCGTCACGAAGGTCCACAGGAGGACGGCCGCGCAGGGGAGGGCGAGCAGCGCGGCCGAGACTTCGCCGCCGGGCAGCAGGGCGGCGGCCGCGATCAGCAGCAGGCTGGCCGGCGACCAGCCCATCCGCTCCCAGGCGCCGGCCCGCCACGAGCGGTGCGCGGTCCATGCCGCCTTCAGGCGCAGATAGCCGAAGAGGTAGGCCATGAGGCCGCCGAGAACGAGCGCCGGCGCGCCCAGGGCGCAGCCGATGACGCCTGGCCAGCCCTTGTCCAGGAAGATGCCGGCGATCGGTCCCAGCAGGGCCGCCGAAGCGACGGCCGCGGCCATGCCCGGCGACAGGCGGGGACCTGCATAGCGCTCGCGCCAGAGGGCGACGGTCGCGGCGTCGAAGTCGGCCATCAGCGCGCCGTTGTCGGCGCCGATGCGGCCCAGCATGTCCTTCATGGCCCGGTCGAACCCGGGATCGACGCGCCAAAGCAGCGGCGGTTTCGCGGTCGGCGGGCCTTGCAGAAGTTCGATCACCTGGCGGGCGTAGGCGTCGAACTGGAGCATGCGGTCGCGGCTTTCGACGAAGTCGCAGCGCTCGATGACGGCCTGGACGGTCGGGCCGGGCTCGAAGCGCAGGTCCGTGCGTCGCCAGCGGAAGGCCTCGATCGCCGGGGCGAGCAGCGGGTCCGAGCGCGGGGCGGCGCGCAGCAGCAGGTCGGCGATCCGCGCCTCGACGGCGTCGGCGACGGCGATCTCGTCCAGGGCCTCGGCGTTCAGCACCGCCTGGAAGGCGGCGGTCAGTTCGGCGGCGGCAGGGCGGTCCTGGCCGCCCAGCAGGGCCTCCAGGCGCTCGAGCCTCGCCCGCAGTTCCTCGACCTCCTGCGTGGGCGCGTCGGGCAGGGGCGGCGGCGGCGCGGCCGGGGCGGCGGGACGGCCATCGAGCAGCGTGGTCAGGGCGCCGGCCTCGATGACCAGCTTGACGAACTCGGGAGAGGCGACCGCCGCGTCGGCGGCCTCGTCGTCGCCGTCCTCGCTCTCATCGTCGTCCCACATCCAGTCCCACTGGGCGCGCTGAATCGCCTCGTCGTGGGCCTCGCGCAGGCGCATGAAGGCCTCGGCGTCGTCCTCGGGATTGGTGACGCGCAGCTTGCGGGCGTAGGCGCGGCGGATGACGTCGCGCTCGCGGGTCGGCTCGACGCCGAGCACCGCCCAGATGTCGTCCTCGTCGTGGATGAGGCCGCTCACAGGAAGCTCTCGCCTTCGATCTCGTCCAGGGCGGCCTGGAGCTGCTGGCGAGCGATCTCGATCTGGCGCGGGTCCTGGCCGTCGAGCACGCCCTCGAACCGCGACAGCAGCGCGCCGACATGCTCGCGCATGTCGCCGAGGAACAGCTCGTAGCAGCGTTGGGCGCGAGCCACGGCGGCGCGGTTGGCGTCGGCGTCGCGCGGGTGGACCTTGAGGGCGGCCAGCGCCGCGCGGCGCTGTTCGAGGTCGGGGGCGTTCTTGTCGTCCTCGTCGACGATGACCAGCTGGCGGCGCTCGTTGGTCTGGGGCACCAGCACGTCGATCTCGATCAGGCCGTTGACGTCGTAGCTGAAGCGGCACTCGATCTGGACCTCGCCGGCGCGGCCGGGCGGCACGGCGATCTCTACCTCGCCCAGGCGGACGTTGTCGGCCACCATCCGGGCCTCGCCCTGGTAGATGCCGAAGGCGACCTTGCGCTGGCCGGCCTGCATGGTGCTGAACAGCTTCATGCGGCTGGCCGGCACGACGGTGTTGCGCTCGATCACCGGCGAGAAGATGCCGGTGCGCATCGAGCCCATCGGGCCGTGCTCGGCGACGTCGACGCCCAGGGAGTAGGGGCAGACGTCGGTCATGACCACGTCCTTCAGCGCCGCGTCGCGGCTCTTGAGGCCGGCCTGGATGGCCGCGCCCCGCACCACGGCCTCGTCCGGATGGACGGCGGTCGAGGGAAAACGGCCGAACATCCGGGTCACCGTGCGGCGCACCACCGGCATGCGGGTGGCGCCGCCGACCAGGACGATCTCCTTCAGCTCGTCGGGACGCAGGCCGCCGTCGCGCAGGGCGCGGGTCACCGGCTCCTTCAGCTTGGCCAGCAGCGGCGCCGCGGCGGCCTCGAAGTCCTCGGCGGTGATTTCCAGGGTGTAGGGCTGGTCCTTCCAGACGATCGCCATCTCGGCGCGGTCGGCGGTGGTCAGGGCGCGGCGGGCCTTTTCGGCGGCGGCGTCCAGGCGGGTGGAGAGGGCCTCGCTGGCGAGGTCCGCGGCCAGGGCCTCGCGGTGGGCGGCGCGCATGCGGTCGACCAGCACCTTGTTGAAGTCCTCGCCGCCCAGCCGGTTGTCGCCGGTCGAGGCGCGCACCTCGATGACGCCCTCGAAGATCTCCAGCACCGAGACGTCGAAGGTGCCGCCGCCCAGGTCGAACACCAGGAAGCGGGTCTCGTCGGCCAGTTCGTGGATGCCGTAGGCGAGGGCCGCGGCGGTGGGCTCGTTGAGCAGACGCTCGACCTTCAGCCCGGCCAGCTCGCCGGCGCGGCGGGTGGCCTTGCGCTGCTTGTCGTTGAAATAGGCCGGCACGGTGATGACGGCCTCGGTCACCGGCTCGCCCAGCCAGGCCTCGGCGTCGGCCTTCAGCCGGGCCAGGACCAGGGCCGAAAGCTCCTCGGGCAGGTAGGACTGCTTGCCCAGGCGCGTGGCGCGGGTCGTGCCCATGTAGCGCTTGAAGGCGGTGGCGGTCAGGTGCGGGTGGGTCGAGCGGCGCTCGCGGGCGGCCAGGCCGACCAGCAGGGCGCCGTCGTCGTCCAGGCCCACCGCCGACGGCGTCAGCACCGAACCCAGGCTGTTGGGCACGAGTTCGACCCCGCCCTCCCGCCAGACGCCCACGGCGCTGTTGGTGGTTCCCAGATCGATGCCGATGATCACGCCACGTCCCCCGTCACGCTTAGCTCATACAAACTCAAGCTTGGGTTTAGCCTCGCGCGCGGCGAGAACCAAGGCCGGGAGGCCGGGCTGATGGCGGATGGGGGATTTCTCCCTTGCCCCGGCGGAAAAAACGCGCATCTAGGCGCCATGCGCAGGTTCGACTTCTCCAGCCCCGACTTCGCCCAGGCCTTCAAGGCCTTTCTCGACGAGCGCCGCGGTTCGCCGGCCGATGTCGACGCCGCGACCGCGGACGTGCTGGAGGCGGTCAAGCATGGCGGCCTGGACGCCGTGCTCGACTACACCCGCCGCTTCGACAAGGTGGACCTGACGGAAGAGACCGTCCGCGTCACCGCCGCTGAGATCGAGGCCGGGGCCGCCGAGTGTTCGCAAGAGGTGCGCGAGGCCATCGCCTTCGCCGCCGAACGCATTCGCGTCTATCACGCTCGCCAGCGTCCGGCCGACCAGGCCTGGACCGACGAGGCCGGGGTCGAGCTGGGCTGGCGCTGGACGCCGCTGGAGGCCGTGGGCGTCTATGTGCCCGGCGGCCGGGCGGCCTATCCCTCGACCGTGCTGATGAACGCCGTGCCGGCCCAGGTGGCGGGCGTCGACCGCATCGCCATGGTCACCCCGCCCGGAAAACTGCAGCCCGCGGTGCTCGCGGCTGCCAAGGAAGCCGGCGTCACCGAGATCTGGCGCATCGGCGGGGCCCAGGCCGTCGCGGCTCTCGCTTACGGGGCCGGTCCGATCCAGCCGGTCGACAAGATTGTCGGCCCCGGCAACGCCTATGTCACCGCCGCCAAGCGCCGCCTGTACGGCGTGGTCGGCATCGACGCCCTGGCCGGTCCGTCCGAGATCGTCGTGGTCGCCGACAAGGACAACAATCCCGACTGGATCGCCGCCGACCTGTTGAGCCAGGCCGAGCACGACCCGGCCGCCCAGTCGATCCTGATCACCGACGACACCGACTTCGCCGCCGCCGTCGAGGCCGTGGTGACCGAGCGCCTGAAGACCCTGTCGACCGGCGAGGACGCCGCCGCCTCGTGGCGCGACCACGGCGCGGTGATCATCGCCCCGCTGGACGAGAGCCCGGCCCTGGTGGACGCCATCGCCCCCGAGCACGTCGAGTTCGCCCTGGAGAACCCGGAAGCTCTGTCGGACCGCGTGCGCCACGCCGGGGCGATCTTCCTGGGCCGCCTGACGCCGGAAGCCATCGGCGACTACGTGGCCGGTTCGAACCACGTGCTGCCGACCAGCCGCGCGGCGCGCTTCCAGTCGGGCCTGTCGATCTACGACTTCATCAAGCGCACCTCGATCGTGAAGTGCGACGCGGCCTCGTTCGGCATCCTTGGTCCGCACACGGCGGCGCTGGCGGAGGCCGAGGGGCTGCCGGCCCACGCCCTGTCGGCGTCCATTCGGCTTCCGGGCCGGTTGCCTTCCAAAGACTGACGCGCCAACCTCGCCGCCAAGATGTCCGAAGACCGCAGCAAGCACTTCCTGAAGAGCATCGCCATCGACGAGGATTCGTTGGCGGCCGCCTCGCGCGACCAGGAGCAGGAGCGCCAGGTGGCGATCTTCGACCTGCTGGACGGCAACTACTTCCAGCCGGCCGAGGCCGAGAGCGGGCCCTATGACCTGAAGCTCTCGCTGATCGAGAACCGGCTGGCGCTCGACATCGTCGGCGGCGGCTACGAGAAGCGGCACCTGCTGTCGCTGTCGCCGTTCCGCGGGGTGATCCGCGACTACTTCATGATCTGCGACAGCTACTACCAGGCGATCCGCAACTCGACGCCGCAGCAGATCGAGGCCTTGGACATGGGCCGGCGGGGCTTGCACAACGAGGGCTCGGGCCTGCTGCGCGAGCGGCTGGAGGGGAAGGTCAAGACCGACCTCGACACGGCCCGGCGCCTCTTCACCCTGATCTGCGCGCTGCACTGGCGGGGCTGAGCGCGTGTCGGATCTGCCCGATGCGGTGTTGTTCACCTGCAACTACAACCGCGTGCGCTCACCGATGGCCGAGGCGCTGTTCAAGCGCTTCTATGGCACGCGGGCGTACGTGGACTCCTGCGGCCTGAAGCCGGATCCGGCCGGGGAGGGGATCGACCCCTTCGTGGTGGCGGTGATGGACGAGCTGGGCGTCGACGTGGCCACCCACAAGCCCAAGACCTTCGCCGAGCTGGAGGACGACAGCTTCGACGTCGTCGTGTCGCTGACGCCGGAAGCCCAGCACCGGGCCGTGGAGCTGTCGCGCGACCGCTCGGTCGAGATCGAGTACTGGCCGACCCACGATCCGACCCTGGTGACCGAGGGCTCGCGCGAGGCGATGCTGACGGCCTATCGCGAGGTTCGCGACATGCTTTCGGCCGCGATTCGTCGGCGTTTCGGGACACCATCGACGTTTGGGGGGTGAATGCGCTATAAGCCCCGCCTCGCAGCCGCGGCTCGCGTCACGACTCGTTTTCGGGTCGCGCGGGCCGCGTTGCTATTGAACCCCTTTTGAGAGGCCTGATGGCTAAGGAAGAACTGCTCGAGTTTCCCGGCACGGTCAGCGAACTGCTGCCCAACGCCACGTTCCGCGTGAAGCTCGAGAACGATCACGAGATCATCGCCCACACCGCCGGCAAGATGCGCAAGAACCGCATCCGCGTGCTGGCCGGTGACAAGGTGCTCGTGGAAATGACGCCCTACGACCTGACCAAGGGCCGTATCACCTACCGCTTCAAGTAAGCCGGGCGCGCACATGACGGTCGCCCAGCCTTCGCTGGTCCTGGCCAGTGCGAGCCCCAGGCGCTTGGACCTTCTGGCCCAGGTCGGCGTAACGCCCGACCGGGTCGATCCCGCCGACATCGACGAGTCGCCGCTGCGCGACGAGACCCCGCGTCGCCACGCCCTGCGCCTGGCGCAGGAGAAGGCGCGCGCCGTCGCCGCCCGCTCGCCGGGCGACTTCGTGCTGGCCGCCGACACGGTGGTGGCCGTGGGCCGCCGCATCCTGCCCAAGGCCGAGAGCGAGGCGGACGTCCGCTATTGCCTGGGCCTGCTGACCGGTCGCGCCCACAAGGTGCTGACGGGCGTGGCCCTGATCGGTCCGGACGGCGGGATCAGCTCGCGGGTGATCGAGACCCGGGTGGTGTTCAAGCGGCTGTCGGACTCCGAGTTCGAATCCTACGTCGCGAGCGGGCAATGGCGCGGCAAGGCCGGCGGCTACGGCGTGCAGGGCGTTGCGGGCGGCTTCATCGTCGACCTGCAGGGCTCCTATCCCAGCGTGGTCGGCCTGCCGCTGTACGAGACCCTCTGCATGCTCGAAGGACGGGGCTGGACCCGCCGCGCGGCCGCCGCATGAGCGAGCGTCGCGCATACCTCTACAAGGGCGTCGGCGAGACCGTCGGCGTCGTCACCCTGGACGGCCGGCCCGAGCGGCTGATCGTGCAGTGGCCGGGCGATGATCCGCTGGACGCCGAGGGCGTTCGCGGGGTGGCCCGGGTGAAATCCATCGAGAAGGCCTTCGGGGCCGCCTTCGTGGCCCTGCCGGGCGGCGCCGACGTGCTGCTGCCGATCAAGCCCGACATGCCCAAGCTGGTGCAGGGCGGCCTGGTCGAGATCGAGATCCGCACCGCCTCGCGCGCCGACAAGTCGGCCGTGGCCCGCTTCATCGCCGAGGGGGAGGGGGAGCCGCGCGTGCTGGCGCCCTCTCCGACGCTTGAGGAGCAGCTGCGCCACTTCGTGAAGTCCGGCTCGCCGACCCAGGGCGAACGCGCCCTGGAGGCCGTCGAGGCGGCCGAGGCCGATATACTGGAAACCGTCTTTTCGCTGCCCGGCGGCGGCGACGTGGCCGTCGAGGCCACGCGCGCCCTGGTTTCGATCGACGTCGACCTGGGCGGCCGCGAGGGGGACGCCAAGCGCGCCGCCCGCCAGGCCAATCTGGCGGCCCTGGCCGTCGCCGCCCGCGTGCTGCGCCTGAAGGGGCTGGGCGGGCTGGTGGTGTTCGACCTGGTGGGGCGCGGCCATGACGGCCAGGCCCTGACCTCGGCCGCCCGCGTGGCCTTCGCGCCGGACAATCCGGGCGTCGCCATCGGGGGGCTCAGCAAGTTCGGGGCGCTGGAGATGGCCGTGCCGCGCCGCGCCACGCCGGTCATGGAGCGCCTGGTCGGGCGCAACGGGGCCTGGACGCCGCAATACGCCGCCCGCCGCCTGGCGCGGGCCCTGGAGCGGGAAGGGCGGGCCGATCCCGGCGCGCGCCTCGCAGCCCGCTGCGCGCCGTCGGTCGCCGATTCCTTCGCCGGCCTCGACGCCGGCGTCGCCGACCGCCTGGGCCGGCGCTTCACGGTCACGGCCGAGCCCGGCTGGCCGAACGACCGCATCGAGGTCTCCGCGTCATGAGCAGCCCCTGTCCGATCTGCCGCAAGCCGGCGACGCCGGAGGCCCGGCCCTTCTGCTCCAAGCGCTGCGCGGACGTCGATCTTCAGCGCTGGCTGTCGGACCGCTACGTGGTTCCTGGCGCCCAGGACGACGAGGAAAACCCGCTGTCCACAGACTTCGACAATTAGTCGAAAAGGGCGCTGGACAAGCCGGGCGGGCTCTCCTATAGACCCGGCTCCTCGCCGTAGGGCGAGGCCGGGGCGGCCTTAACCGCCTCGAAGGTCCAAGGGCCTGGGTAGCTCAGTTGGTAGAGCAGCGGATTGAAAATCCGCGTGTCGCTGGTTCGATTCCGGCCCCAGGCACCACCTTCTTTTTCCTCACAGTTCAGCAGGTTGCGCAGGTCCCGGATCGTCGCTTGGAAAAGCGCGTCCTCTGCGTTTGCGGGCAAGCGTCATGGCTCTTGAGCAGTCTTGGGGCGGGGCAGGGCCATAGTTGGCGCCGATCGCGTGGGCATTCGTGGGGGGTGGCTGTGCGTATCCGTTTGGATACGAAATCCTTGACAAATTTGTATCCGTATGGATACTTGCGGCATGATCGAGGTTCGCCAGACCGTCGAGTTCAGCGCCTGGACCGAAGCCCTGCGCGACCCGATCGCCAGGCGACAGGTCGCCGCCCGCGTTGCGCGTCTCGGATACGGCCATTTCGGCGACGCCAAGGCGGTCGGTGACGGCGTGATCGAACTGAGGATCCATACGGGTCCTGGCTACCGCCTCTACTTCGTCCGCCACGGCGAGGTGGTGATCGTGATGCTGGCGGGCGGCGACAAGTCGACCCAGGAGCGGGATATCGCCAAGGCCAAGGAACTCGCACGAGGGCTTCCCCCGCCCGGATGAGCAGGGGGAGGGCGGTCGCCGCCGCCTTTAACGGAGATGATGACCATGACCCAGAAGACCACGTCCACGGAGACCGTCTCGTTCGACGCCGCGCGGTTGCTCGATCGGCCGGAGGATGTCGCGTTCTTCGTGGCGGACGCGATGGAGACCGGCGATGCGGCCTACATCCAGCACGCCCTGGGCGTCGCCGCCCGGGCGCTCGGAATGGCCGAGGTGGCCGAGAAGGCCGGCCTGGGCCGCGAGAGCCTCTACAAGGCGCTGAAAGAGGACGCCAACCCGCGCTTCGAGACCGTGCTGAAGGTGACCCAGGCGCTGGGCCTGCAATTGACGGTGCGCATGGGAGAGCCTGCGGAAGCGGCTTAGCAAGCTCGGGTCCGACTTCTCGTGCGTTTCCCCGCTTTTCCTTAAGTCGCCCGGCCGACGGATTCTTGTCCGGTCAGGACATCTGGAAGCGCCGCCAGGGATTCTGAGGCGCCTCCTGAGGAGGTTGTCTGACCAGCTTCCGGGCAGTCGCCGGGAGATCGCTGTTTTGTCGGCATGCTGCGATGCGGCGCCAATATTCCCTTTGTTAGGGAAAAACCGCCTTGAATTCCTGATTTGCGTTTTGTGCAGTGCAGCAATAACCGCTTTCGAGCGCTGACTGTCGTAAATTTATGCCCTGGCCGCCCCCTTGACGGTGCGAAAAGGGGTTGCCAAAGGACCCATGCCGCAATTCTAACATTGCGGTAAGACCAGAGCCTCGAAAGGGGCCGCGGTCACTCGCGCTTCGAAACGATCCTTCTGGGCGGGCATGAGCCTTCCAAGCGGGGCGTAACGGGTCGAGCGCAGCGAAGCGGGTCTGCCCAACATCCGAGAGATCGGGTGGGAAAGCGGGCTTTTCAAGTTAGGGTGGAGACGCTCTCGCGCGACGACCCTCGGTCCAAACGTGCTAGACCAATCAGGAACTGGCGACAGATGCTCGACATTAAACGGAAGACCCCCCTCATCGCTCTCGTCGGCGCCATGGCGCTGATGGCGAGCGCCCCGGCCTTCGCTCAGGACGCCGCCGCGCCTGCGCCGGCCGCCGCCGAAGCCGCCGCTCCGGCCGCGACCCCGGCCGCAACCCCGGCTCCCGCCGCCGACGCCGCTCCGGCCGAGGAAAACGCCGGTGAAGCCGCGACCGAAAAGATGAAGTCGCACTCGCTGACCCCGGTCGGCATGTTCCTCGCGGCCGGCATCGTCGTTAAGGTCGTGATGATCGGCCTGCTGCTGGCCTCGGTCTTCTCGTGGGTTCTGCTGATCACCAAGCTGCTCGAGTTCGGCAGCCTGAACAAGCAAACCGACCAGTTCCTGGAAGCCTTCCGCGGCGCTCGCTCGATCGCGGACATCGCCCGCATCGGCTCGTCGGAAGAATTCGAAGGCAACCCGCTGGCCGACATGGCCGCCGCGGCCGCCCAAGAAGTCGAACTGTCGCGTCAAGCCGGTCTGCAAGTCGGCGGCGAACACCGCGACTCGACGATCGCTCGCGCCACCTACGCCATCAACGCGGTGCAGGCCTCGCTGGCCAAGCGCCTGTCGGGCGGCATGGTGTTCCTGGCCTCGGTCGGTTCGGGTGGTCCGTTCATCGGTCTGTTCGGCACCGTGTACGGGATCATGACCTCGTTCATCAGCATCGCGAACACCAACACGACCAACCTCGCCGTCGTCGCGCCGGGTATCGCTGAAGCCCTGCTCGCCACCGGTATCGGTCTGTTCGCCGCTATCCCGGCGGTTATCTTCTACAACTACTTCCAGACCCGCATCTCGGCCTACGGCACGCGTTCGGAAGGTTTCGTTGCTGAACTGATGAACGCTATCTCGCGTCAGCTCGACAAGGGGGCGTAAGACCGATGGCCGCCAAACTTTCGGGTGGCGGCGGCGACAGGTTCAACGTCGAACAGAACAGCGAGATCAACGTCACGCCCTTCGTGGACGTCATGCTGGTCCTTCTGATCATCTTCATGGTGGCGGCTCCGCTGGCCTCCGTGTCGATCGAAGTGAACCTGCCGCCGGCGGTGGCGAAAGCGACCCCCAACCCGCCGAAACCGGTCTACATCTCCATCAAGGCGAACGGTCAGCTGTACATCGGCGACGACCGGACCTCGATCGACACGATGGGTGAAGACCTGACGAAGAACATCGGCAGACGCGATCCCTCCAAGGAACGCATCTTCATCCGCGCGGACGAAAAGACTCGCTACGGCTCGTTTATGGAGGTCATGAACGCCCTCCAGGACAACGGGTTCTACAGCGTGGCCCTTATCGGCCGGGATGAGAACAGCTGAGGGGTGATGCATGGCTGAACAACAAACGCCCGAGCATCGCCACTACGATCCGCTGACCTCGGAAGGTCCGCGCCGTAAGAAGGGCCTCGGCACCTTCGGCGTGGCCCTGATCATCGTCCTCGGGCTGCACGGGCTCCTCTTCGCGTACCTCGCGAAGCAGAAGTTCGAAGCGGTGCTGAAGGAGTACAGCGACGAAGCTGTGGACGTGGAGCTGCCTCCGCCTCCGCCGCCTCCGCCGCCGCCTCCTCCGCCCCCGCCGCCGCCGCCGACCAACGCTCCGCCGCCGCCTCCCGCGGTGGTGCAGCCGAGGCCGCCGATCGCGCCGCCGCCGGACGTGACGCCGCCGCCGCCGCTCCCGATCCCGCCCGTCAAGGAGCGGGTCGAGCAGACGGCGCCGCCGATCGTCTCGTCGGCTCCGCCGGCGCCGGTGACGGCTCCGCCCGCCCGGGCTTCGGTCGTGACGCGTCCCGATTGGGCGCGTAAGCCGAACGCCGACGACATGGCCCGGTACTATCCGGACCGTGCACAGCGGACGGAAACCGGTGGTCGTGCGACGATCCGTTGCACGGTGAACGCCAAGGGTTCGCTCGAGAACTGCTCGGTCGTGTCGGAATCTCCGGCCGACTACGGTTTCGGCGACGCGGCCCTGAAGCTGTCGCGCCTCTTCCGCATGAAGCCGAAGACCCTCGATGGGGCTCCGGTGGACGGCGGCGAGATCACGGTGCCGATCACCTTCCAGGTCCCGCAATAGCGACGACCTGGGAACGATCCCAAGAAGACGCCCTGGAGCATCCGCTCCGGGGCGTTTTTCTTTGCCCTCTCTCCTGCGGTCGGAGCGGGGCGTTTTCGGGGCGCGATTTTCTCCGTTTCGGGGCTTTTCGCCGCTTGATCCCGACGGCGGGTCCGACTAAGAACACGCCTCTCGCGGAGCCGCCTTAGCTCAGTTGGTTAGAGCGCTAGATTGTGGATCTAGAGGTCCTCGGTTCGAGCCCGAGAGGTGGTACCACGCGAGAACGTTGAAAAGGCCCGGCGGCGACGCCGGGCCTTTTTCGTTTCCTGGCTCCGGTTGGAGAATTCCTCAGCCCGCGGCGCATCTTGTCGCTTGCGCCGAAATCAAACGCTTGTAAGGGTTCCCTATGGGTAAGGGGATTGAAGTCTTGAGTTCGACCACCGAGATCGCCGCCGGCCAAGAGGCCGAGGCCCAGGAAACCGAAGCCGTCACCAAGAACCTGGTGTTCACGGCCGCCGAGCGGCTGTTCGCGCTGCACGGCTTCCAGAACGTGTCGGTGCGCGACATCACCGCCGCCGCGGGCGTGAACCTGGCGTCGGTGAACTATCACTTCGGCTCCAAGGACGCCCTGCTGTTCGAAATCTTCAAGCGGCGCACGGCCGAGCTCAATCGCGAGCGGGCCAAGATGCTGCACGAGGCCAACGACCGAAACGCCGGGACCCCGCCGGTGCGAGAGATCCTGGCGGCCCTGCTGACCCCGCCGCTGCGCTGGCTGGCCCCCGACCACGAGCGCCGCATCTCGCTGCAGTTCCTGATCCGTGCCCGCAGCGAGGGCACCGACGAGATCCGCACCGTGCTGAAGACCGACGTCTCGCACCTGCGCCGCTTCTCCGACGCCCTCTTGAAGGCGCGGCCGGAGCTGTCGGCCGAGGAGGTCTACTGGCGGCTGCACTTCACCCTGGGGATGCTGCACAACAACCGCTTCGCCGAGTTCGACCGCCTGAACGTGCTGTCGGAAGGCCAGACCAGCGAGGCCGACGTGGTGTCGCTGCTGGACCGGATGCTGGGCTTCGCCGAGGCCGGGTTCGCGGCCTGAGGGGGCTTCAGATCCCTCTCTCTGAGAGAGAGGGAGGGGCCCGCGCCGAAGGCGTGGGAGGGTGAGAGGTAACAAACTCACCAGATAGGGCGCAGCGGTTCAGCCGGGTCTTGGAAGCCGTTCCTGCATATCCCGGACAGCCCGGCGTTACGCGTCGGATTTGCCTGCTAGCGGTGAAACCTCTCACCCTCCCACCGCTGCGCGGCGGGCCCCTCCCTCTCTCAAAGAGAGAGGGTTTAGCGCGTATGCACGAATCACCGGTATGTGAGGAACGTTCGTCAAAGCCGAGGGTTAAGGTGGCCCCATGGCTCGGCTCGGCATCACTCATGAGACCCGATACGCTTACGAGCGCCCGGTGGCGTTCGGGCCGCACCGGCTGCTGATCCGGCCGCGCGACAGCCACGCCATCCGCATCGTCGAGGCCTCGCTGGCGACCTCGCTGCCCGGCCAGACGCGGTGGAGCTACGACGCCAACGGCAACTGCGTCTGCACCTTCCAGCCGGAAGGGAAGGCCGACTTCCTGACCATCACCAGCCGCCTGGTCATCGACCGCTTTCCCGCGCCCCTGACCGACCAGGCCGTGGCCGACCCGCACACCGTCTCGCCCATCGTCTACGGCCGCGAGGACCGGGCGGTGCTGGACCCCTTCATCCGCCCCGCCACCGAGGACGCCGACCGGGTGATGCTGCGCTGGCTGCGCGAGCAGATGGAGCGGCCGGACGAGCCGGCGCTGGAGTTCCTGCTGCGGCTCAACTCCACCATCCACGACCAGTTCGAGTATCAGGCCAGGGCGGCCGAAGGCACCCAGAGCCCGGCCCTGACCGTGGCGCGCGGGGCGGGCACCTGCCGCGACTTCGCCTGGCTGATGGTCGAGGCCCTGCGACGGCTGGGCTACGCCGCGGTGTTCGCCACCGGCTATCTCTACAGCCCTTCGCACGGCGGGATGAGGGGCGCGGGGGCGACCCACGCCTGGTGCGAGGTGTTCCTGCCGGACCTCGGCTGGACCGAGTTCGACCCCACCAACGGACTGGCGGAATCCGAGGACCTGATCCGCGTGGCGGCCACCCGCACCCCGGCCGAGGCCCTGCCGGTGTCGGGCACGGTGATCGGCGATCCGGGGCTTTCGGAACTCAGCGTGGTGGTCGACGTGCAGCAGCAGGACGGGCTGTGCGAAGCGGCATGACGAAGATCAACGACAAGCGCCGGCAAGGCGCGCAGGATGAGATTTGAGGCGGGAGGAGGCGAGGCCATGATGACGAAGCCGTTCCAACACCAGAACCCGATGACCAACTACTGCATCCCCAAGTCCGAGCCCAAGGCCCAGCACGGCCAGAAGCCGGCCAAGGAATGCGTGGACCTGAAGGACGAGAAGCGCTCGTTCGAGCCGCGTCCGGGGCACTAGGTCACCGAAAAATCGTCATCCCGGGCGGAGGGCCGCGAAGCGGACCGCAGGCCCTGGACCAAGGGGGCGACGCATGGCGGCGGCCCCTGCGTGAGGCGCTTGATCTGACTGCTGCGCCCAGTCCCCTGGGTCCCGGCTCTTCCGCCCGCCTTCGCGGGCGTGCGGCCAGGATGACGAGCTTAGGGGAAGGGGAAGCGGGCCCTCACCCCCGCCGCAGGATGAACTCCAGATCCCGCACCTGGCCGACCGGGAAGAAGTACTCGCCGACCTTGGCGAAGCCCAGGCGGCCGTAGAGGCGCTGGGCGCCGAAGTTCTCGGACCAGACGCCGATCCACAGGGGGCGCGGGCCGTCCTTTTCCAGCCAGTCCAGGACCGTGTTCAGCAGGCGTGAGCCGTTACCGCCGCCCTGGTGGTCCTTCAGCACGTAGATTCGCTTCAGCTCGCCGTGGTCGGCCTGGACGTCCGGGTGTGGCAGGTCGCAGGGGCCGGCCAGGGCGTAGCCGATCGCCGTCCCGTCCTTCTCCAGGATCCAGCTGGCCTTGTCGGGATCGGCGAGGTCGCGCCGCGTGCGCTCGAGGCCGTAGGCGTAGGCCAGGAAGGTCTCCAGGTCCTGCGGCGGATAGAGGTGCGCGAAGGTCTCGGTGAAGGTGCGCGCCCCCAGGGCGGACAGGGTTTGCGCGTCTTCGGCGACGGCGCGGCGCAGGGTCGTGCTCATGGGCAGGTGATGCCTCGAAAAAGGCTGGGCGGACAAGCGCCCTCGCGCGTTTTCGAAAAGCGATTGGTCTTATGGCGACCGGCCGACAAACCGCCTAGGTAGGGCGCGCGCCAGGGTCGCCCAAGGGGCCGGGACGACCGCGTGCTTGCCAAGCGCGCACGGGCGTGTCATGACAACGTTGTCATAGGGTGGACGAAAAGTGACCAAGAAAAAGACCGAAGACGGCGAAACGGGCCGCGAGGTTTTGGTGCTGCTGGGCGGCGCCGGCGACCTAGCCCTGCGCATGCTCCTGCCATCGCTGTATTTCCTGGAAGTCGACCGGCTGCTGCCGCATGACCTGCGCATCTTCGGCGTGGCGCGCGGCGACCTCACCGGCGCTGGCTACCGCGAGCTGGTGCGCGAGCACCTGGGCAAGCGCGCCAACGTGGAAGAGGCCGCCTGGGAGCGCCTGGCCGCCCGCCTCGACTATCTTCCGGTCGACATCACCAAGGAGGAGGGGGCCAAGGCCCTGGCCGACAAGATCGGCCCGCACGACTCGCTGGTGATCTTCTTCGCCGTTTCGCCCAGCCTCTATCCGTCCGCCTGCCAGGCGCTGCAGAGCGCGGGCCTGACCGGCCCCACGACGCGTCTGATCCTGGAAAAGCCGATCGGTCGCGATCTCGAAAGCTCGAAGATCACCAACGCCGCGGTCGGCGCCGTGGTCGATGAGAGCCAGATCTTCCGCATCGACCACTATCTGGGCAAGGAGACGGTCCAGAACCTGACGGCCCTGCGGTTCGCCAACGTGCTGTTCGAGCCGCTGTGGGACAACAAGTCGATCGACCACGTCCAGATCACGATCGCCGAGACCGAGAAGGTCGGCGACCGCTGGCCCTATTACGACGAGTACGGCGCCCTGCGCGACATGCTGCAGAACCACCTTCTACAGCTGCTGTGCCTGGTGGCCATGGAGGCCCCGTCGGGCTTCGACCCCGATGCCGTCCGCGACGAGAAGGTCAAGGTGCTGCGGTCCCTGCGGCCCTTCACCAAGGACAACGTGGCGCACGACACCGTCCGCGGCCAATACGTGGCCGGTGTGGTCGAGGGCACGGCCCGGGCCGGCTATCTCGAAGAGGTGGGCAAGGGCTCCAAGACCGAGACCTTCGTGGCCATGAAGGTCGGCATCGACAACTGGCGCTGGGCGGGCGTTCCGTTCTTCCTGCGCACCGGCAAGAACCTGCCCGACCGCCGCACCCAGATCGTCGTGCAGTTCAAGCCTGTGCCGCACAACATCTTCGGCGCCGTGACCCAGGGCGAGATGCAGGCCAACCGCCTGGTCATCGACTTGCAGCCGGAAGAAGACATCTCGCTGTCGGTGATGACCAAGCGTCCGGGTCTGTCGGAAGAGGGCATGCGCCTGCAGTCGCTGCCGCTGTCGCTGAACATGGCCGCACCTGGCAGCCGCCGCCGGATCGCCTATGAGAAGCTGCTGCTGGACGCCTTCCGCGGCGACCGCACCCTGTTCGTGCGCCGCGACGAGGTCGAGGCCGCGTGGCGCTTCGTCGACGGCGTGGCCAAGGCCTGGGCCGAAGCCAATATCGAGCCGGCGCCCTACGCCGCCGGCACCTGGGGTCCGGCCAGCGCCGCGTCGCTGATCGCGCCGCAGGGCCGCGCCTGGAAGTCGTGATGGGTACGCGCAACATGCCCAAGATCGAAGTCTTCCCGACCCGCGAGGCCCTGTACGACGCCGCGGCCTCGACGCTCGCCAACGCCCTGACCACCACGGTGGCGACCCACGGCAAGGCCGGGTTCGCCGCCACCGGCGGCTCCACGCCCGAGCCGGTCTATCAGCGCCTGGCCACCCTGACCCTGCCCTGGGACAAGGTGACCGTGACCCTGACCGACGAGCGCTTCGTGCCGCCGTCGGACCCGAGCAGCAACGAGGGCCTCGTGCGCCGCTCGCTGCTGCAGGGCGAGGCGGCCAAGGCTGGCTTCGCGCCGCTCTACGCCGACCCGGCCTCGCCGCAGGCCGCGGCCGACGCGGCGGAGGCCGGCGTCGCCGAGGCCCTGCCGTTCGGCGTGACCCTGCTGGGCGTGGGGGGCGATGGCCACTTCGCCTCGCTGTTCCCGGGCAACCCGGTGCTGGAAGAGGGGCTGGACCTCGATAACGAGCGCCTGGTGCTGGCCGTGCCGAAAGGTGAGCCGGCCCCCGACCTTCCGCGGATCAGCTTGACCTTCAAGGCGTTGATTCAGACGTCGCTGATCGTCCTGCTGGTCACCGGCCAGGCCAAGCGCGAACTGCTGGAAGGCTCGGTCGATCCGAGCCTGCCGGTGGCCAAGATTCTCGATCAGGACCGCGTGCCGGTCCGCATCCTCTGGGCGGAGTAGTTCTGATGGCCCTCAATCCCGTCATCGCCGAGATCACCCAGCGGATCGTCGAGCGCAGCCGCCCGACCCGCGAGGCCTACATCGCCCAGATGGAGGCCGCCGCCCTGGCCCAGCCGGGCCGCGCCAAGCTGTCGTGCGCCAACTGGGCCCACGCCTTCGCCGCCTCGCCGGCGGCCGACAAGGTGCGGGCGCTGGATCCGAACGCGCCGAACCTGGGCATAGTCTCGGCCTATAACGACATGCTGTCGGCCCACCAGCCGCTGGAAGAATACCCGGCGCTGATCAAGGAGGCCGCCCGCGAGGTCGGCGCCACGGCCCAGTTCGCCGGCGGCGTGCCGGCCATGTGCGACGGCGTCACCCAAGGGCGCCCGGGCATGGAACTGTCGCTGTTCTCGCGCGACGTCATCGCCATGGCCACGGCCGTCGCCCTGACCCACGACGCCTTCGACGCGGCCATGTATCTGGGCGTCTGCGACAAGATCGTGCCGGGCCTGGTGATCGGCGCGCTGGCCTTCAGCCACCTGCCGGCGGTGTTCGTGCCGGCCGGCCCGATGACCTCGGGCCTGCCGAACTCGGAAAAGGCCCGCATCCGCGCCCTCTACGCCGAGGGCAAGGTCGGCCGCGACGAACTGCTGGCCGCCGAAAGCGCCAGCTATCACGGCCCGGGCACCTGCACCTTCTACGGCACGGCCAACACCAACCAGATGCTGATGGAGCTGATGGGCCTGCACCTGCCGGGCTCGGCCTTCGTGCATCCCAACACCCCGCTGCGCAGCGCCCTGGTCAAGGAATCGGCCCGCCGCGTCGCCGCCGTCACTCACAAGGGCAACGACTGGATCCCGGTCGGCCGGGTGATCGACGAGAAGGCCGTGGTCAACGGCGTCGTCGGCCTGATGGCCACCGGCGGCTCGACCAACCTGGCCCTGCACATCGTGGCCATGGCCCGGGCGGCCGGGATCATCCTGACCCTGGAAGACCTGGACGACATCTCCAAGGCCGTGCCGCTGCTGGCCAAGGTCTATCCGAACGGCTCGGCCGACGTGAACCACTTCCAGGCCGCCGGCGGCATGGCCTTCGTGGTGCGCGAACTGCTGAAGGCCGGCATGGCCCACGAGGACGTGCTGACCATCGCCGGTCCCGGGCTGTCGAACTATCACCAGGAGCCCTACCTGGACGGCGACGAGCTGAAGTGGCGCGAAGGCCCGGAGACCTCGCTGGACGAGGCCATCCTGCGCCCGGTCGACAACCCCTTCAGCAAGGAAGGCGGCCTCAAGCTGCTAGCCGGGAACCTTGGTCGCGGCGTGATCAAGATCTCGGCCGTCAAGCCCGAGCACCACGTGATCACCGCGCCCGCCGCGGTGTTCCAGGAGCAGGAAGACTTCATCGCCGCCTTCAAGCGCGGCGAGCTGGAGCGCGACGTCGTCGTCGTGGTGCGCTTCCAGGGTCCGTCGGCCAACGGCATGCCCGAGCTGCACAACCTGTCGCCGTCGATCTCGGTGCTGCTGGACCGCGGCTTCAAGGTGGCCCTGGTCACCGACGGCCGCATGTCGGGCGCCTCGGGCAAGACGCCGGCCGCCATCCACGTGACGCCGGAAGCCGCCAAGGGCGGGCCTCTGGCCTACGTCCAGGACGGCGACGTCATCACCATGAACGCCGACACCGGCGAGCTCTTCATCCATGTGGACGAGGCCGAACTCCTCGCCCGCACGCCTGCACCAGTCCCGGCGTCCAAGCCGGGCTTCGGGCGCGAACTTTTCAGCTGGATGCGACACGGGGTCGGCGCCGCCGACGCCGGCGCGTCCGTGCTGTTTGCTTAAAGGGAACGGGAAACCCATGAACGGCGCCAACGCACACGGGCTCGGCCTGGTCGGGGACATCGGCGGCACCAACGCCCGCTTCGCCCTGGTCGACTTCGACGGCCCCGATCCCCGCCTGATCGAGCCCACCGCCTACAAGGGCGAGGACTACGACACGGCCGAGGACGCCATCGAGGACTATCTGGCCAAGGTGGGGGTCAAGCATCCCGACCAGGCCGTGGTCGCGGTGGCGGGCCCGATCGAGCACGGCGCCGTTCACTTCACCAACATCGACTGGCGCCTGTCGGAAGACAGCCTGCGCCGCACGGGCGGTTTCCGTAACGCCCGCCTGATCAACGACTTCACGGCCCAGGCCCTGGCCGCGCCGCGCCTGTCGCCGAAGGACCTGCGCCAGATCGGCCCGCTGCCGACCTCGGGCGAAGGCGATCTCGCCATCATCGGCCCGGGCACCGGCTTCGGCGCCGCCGGCATGGTGCGCCGCCACGGCTGCGATACCCCTCTGACCACCGAGGGCGGCCACATCTCGTTCGCCCCGGTCGACGACATCGAGATCGAGATCCTGCGCGGCCTGCAGGCCAAGTACGGCCGCGTGTCGGTCGAGCGGATCCTGGCCGGCCAGGGCATGGAGGACCTGCACGTCCTGCTGGCCCAGATCGAGGGCCGCCCGGTCGAGGACCTGGCCGCCAAGGCCATCACCGAAGGCGCCGTGGCCGGCCGCGAATGCTGCAAGACCACGGTCGAGCGGTTCTGCGCCATCCTCGGCTCGACGGCCGGGGATCTCGCCCTGGCGCTCGGCGCGCGGGGCGGGGTGTTCATCGCCGGCGGCATCGCCCCCCGGATCGTCGACCTGCTGGAAGCCAGCGCCTTCCGCGAACGCTTCGAGGCCAAGGGCCGTCTGTCGGACTACGTGAAGGCCATCCCAACCCACGTGATCCTGCATCCCCATACCGCCCTGATCGGGGCGGCCGTGGCGATGACGCCGGATGGCCAGGCTTCGATTTCGTAGGGCTCAGTGCGTGGTCCTCGTCCTTCGACAGGCTCAGGATGAGGACCGCGGCCAGCGTTTGGGACGTCTAGAAACCTCATCCTGAGCCTGTCGAAGGACGAGGTTTCCACCACGGGAGGCGGTCCCCGAACCGCCGTTTTCAGCAGCCCCGTCCAAAAAGGGGTCGCCTTGACAAGGTTGTCATGGCCTGTTGTCTCGCTTGAAGGCTGAATCACGCCGCGCGAGGCTCTTACTTGAACGCCAAGGTTACGATCCACGACGTCGCCCGCCTGTCGGGCGTATCGATCAAGACCGTGTCGCGGGTGCTCAACCGTGAGCCCAACGTCAAGGCCGACACCCGTGATCGGGTGCAGGAGGCCGTGGCCTCGCTGAACTATCGGCCCAACATCTCGGCCCGGAGCCTGGCGGGCTCCAAGGCCTATCTGATCGGCGTGTTCTTCGACAACCCCAGCCCCGCCTATGTCACCGACGTGCAGTTGGGGGCAATCGGACGGTGTCGGACGGAAGGCTATCACCTGATCGTCGAGCCGCTCGATTCCACGGGCGACATCGAGGAGCAGGTGGAGCCGATGCTGGCCACCCTGCGCATGGACGGGGTGATCCTGACGCCGCCGGTCTGCGACAACGCCCGGGTGCTGGCCGTTCTGGACGCCGAGGGCGTGCCGTATGTCCGCCTGTCGCCGGACAAGGATCTCGATCGCTCGGCCTATGTGCGCATGGACGACGTGGCGGCCGCCTATGACATGACGGCCCACTTGATCAAGCTGGGCCACAAGGACATCGCCTTCATCAAGGGCCACCCCGACCACGGCGCGGCCCACCTGCGCTATGACGGCTACGCCAAGGCCATGGCCGACCATGGCCTGACGGTGCGCGAGGACCGCGTGGCCCAGGGCTACTTCTCGTTCCGCTCGGGCTTCGAGGCGGCCGAGACCCTGCTGGCGGGCGACGACCGGCCGACGGCGATCTTCGCCTCCAACGACGACATGGCCCTGGGGGTGATGGCCGTGGCCAACCGCCTGCGCCTGAACGTGCCCGAGACCCTGTCGGTGGCCGGCTTCGACGACACGCCCGGCGCCAAGGTCGTCTGGCCGCAGCTGACCACCGTGCGCCAGCCGATCCAGGCCATGGCGGCGGCCGCCGCTGACCTGCTGCTCAGCGGCGACTTGAAGGGCGAGGAGGGGGCTCCGCCGCCCTCGCGCCTGCTCGACTTCGAGCTGGTGGTCCGGGAGTCGACCGGCCCGGCGGCGGGCTGAGGCTCAACCGCCAGGCGCGCGCTCTACAGAGATTTCTCGTATCGCGCTCGAATCGCGCCTGGGTCGGATTCGACCTTCCAAGACCAATAGAGAGCATGGTGGTGGCCAGCGCAACATTGCGCAAAAATATCGGGGCGCTACTTTTCCGATTACCGTGTCTGATCTTTCCAGGATCACGCGTTTCCATCTCTCTAGCTGACTAGATTTCGGGCGCCAAAGGTGTGGCCGCGCGGACAATGTTCGCTGAAATCGATGTTCATCGTATACCGTTTATTGAATCCGATATTCCGCCGTTCCACCATTTCCCCAGGCGCCCCGGGAGCGGGCGTTACAGCAATGGGGAACTAAATGAAGCTGCGCTATCGACGAGGCGTTCTGGGCCTCGGAATCCTGGCCAGTGCAAGCGCCATAGCGCTGACGGCCGCCGCCCAAACCACCACCTCAGGCAGTCCCGACGAACCTGCCGAGGTCGAGCAGATCGTCGTCACCGGCTCGCGGATCCGCCAGCCGAACCTGACCTCGATCAGCCCCCTGACCAGCATCGGCAAGGACGAGATCGCCAAGCAGGGCGTCACCAACGTCGAGACGATGCTCAACAGCCTGCCGCAGGTGACCTCGGGCTACACCTCGGCGACGTCGAACGGCGCGACGGGCACGGCCTCGGTCGATCTGCGCGGCCTGGGGGCGGCACGCACCCTGGTGCTGATGGACGGCCGGCGCCTGGTGCCCGGCGACCCGACCTTCCCGGTCGCCGACCTCAACACGGTTCCCGCGGCGCTGGTCGAGCGCGTCGACGTGGTGACCGGCGGGGCCTCGGCGGTCTACGGCTCGGACGCCGTGGCCGGGGTCGTCAACTTCATCATGAAGCACGACCTGGAGGGCGTGAAGCTGAACGCCTCGGTCAGCTTCAACAACCACCACAACAACGATTCCGCCGAGCGCGCGCTGCTCGATTCCAGCGGCTACACCAAGCCCGACGAGTGGGTGAACGACGGCTTCGTCTACGACTACAACATCGCCGCCGGCTTCAACACGCCCGACGACAAGGGCAATCTGACGGTGTTCGGCGGCTATCGGCAGTCGTCGGCGGTGACCCAGGACAGCCGCGACTATTCGGCCTGCTCGATCTCGAACGCCGGCACGAGCCCGGCCTGCGTCGGCTCGTCCAACGCCGCCACCGGCTTCTTCAACATCGGCGGCACGCGCTACACGACCACCAGCAGCGGCACGTTCCGGGCCTACACCTCGGCCGACGCCTTCAACTTCGGCCCGTACAACTACCTGCAGCGCTCGGACAAGCGCTACACCCTGGGCGAGTTCGCGCATTACGAGGTCAATCCCAAGGCCGACGTCTATCTCGACACCACCTTCGTCGAGGACAAGACGACCGCCCAGATCGCGCCGGCCGGCCTGTGGCGCGGCACCGAATACACGATCAACTGCGACAACCCGCTGATGTCGGACCAGCAGAAGGGCATCCTCTGCGGGTCGACCACCTCGACCGACAGCGTCACCATGAGCGACCTGGGCTATCGCCTGACCGCCGGCGGGCCGCGCCAGTACACCCTGAAGCACCGCAGCTATCGCGGCACGCTGGGCGTTCGCGGCGATCTCAACGACGCCTGGTCGTACGACAACTACATCCAGTACAGCCGGGCCGAGTTCGCACAGCGCACGGTCGGCGAATACTCGACGGCGCGGATCAACAACGCCCTGCAGGTGGTCAACGTCAACGGCGTGGCGACCTGTAAGTCGGTCGTCGACGGCACCGATCCGTCGTGCGTGCCGCTGGACATCTTCACGGTCGGCAACGTCAGCGACGCGGCCCTGGCCTATATCGGCGCGGTCAGCACCACCGGCGGCTCGACCACCGAGTCGATCGCCAGCGGCTCGCTGAGCGGCGACCTGACGGAGTACGGCGTGAAGAGCCCCTGGGCGAGCCAGGGCGTGGGCGTGGCGCTCGGCGCCGAGTATCGCCGCCAGACCCTGAACTACACCGCCGACGAGGTGGCCCAGGAAGCCGGCACCGTGCCGGTCAAGGGCGCCTTCAACGTCGGCGAAGTGTTCGGCGAACTGCGCGCGCCGCTGCTGTCGGACAAGCCCTTCGTCAAGGCGCTGGACTTCGAGACCGGCTACCGCTGGTCCAACTACAGCACCGCCGGCGAGACCCAGAGCTACAAGTTCGGTCTGACCTGGAGCCCCGACGACCAGGTGCGGGTGCGCGCCAGCTACAACCGCGCCGTCCGCGCGCCGAACATCCTCGAGCTCTACACCCCGCAGGGCATCGGCCTGTTCGGCGGTTCGGATCCTTGCGCCGGCACCAGCCCGACGGCGACCCTGACCCAGTGTCAGGCGACCGGCGTCACCGCCGCCCAGTACGGCACCGGCGTGATCAGCGAATGCCCGTCCAGCCAGTGCAACGAACTCTATGGCGGCAACGAGGAGCTGAAGCCCGAGAAGGCCGACACCAAGTCGATCGGCGTGGTGCTGACCCCGGCCTTCCTGCCGCGCTTCAGCCTGTCGCTCGACTGGTACGACATCAAGGTCACCGACGTGATCGGCGGCATCTCGCCGACCGTGATCCTCAGCCAGTGCCTGACCACCGGCGCGGACTACTTCTGCAAGCTGATCCACCGCTCCAGCAGCGGCTCGCTGATCGGCACCGACGGCTACATCGTCAGCACCAACCTCAACACCGGCTATCTGTGGACCAGCGGCGTCGACATCAACGCCAACTACTCGGTCGAGCTGCCGGCGATGGGCGGCCGCGAGTGGGGCGGGCTGAAGTTCGAGCTGACCGGCGGTTATCGCGACAAGTACCGCACCGAGCCGCTGCCGGGTCTGGGCAGCTATGACTGCAAGGGGCTGTACGGCCCGACCTGCGGCCTGCCGCAGCCGGCCTGGCGCCACAACTTCCGCACCACCTGGGAAACCCCGTGGAAGGACGTCGAGCTGTCGCTGGCCTGGCGTTACATCGGCGGCTCCAAGCTCGACATGAACACGTCGGATCCGTTCCTGACGGGCGGCGACGGGTTCTATGACGCCCTCGACGCCAAGATCGAGGCCTACAACTACTTCGACCTCACCACGAGCTTCAAGGTGAAGGGCAACACCGTGCGGGTGGGGGTCAACAACCTGTTCGACAAGGATCCGCCCGTCCTCGACAGCTCCGGCTACGGCGTCTCCAGCGCGCCGTACGGCAACGCCAACACCTATCCGGGCATGTACGACTCGCTGGGTCGCCACGTGTTCATCGCCCTGTCGGCCGATTTCTAGCCCGGTCGCCAGCCCGTCGCGGACGCTTGCTTGTCCGTGACGGTGGACGCCCCGGCGCCTCGTGCGCCGGGGCGTTTCTTTTTTCAGGGCGGGGCGAGCGTCGCGCCACCTTGTGGTGCAAGGCCTGGGCCGTTTAACGGATAAGTCGTACAATTACGGAAAGCGAATTTTGTTACGCGGTTGACAGCGTTGTCCATTGACAGCGCTGTCGCATTACTCATAGGTTGCAGTCGCCGGCTCCCCAGAAGAGCCGGAAAGCAAGGGAGGATGCGCAAGGCATCCCGAAAACTTGGCGAACTCACTGCGTCGACGCTGTCGGCGGAGATCGGCTCTCTGCGGCCGCAATCTAGGGGAATGCTCATGATTTCGAAGACTTACGCGACCAGGGCCGCGCTGATGGCGGCGGCCTCCACGGTCGTTCTGCTGAGTGCGGGCCAGGCCTTGGCCCAGACCGCGGCCACCGATGCGGCGGCTCCGGCCGCGGCGCAAGAACCATCAGAAGTTGAAGCTGTGATCGTCACCGGCTTCCGCGCCTCGCTGCAGAGCGCGCTGGCCGCCAAGAAGAACTCGACCCTGATCATCGAGTCGGTCACCGCCGAGGACATGGGCAAGTTCCCTGACCAGAACATCGCCGAGTCGCTGCAGCGCCTGCCCGGCGTGCAGATCGACCGCGAGAACGGCCAGGGCACCAAGGTCCGCATCCGCGGCCTCGACCAGAACGTCACGGTGCTCAACAACGACATCTTCGTCTCGGGCCTGGAGCTGTTCCGTCTCGGTGAAGGCAAGATCAACCAGACCAACTCGCTGGAAGGCATTCCGTCCGAGCTGATCGGCGGGGTCGACGTCTACAAGTCGCCCGACGCCTCGCTGCTGGAAGGCGGTCTCGGCGGCATCATCAACCTGAAGACCCGCAACGCCCGCAGCCTGCGCGACGACATCACGATCGCCGGCGACCTGCGCGGCAACAAGGCCGGCGAGACCGACTGGAACCCGACCGGCTCGCTGGTGCTGGGCTACAAGTTCAGCGACCGCTTCGCCGTGCTGGGCACGATCTCGTACGACAAGACCGAGACCCACACCGACGTGCTGGGCGGCGAGAACCGCGGCGGCTGGGCCTATAACGACCGGCCGGTGGCCGGCGGCGCGACCCTCGACGTGTGGTCGCCGGAATACCGCTACGCCACCTATCGCGACCTGGACCGCAAGCGCCTCGGCGCCTCGCTGAACCTCGACTTCGCGGTGACCGACGCCCTGCAGCTGACCGGCGACTGGTTCCACTCGGACCTGAAGATCAAGACCAGCGAGTCCTCAATCAAGTTCCCGTTCGCCAACGAGAACGCCACCTATGCGGCCGGCGCCAGCGTCGACGGCAACGGCGTTCTGCAGTCGGGCACGGTGACCGCCAACTCGGCCGAAGGCACCTCGTACTTCCAGAACGCCGAGGCCAAGACCGACAACTTCCAGGTCGCCCTGAACTGGGACAACGGCGGTCGGCTGACCGGCAGCGTGCGCGGGGCCTATTCGACCGCCGACTACCAGAGCTCCAGCGCCAACGCCGACGTGCGCTACACCCAGTACACCGTGCGCAACGGCACGGCGGCGGGCCTGGTGCCCAACGCCACCGCGCCGGCGACCTTCACCTACAGCTACGCCAACGGCGACAACCCGAAGTTCACCCCGGCCAATGCGGCGCAGTTCACCACGCCGTCGAGCGTGTTCGCCAAGTCGCACTGGGTGTTCGGCGAAGACACCCAGATCGACAACACCTCGATCCGCGGCGACCTGAAGTACCGCCCCGAATTCGGCGAGACCGGCAGCCTCGTGCTGAGCGCCGGCGTGCGCTACGCCGAACGCAAGATCGACTCCGAGTTCTGGCAGCTGCTGGCCGACTATTCGGGCAAGGGCGAGCTGAACGCCCATGCCCTGGGCCTGGGTGACTGGACGCCGTACGGCTACTTCCAGGACGGGGCCATCGGCTTCAAGTCGTGCGGCCTGCCGGCCGGCACGGCGGGACGTCCGAACTGCGGCCAGACGGCCACAGACGACGGCCGCTTCGGCGCTTCGCCGGCCCTGATCACGCCCTACCAGACCGCGGCCACCACGCCTGGCCGGTTCGAGACCCTGACCGTGGGCGGCATCACCGCGCTGTTCCAGAACCGCAGCCAGATGAGCAACCCGACGGCCTGGCTGTCGGCCCTCTATCCCTCGACGCCGTTCAAGAAGTTCGCCGACCCGATCCAGTCGTTCCGGATCAAGGAGCGCACGACGACGGGCTACGGCATGGTCGACCTGGGCGGACGTGAAGACAGCTATCACGTCAACGCCGGCGTCCGCGTGGTCCGCACCGAGCTGACCATCGACTCCAGCGGCACGCCGACCTCGCCCTGGTACTGGGGCACCGACAGCTGGAACGGCGTCATCGCCAATCCGGACGCCATCAAGACGACGCGCGAATATACCGACGTCCTGCCCAGCGCGAGCGCGGTGTTCGACATCAACGACAGCGACAAGGTGCGCGTCTCGGCGGCCCGCGTCGTGTCCCGCCAGGACCTGTTCCAGCTGGGCCAGGGCTCGGCCTTCAACTTCACCCGCAGCTCGACCCCGGGTCCGAACCTCAACCGCTTCCTCTACACCAACGGCAGCGGCGGCAACCCGGACCTCGACCCGTACCGCGCCTCGCAGTTCGACATCGCCTATGAGCGCTACATCGGCGCCAGCGGCATCATCTCGGGGGCGTTCTTCTACAAGAGCGTGGACTCGTTCATCCAGACCGACACCGTGCCGCGCACCGTGGCCGACGGTTCGGTCGAAGGGGCGACCCTGGGCGTCTACACCGCCCCGGTGAACGGGGACGGCGGCAGCATCAAGGGCGTCGAACTGGCCGCCCAGTACGCCTTCGACAACGGGTTCGGCTTCAACGCCAACTACACCTACTCCGACTCCGAGACCTCGAAGTCGAACGACTACGACAGCAACCTGCCGATCCCGGGCGTCGCCAAGCACGCCTTCAACCTGCAGGGCTACTACGAAGGCCACGGCTTCGAGGCCCGGGTGTCCTACGCCTGGCGCGACAAGAGCTACCAGGGCGACTTCTCGTTCGGTTCGGGAACCGACCGCCACAGCCTGGGCACCTGGGAGCGGGCCTATGGCCAGCTCGACGCCCAGGTCGGCTATGCGGTGACCCCGGCGATCAAGATCGTGCTGGAGGGCATCAACCTGACCGAGGAGCCCACCGGCCGCTACCTGCAGTGGGAGAACCTGCCGTTCCGCTACGCCACCGGCGACCGCCGGATCGTGCTGGGCGCGCGGTTCAAGCTGGGTCTCTGACCACCCTGCGCCGGCGGCGGGCTGCAAGCCGCCGCCGGCGTTCTTTTCTGTCTTCCTGAAAAAGAGCGGAGGAGGGCGGCATGGATCGCGCGATCGGCTCCATCGCCATTCTGGGCGGCGGCACGGCGGGCTGGATGGCCGCGGCGGTGCTGGCCCAGGTGCTGCGCGGTACGGGAACCTCGATCACCCTGGTCGAGAGCGCCGACATCCCGACCGTCGGCGTGGGCGAAGCCACCATCCCGCCGATCGTTGATTTCCTGCGGCTGCTGGAGATCGACCAGGCCGAGTTCATGGTCGCCACCGAGGGCACCTTCAAGCTGGGCATCCGTTTCGACGACTGGACCACGCCCGGCGAGCGCTACTGGCATCCGTTCGGGACCTTCGGGCCCACGATCGACCGGCGGCCCTTCCACAACATGTGGCACAGGCTGAGGGCGGCGGGCGATGATCCCCGCGTCGAGGCCTACAACCTGTCGGCCGCCCTGGGCGACGCCGGCAGGATGGCCTTCGCCGACCCCCGGGCCGGGGGCGTGGGGCCAAGCGGCGGCCTGCGTCACGCCCTGCATTTCGACGCCGGCCTGGTGGCGCGCTTCCTGCGCACATGGTCGGAGCGGCGCGGCGTCACGCGGCTGGAGCGCAAGGTCGAGGGCGCGGTGCTGCGCGACGACGGCTTCGTCGAGGCCCTGGCCCTGAAGGGCGGCGGCCATCTGGCGGCCGACCTCTTCATCGATTGCAGCGGCTTTCGCGGCGTGCTGATCGAGGAGGCGCTGAAGACCGGCTACGAGGACTGGAGCCGCTGGCTGCCCTGCGACCGGGCGGTGGCCGGCCTGACGGCGCGGGACCCGAACCCGCCGCCCTTCACCCAGGCCGCGGCGCGGCCGGCCGGCTGGCGCTGGCGGATCCCGCTGCGCCATCGCACCGGCAACGGCTATGTCTATTCCAGCGCCCATGTCGGCGACGACGAGGCCCTGGCCGATCTCGCCCGCGAGGCGGGGCCCCTGCTGTCGGAGCCGCGCTTCCTGCGGTTCACGGGCGGGCGGCGCAAGGCGTTCTGGAGCCGCAACGTCGTGGCCCTGGGTCTGGCCTCGGGCTTCCTGGAGCCGCTGGAGTCGACCAGCATCCACTTCGTGACCAGCGGCCTGATGAAGCTGCTCGACCACTTCCCCGACAAGGATTTCGACCCGGCCAACATCGCCGCCTACAACAATGGGCTGATCGCCGAGTACGAGGCCGCGCGCGACTTCATCGTGCTGCACTACCAGCCGACCCGGCGGGACGAGCCGTTCTGGCGCGAGCGGGCGGTGGCGATCCCCGACACCCTCGCCGAGCAGCTGGAGCTCTATCGCGGCACGGGCCGCATTCCGTTCCGGCCAGGCGAGCTCTTTACCGACCTGTCGTGGTTCTATGTGCTGGAGGGGATGGGCGTGCGGCCGGCGGCTTATGACCCGCTGGTGAACTTCTCCAACCTCGCCGAGACGCGGGCCGGGCTGGCCGGCTGGCGGGGCAGGGTGGCGCAGGGCGTGGCCGAGGCGGCGACCCATGACGCGGTGCTCGACGCCATCGCCGCGCGGGCCCGGCCGGCGGCTTGAACCGCGGAAAGGCGATCCGGCGGGGAGGTTTTCGCGGATGTCAAAAGAGGATGGACAGCGCTGTCAATTCATGGTGTCTGACAAATGTGACCGCTATCGCCGAACGCCTCGACAGGCCCTCGGCGCGGCGGATCGAAAAGAAACAAGGGAAGGAAACCGTTGGGGCCGTGCGGCGCGAAACCGCGCCCGGCCCTCTTGAGTGCATCTTCTTCATCCCGCTCCAGCGCCGACGCCCTGCGTCGGTGGGGATGACGCCCGACGGCCGCCGGTCCCCCCCCCCGGTCGTCGGGCGGACCTCTGGAGACCCCTCCTGCAAGGGGTTGCTCCCACTGCGGCGCGGCGGATCCGCCGCGCCGTTCTTTTCCGCTTTCCAGTCTCTCGATCCAGGGGCCCCGCCATGAACCTTCGTCGCCTGCTTCTTCGCGCCTCGCTGCCGGCCCTGGCCGCCGGTCTGGCCTTGCCCGTGCTGGCCCAGCCCCTGATCGCGACCACTCCGCAGACGACCGCCCACCCCGAAGCCTGGCCGACGGCCAAGAGCCCGGCCAGCATCACCGACGCCAAGACCGAGGCCTTCATCACCGACCTGATGAAGAAGATGAGCGTCGAGGAGAAGGTCGGCCAGACGATCCAGGGCGACATCGCCTCGATGACCCCGGCGGACCTGGCGACCTATCCGCTGGGCTCGATCCTGGCCGGCGGCAATTCCGCGCCCGACGGCAACGACCGCGCCGCGCCCAAGGCCTGGACCGACCTGATCGACGCCTACCGCAAGGAGTCCCTGGCCAAGCGTCCGGGCCGCACGCCGATCCCGCTGCTGTTCGGCATCGACGCCGTGCACGGCCACAACAACATCGTCGGCGCGACGATCTTCCCGCACAATGTGGGCCTGGGCGCGATGCGCGACCCGGCCCTGATCGAGCGCATCGGCCAGGCGACCGCCGAAGAGGTGGCCGTGGCCGGCGGCGACTGGACCTTCGGCCCGACCGTGGCCGTGCCGCGCGACGACCGCTGGGGGCGCAGCTACGAGGGCTATGGCGAGGATCCGGAGATCGTCGCCAGCTGTTCGGGTCCGATGACGCTTGGCCTGCAAGGCAAGCTCGTCGCCGGCAAGCCGATCGCGCCGGGCCGCATCGCCGGCAGCGCCAAGCACTTCCTGGCCGACGGCGGCACCCATGACGGCCGCGACCAGGGCGACGCCCTGATCTCCGAGCAGGAGTTGGTGGCCGTCCACGCCCAGGGCTATCCGCCCAGCATCGACGCCGGCATCCTGACCGTGATGGCCTCGTTCTCCAGCTGGAACGGCCAGAAGATCACCGGCAACAAGACCCTGATCACCGACGTGCTGAAGGGCCGGCTGGGCTTCGAAGGCTTCGTGGTCAGCGACTGGAACGCCCACGGCCAGCTTCAGGGCTGCTCGAACGTCTCGTGCCCGCAGGCGATGAACGCGGGTCTGGACATGTACATGGCCCCTGACAGCTGGAAGGGCCTCTACGAGAACACGCTGAAGCAGGTGAAGTCGGGCGAAATTCCGATGGCGCGGCTGGACGACGCCGTGCGCCGCATCCTTCGGGTGAAGGTCAAGGCCGGCCTGTTCGACCGCGTCGCGCCGCAGGTGCAAGGCAAGTTCGACCGCCTGGGCTCGGCCGATCACCGCGCCGTGGCGCGCGAGGCGGTGGCCAAGTCGCTGGTGCTGCTGAAGAACGACGGCGTGCTGCCGATCAAATCAGGAGCGAACGTGCTGGTGGCCGGCGCGGCCGACGACATCGGCAAGGCCTCGGGCGGCTGGACCCTGACCTGGCAGGGCACGGGCAACACCAACGCCGACTTCCCGCATGGCCAGTCGATCTGGGGCGGGCTGAAGGAAGCGGTCGAGGCGGCCGGCGGCAAGGCGACCCTGGCCAAGGACGGCAAGTTCTCGGGCCAGAAGCCCGACGTGGCCATCGTGGTGTTCGGCGAGGACCCCTATGCCGAGTTCCAGGGCGACGTGGCCAACCTCGCCTATCAGCCCAACGGCAAGACCGATCTGGAGCTGCTGAAGAAGCTGAAGGCGCAAGGGATCCCGGTGGTGGCGGTGTTCCTGTCGGGCCGTCCGCTGTGGACCAACCCGGAGATCAACGCTTCGGACGCCTTCGTGGCGGCCTGGCTGCCCGGCTCGGAAGGCGGCGGCGTCGCCGACGTGCTGGTCGCCGGCAAGAGCGGCAAGTCCAGGCGCGACTTCACCGGCAAGCTGTCGTTCAGCTGGCCCAAGCGCGCCGACCAGGGTCCGCTGAACCGCGGCCAGAGCGGCTACGACCCGCAGTTCGCCTACGGCTATGGCCTGAGCTACGCCAAGCCGGCCAAGGTGGGTGAGCTGTCGGAGAGCGCCGGCGACCTGGGAACCGCCGCCAGCGTCGACCGCTATTTCGTGGCCGGCCGTGTTCCGGCGCCGTGGATGCTGAGCTTCTCGGGCGCGGGGGCGGTCAAGACGATCGACGCCGACGCCCAGGAGAACGGCCGCCAGGCGACCTGGACCGGGGAGGGCGAAGGCCTGCTGGCCGTGCAGGGGCCGCCCGTGGACCTGTCGCGCCAGACGACCGGCGACATGGCGGTGATGGTGCGCTGGCGGGTCGACAAGGCGCCGACGGCGCCGGTTTATCTGACTGTCGGTTGTGGCGAATCCTGCGGTGGACGGCTAGACGTAACGTCAACGTTGTCAGGTTTGAAAAACAGCGAATGGCGCACAGCCAAGATCAAACTTTCCTGTTTCCAGGCGGCGGGCGCCCAAATGGCGCACGTTTCCTCTCCGTTCGGCCTGAGCACCTCGGGGCCGCTGACGATTTCGCTCACCGAAATCCAGTTGGCGTCCAACGAGGGCGACGCTTTCTGTCCCAAATAACCCCCAAAAATAACAAAGGAGCGGCCGCATGATCCGCGCGCGTCGTTCCCGCATCGTCGCCACCATCGGTCCGGCCTCGGCCTCACCGGAAATGATCGTCAAGCTGGCCAAGGCCGGCGCCGACGTGTTCCGGCTGAACTTCAGCCACGGCGCCCACGAGACCCACGCCGCCGTCTACGCCGCCATCCGCGCGGCGGAGGCGGAGGTCGGTCGTCCGCTGGGCATCCTGGCCGACCTGCAAGGGCCCAAGCTGCGCGTCGGCAAGTTCGCCGACGGTCCGGTTCAGCTGAAGCCCGGCCAGGCCTTCCGGTTCGATTCCGACCCGACCCCGGGCGACGAGACGCGGGTTCATCTTCCCCACCCCGAGATCCTGACGGCGATGAAGCCGGGCGCGACCCTGCTGCTCGACGACGGCAAGCTGCGGATGACCGTGAACGAGGCCGGCCCCGGCTACGCCAACACCACGGTCGTCAACGGCGGCAAGCTGTCGGAGCGCAAGGGCGTGGCGGTGCCGGACGTCATCATCCCGATGTCGCCCCTGACGCCGAAGGACCGCGAGGACCTGGCCTTCGCTCTGCGCCTCGGCGTCGACTGGATCGCCCTGTCGTTCGTGCAGGCGCCGGAAGACATGGCCGAGCTGCGCCGCATCGTCGAAGGCCGCGCCGCGGTGCTGGCCAAGATCGAAAAGCCCCAGGCGCTCCAGACCCTGGGTCCGATCCTCGACCTCTGCGACGGCGTGATGGTGGCCCGTGGCGACCTCGGCGTCGAAATGGCGCCGGAAGAGGTGCCGGTGGCGCAGAAGGAGATCCTGCGGGCGGCGCGTGAGCGCGGCATCCCGGTGATCGTCGCCACCCAGATGCTGGAGTCGATGACCAGCTCGCCGACCCCGACCCGCGCGGAGGCCTCCGACGTGGCCAACGCCGTCTACGAGGGCGCGGACGCGGTGATGCTGTCGGCCGAGAGCGCCGCCGGCGACTATCCCGAAGAGTCGGTGGCGATGATGAACCGCATCATCGAGCGCGTCGAACGCGACCCGCGCTGGCCCGAGCTGATGCAGGCCGAGCAGCCGCATGTCGACGAGGACGCCGACGTGCTGGTGGTCGCCGCCGCCGGCGCGGCCAAGTCGGGCTCGACCAAGTGCCTGGTGGCCTTCACCACCACGGGCGCGACGGCCCGTCGTTTGGCGCGCGAGCGGCCGTTGCAGCCGGTGCTGGCCCTGTCGCCGAAGATCGAGGCCGTGCGTCGCATGGCCCTGGTCTGGGGCGTCGAGCCGCGCGTCAGCGCCCAGCCCGACAGCCTGGAGGTCGTCACCACCGACGCCGCCGCCCGGGCCCTGGAGCTGGAGCTGGCCAAGCCCGGCGAGCGCATCCTGATCGTCGCCGGCACGCCCTTCGGGGCTCCGGGGGCGGCCAACCTGCTGCGCCTGACCCACGCGCCGTTCCCGGTGCGCAAGCGGTAGCAATTTCCAACCTCTCCCATGGGGAGAGGGAGGGGCCCGCGCCGAAGGCGTGGGAGGGTGAGGGGGTAAGCCGCAGGCCGGCTTGCCCCTTTTCTTTTGACTGGAATCTTAGGGAATGGGACCGCCGACGGTGTAACCCCTCACCCTCCCATGCTGCGCATGGGCCCCTCCCTCTCCCTATGGGAGAGGTGTTCTATGGTCGCGCCTGCGGCTAGCTGCCGAACGGTTCCGGCAGCAGCCGCTCATAGCCCTTCCGCACCGCGCCGTAGCATTCGCAGGCGATAGCCTCGAGGCCCGGGCGGTCGAGGATGTCGACGACGCCGCGGCGGTAGCGGATCAGGCCCTTGGCCTGCAGGGCGCCGGCCACGGCGGTGACCGTGGTGCGCTGGACGCCCAGCATGTCGGCCAGGAACTCCTGGGTCAGGCTTATGGTGTCGACGTCTATGCGGTCGCGGAAGCCCAGCAGCCAGCGGCAGAAGCGAGCCTCCACCGCGTGCAGGGCGTTGCAGGCCACCGACTGGATGGCGTGGCCGAACAGCGCCTCGTTGTGGCGCTCGATCAGGTCGCGCAGCAGCGGGCTGCGCTCGACGCCGTCGCGCAGGGCCGCGGCGCTGATGCGCGAGACCCCGCCTGGCGCCTGGACGATGGCGCGCGACAGCGACTGGCGCGGCGAGATGGCGGCCATCAGCCCGAGGCCGCCCTCGCGGCCGACCGTGGCGGATTCGATGGCCGCGCCATTCTCCATCAGCGTCATCAGCGAGATGACGCAGTCGTGCGGGAAGTAGACCGTGTCGATCTGATCGCCGGGATCGTACAGCAGCTTCCCCTTCTCCAGGTCCTGATGGGACAGCTGGGCGGCGATGTAGCCGAAGTCCTCGGGGGACAAGGAAGCGAGCAGACGGTTCTTCAAGGGGTGTAGAGGCCCTGTCATGGCGAATCGAACGCCGGCTTGCGGCAAGGGTTGCAAGCTATAGGCAGGACTGGGGTGCGGCGCTGTCAGGTAGCCGACGCAATGCAGGCGCTGTCGGAACTAAATCGAGTTGGGGCTATATTGTGGCCGTATGGCCTTCAATAGCTCCGACTATATGGCCTATGTCGGGTTCCCGACGGAGTGTGTTGATCCAGGCTGAAACTACAAAGAAATCAAGGGGCGCTCCAAGGGTGACGCAACGAAAAGGCCGCGCCGTAAGCCGGCGCGGCCCGTGATCGCGGATCGTCCGTCGTCGGACGTCAGGCGATGCCGATATGGGCCCGATCGCCGAGGTCAGGCGTGCGGTCGGTGAGGTTGGCCTTGGCGATCTCCCAGGCGAAGCGCACGGCGCCGCCCTTGGAGATCCACAGCTCGGCGTCGCGGGCGTTGAGGCGCAGCAGGGTCAGGTGCGGGTCGTCCTTGCCGTCGGGATACCAGGCGGCGACCACGGGCGACCACCAGCGCTGGATGCGGGCGGTGTCGTGGTCGCGGCTCAGTCGGCCGCCGACGCAGGCCTGGAAGTCGCCGTCCCTGGCCTGGACCACGAACATGGCGTCGCCGCCGTCGGCCAGGACGGCCTGCGCCAGGTCGGTGTCGTCGCGGGTGAAGAACCAGATCGCGCCGTCCTCCGGCTCGGCGAAGGCGGTCATCGGCTGGAAGTGCTGGTGGCTGTGGACGAGGCCCAGCATGCCGAAGCGGGCGTCGTCGATCTCCTTCCAGAGGCGCTTTTCGACAGCGGCCTTGTCGTTGGGGTCGGTGCTCATGGGGGCTCCTGCCGTTGTGGGTAGGGCAGGAGAACAGGTCGCGGAGAGGGCGGTTCCTAGGGTGAAGGTCCCGCCCGCCTCGTTCTAGAACCCCATCAGCCGGGCGTAGCGGTCGCGGTGGAACGCCGCGCCGCCGAACAGGGCCTCGGCGACGCGGGCGCGCTTCATGTAGAGGCCGGCGTCGTGCTCGTCGGTCATGCCGATGCCGCCGTGCATCTGGACCATCTCGTTGGAGGCCAGGTGCAGCACCTCGCTGGCCTTGGCCTTGGCGAGGGAGGCCAGCGCCCGGCTGTCGGCGCCGGCGTCGAAGGCCTCCAGGGCGGCCTCGACGCAGGAGCGGGTGGTCTCCAGGTCGGTGAACCACTTGGCGGCGCGGTGCTGCAGGGCCTGGAAGGTGCCGATCACCTGGCCGAACTGGGTGCGGGTCTTCAGGTAGTCGAGGGTGACCTCGAAGGCGGCCGTGGCCGTGCCCAGCATCTCGGCGGCCAGGCCCGCATAGGCGCGGTCGAGCACGGGTTCGAGGATCGCCCAGCCGTGGCTTTCCTGGCCGAGGACGGCCTCGGCGCCGACCTCGACATTCTCGAAGGTGATCCTGGCCGCGCCGCGGCTGTCGGCCAGCGACAGGTGGCTGCGGGTCACGCCCTTGGCGTCGCCAGGCACGAGGAACAGGGTGATCCCGTCCGTGCCGCTGGTGTTGGGCGCGCGGGCGGCGACGATCAGCAGGTCAGCGGCCTCGCCGTCGAGGACGAAGGTCTTGGTTCCGTTGATCGCGTAGCCGCCGAACTCCTTGTACTCGGCCTCCAGGTCGATCCGCGTCGGATTGTGGTGGGCGTGCTCGTCGACGGCCAGGGTCGCGACGATCTCGCCGGTGGCGATCTTCGGCAGCCAGGCGGCCTTCTGGGCGTCGGTGCCGCCAAGTTCGAGGGCGGAGGCGGCGATCAGGGCGGTGGAGAGGAGCGGGGAGGCGGCCAGGGTCTTGCCGGTCTCCTCAAGGATCAAACCGAGGCCCAGATAGCCGAAGCCCGAGCCCTCATGAGCCTCGGGCACGACGACGCCGGTCCAGCCCATCTGGCCCATCTCGCCCCAGGCGGCGGGATCGAAGCTAGCCTTGGAGCCCTCGTTGCGCAGCTTGCGCAGAGCCGAGACCGGGGCGCTCTCCTGGGCCCAGCTGCGGGCCGCGTCGCGCAGCATCGTCTGTTCTTCGGTCAGGACGGCCATGTCAGGCTTGCTCCGGGTCTTGATGACGGACGGCCCATTCCAGGGCCTGTTCGAGACGGTCGTTGCCCCAGAAGAGCTCGCCGTCGGCGGTGACGAAGGAAGGGGCGCCGAACAGGCCGCGCTCGCGGGCCTGACGGACGTGGTCTTTCAGCCGGTCCTTGACCGGCACCGAGCCGGCGGCGGCCAGGACGTGCTCGGGTCCGGCCCCGACACTGGCGATCAGCGGCGCCAGCACCTCTGGATTGGAAATATCGAGGTCGTCGACGAAGTTGGCCTGGTAGACGGCGCGGCTGAAGGCCGGCGTCCAGCCATCCTCCAGCCCGCAGATCGCTACGCGAGCCGCCAGGAGCCCGTTGCGCGGGAACTGGCTGGGATGATGCAGCGGCAGGCCCTCGCGGTCGCAGACCCGCGCCAGGTCGCGCCACATGTAGTCGCCCTTGACCGGGAAGGCGTTGAACGGGCTGTCGGTCAGGCCCTGCTGCTCGTGGAACAGCGGCCCGACCAGGAACGGCCGCCACGCCACCGCCACCCCGGCCTGCTCGGCCAGGGCCTCCACCCGCATGGCGGCGGGGTAGGAGTAGGTGGAGGCGAACTCGTACCAGAACTCGATCATCGGAGGTCTCCCGCTATCTGGCGGAAGGCTGTCACTGGTGATCGAGCAGGCCAAGCACGCGCTTGGCGACGACGTTGAGGTTCACCTCGCTGGTGCCGCCCTCGATGGAGTTGCCCTTGGCGCGCAGCATGGCGCGCAGGGCGGCGATCTCGTCGGGGGTGAAGCCTTCGCCTTCCCAGCCCAGGCCCTGCAGGCCCAGCGCCTCGACCAGCAGCTCGGTGCGCTCCTGGTTCATCTTGGCGGCGGCGTACTTGATGATCGAGACGGCGGCGCTGGGGCCAGAGCCGGTCTTGGACTCCGCTTCCGCCCGGCGGACGGTGAGCAGGAAGGCGTGGGCGTCCATCTTGTGGGCGGCGATGCGGGTGCGCAGGTCGCCGTCGGCGATCCGGCCTTCAGCGTCGACGCCGACATGGGTCTTGGCGGCTTCGGCCACGTCGAGCCCGGCGTTGCCGCCGAAGCCCGAGGCGCTGATGTTCTGGCGCTCGTACTGGAGCAGGCGCTTGGCGATCTCCCAGCCGCCGTTGACCTTGCCGACCAGCTGCTCCTTGGGGACCTTCACATTGTCGAAGAAGGTCTCGCAGAACGGCGAGGAGCCGCTGATCAGCTTGATCGGGCGGGCTTCGACGCCGGGCGAGGTCATGTCGAACAGCACGAACGAGATGCCCTCGTGCTTCTTGGAGGTGTCGGTGCGCACCAGGCAGAAGATCCAGTCGGCCTGGTCGGCGTAGCTGGTCCACACCTTCTGGCCGTTGATCAGCCAGTGGTCGCCCTTATCCTCGCATTTGGTCTGGAGGGCGGCGAGGTCGGAGCCGGCGCCGGGCTCGCTGTAGCCCTGGCACCAGCGGGTCTCGCCACGGACGATGCCGGGCAGGAAACGCTGCTTCTGCTCCTCGGTGGCGTATTCCAGCAGGACGGGGCCGAGCATCCAGACGCCGAAGCTCATCAGGGCGGGGCGGGCCTTGATGCGGCGCAGCTCCTGCTCGAGCACCTTGTTCTCGGCCTTCGAGAGACCGCCGCCGCCATATTGCTTGGGCCACATCGGCGCGGTCCAGCCCTTGTCGGCCATACGATCGAGCCAGAGCTTGGCGTCGGGGTTCTTCCACTGCGCCCTGGCGCCGCCCCAGGGGGCTTCCTTCTCGTCGGCGATCGGGGTGCGCATGGAGGGCGGGCAGTTGGCCTCCAGCCAGGCGCGCGTTTCGGCGCGGAAGGTGTCGAGTTCGGTGGCGCCGAAGTCGGCCATGGCGGGGGCTCCCTGGTACGTCTCGGGCGCTTGTCGGCCCGCTTCGGAGGGCAGACTACGCCACGGAACGCTGGGAGCAAGTCGATTCAAACAATCGTTCGCATCGCGACGCGCGACGGGAACGTCCCGAAGGCGTTATAGAAGCGCCGATGACGTTTCCCGGTCCGGGATTCGCCGATCAGGGGTCTTGATGTCCGCGCCAGAACTGAGACCCGCCGCCTTGGCGATCGCGCCGACGCTGGCGGCGATCCTGGCCGCTTCGGCCGGCGTGCTGCTGCTGGCCTCGGGCGCGACGCCGTCGGAACCCACGCGCTTCGCCATCCTGCTGGCCTTCGCCCCATCGGCGCTGATCGAGATCAGCCACTTCGTCTCGTCGATCCTGGGCCTGGTTCTGGTGCTGCTGGCCTTCGGCCTGCGCGCTAGGCTGGATGCGGCCTGGTGGGCGACCCTGGTGATGCTGGCGGCCGGCGCGGTGCTGGCGATCTTCAAGGGCCTGAACTGGGAAGAGACGGCGACGCTGAGCGCCTTCTTCCTGGCCATCGTGCCGTTCCACGAGGCCTTCCCCCGCAAGGCGGCCCTGTCGCGGATGGAGATCACGCCCGGCTGGCTGCTGTCGGCGGCCGCGGCCATTGGCGGGGCGGCCTTCCTGGGCTGGTGGATGTTCCACCACACCGAATACGCCGACCGCTCGTGGATGCGGATCATGGGCGACAAGGAGGCCGCGCGGGCCATCCGCTCGTCGATCGCCGCGGCGGTGGTTCTGATGGGCATCGGCCTGTGGCGGCTGATCGCCACCCCGGCGACGCCGCCGGTCGTGGACGACACCGATCCCGACTTCGACCGCGTGCGGGCGATCCTGGCCAAGGCGGAAGCCGCAGAGCCGGCCTCGAACCTGGCCCTGCTGGGCGACAAGCGCTTCCTGTTCTCGGCCTCGGGCGAGAGCTTCCTGATGTTCGGCGTGCGCCGCCGCTCGTGGATCGCCATGGGTCCGCCCGTGGGCCGCGACGACGAGCGCATGGAGCTGTTCTGGCGCTTCCGCGAACTGGCCGACGCCCACGCGGCGCGGGCCGGCTTCTACGCCCTCGGCCCCGAGGACCTGCCCGACACCGTGGATCTGGGTCTCGCCATCCAGAAGACCGGCGAGAGCGCCGTGGTGCCGCTGGAGAGCTTCTCCCTGGCGGGCCGCCGTCGCGAGGTCCTGCGCCGCAACTGGCGCAAGGCGGGCGAGGGCGGGGCGGCGTTCGAAATGATCCCGGCCGGCGCCGCCATGACGGTGATGGCCGAACTGCGGGTGATCTCCGACTCCTGGCTGGCCCACCACGCCGGCGGCGAGAAGCAGTTCTCGATGGGCGGCTTCGATCCGCGCTATGTCGCCGAGTTCCCGGTCGCCCTGGTGCGCTCGGAAGGCCGCATCGTCGCCTTCGCCACCCTGTGGACCACGGCCCACAAGGCCTCGTTCTCGATGGACCTGATGCGCTACTCCGACGAGGCGCCCAAGAACATCATGGACTACCTGTTCGTCGAGCTCCTGCAGTGGGGCAAGGCGGAGGGCTATACGGCGTTCGAGTTCGGCATGGCCCCGCTGGCGGGCCTGGACGACCGCCCGCTGGCCCCGATCATGTCGCGCGTGGGCCGTCTGCTCTACGAGCGCGGCGAGGGAATCTACAATTTCCAGGGCGTGCGACGCTACAAGGACAAGTACGATCCGGTTTGGCAGCCGCGCTACATTGCGGCACCTCGTCGCTGGGCTATCCCGTTTCTGCTCGCCGACATCGGCCTGATGTCGTCCGGCGGCGTCTCCGGACTGACCAAGCGGCCGCGACCTAATAGCGCGGGTCGCCCGTCTTAAAGCCCAGCAGATTGAGCGCGTGAGCGGCCAGAAGCAGGGTCGCCACCGCCGTCACCATCATCAGCGGACGCCACGGCGCCATGCGCGGACCCCTTGCGGGGTTGGAAGGACGCGCGCCCAGCCAGCCGAAAAGCACGGTCAGGGCGATCGTCGTCGCGCCCGCGATCAGGGTGGGGATCATGTCCATCGGGCGCAAATGGCCTGCGACAATCGGCCTGGCAATAGGTTAATGCGCGTTAACACACGGGAACCGAATCCTCTGTACATACCTTGGTAACTGTGTCTGTTAACCTGTCCACAGGAACGCTACATCTAGCGTTTCGGTCGCGTTTACACGCTAGGAATCGGTGACTAGCGTGGGTCCCCAGGTGCGGGGAGAACGATTCGCATGACTGCCGCGGCTCCATGGAGCGTAAAGGGTATTGACCCGAAAGCACGGGAGGTCGCCAAGGACCTCGCCCGTCGCTCGGGCATGACCCTCGGTGAGTGGCTGAACCGGATGATCATCGAAGGCGATTCCGCCGGTTTCGATGCTCCGCCCGCCGATCCCGTTAACGATACTGGCCGTTCGAACGGCCGCGCTATTTACCTTGAGGCCGACCGCGTCGAGGCGCCGCCGCGCATCGAGGCTCCCGAGCATCCCGCCGACGAGGTGGGCCGGATGGCCACGGCGCTCGACCGCCTGACCCAGCGCATCGAGGCCGCCGAGGCCCGTTCGGCCCAGGCCATCACCGGCATCGACCAGTCGGTGCGCGGGGCTCTGCAGCGCCTGTCGAGCTCCGAACGAGAGCAGATCGCCGTCGCCGCCCGCTTCGAGGGCCTGGCCGACGAGATCAAGAGCGAGCAGACCCGCAACGCCGAGCGTCTGCGCCGCGTCGAGAACGAGGCCGCCGGCCCGCGCTCGGCCGAGGCCCTGCGCGCGCTGGAAAGCGCCGTCGGCCGCGTGGCCAACCACCTGTATGAAGGCGAAAGCCGCACCCGCGAGACCCTGGCCTCGCTGGAAGCCAAGGTGGCGGCTAAAGAGGCCGCCCCGGCTTCGGCCGTGGTGGAAGAAGTCGTCGCCCGTCTTCAGGAACGCCTGGAAGCCGCCGAGGCCCGCACCGCCGAGGCGCTGCAGGCGCTGGGCGGTTCGTTCTCGGCCCTGGACAACCGCCTGTCGGCCGTCGAGGGCGACGGCGGCAGCGCCCAGAAGCGTCTCGAGGAACTGGCCGGCAGCCTGTCGGCCAAGATGGAAGCCGCTCGCGTCGAGATGGCCGCCAAGCTGCGCGAGACGGCCGACGGCCGCTTCGACCGCATGGAGCGCAAGCTGGGCGAGATGACCGCCCATATCCAGGCCGCCGAGCAGCGCTCGGCCCAGGCCATCGAGCGCATGGGCCGCGAGGTCGTCGGCCTGGCCGACGCCTTCAACCGCCGCATCCAGACCTCGGAAGCCCGCCAGGCCAACGCCATCGAGCAGGTCGGCGGCGAGGTGGCGCGCATCGCCGCCAGCGTCGAGCACAAGCTCAATCGCAACGACAGCGTCCAGGCCCAGGCCCTTGAGAAGCTGGGCGTCGAGATCGCCCGCATCACCGAGAAGCTGGCCGAGCGCATCAGCGCCTCGGAGCGCCGCAACGCGCTCGCCATCGACGACGTCGGCGACCAGGTGGTTAGGGTTACCGACCGCCTGAACCAGCGCGCCGAGCGCAGCTCGCAGGAACTGATCGACCGCATCCGCCAGTCGGAGGAGCGCACCGCGCGCCTGCTCGACGAGGCCCGCGAAAAGATCGACACCCGCCTGGCCGACGCCCAGCGTCGCCTGGCCGAGACCCCGGCCCCCGCGCCGACCCCGACCCGCCAGGCTCCTGCGGGGCACTCGCCCTTCGGCGAAGACCGTTTCTCGTTCGGCGGCGAGGCCGTCAGCGAGGACGTATTCGAGCAGCCGACCTTCCCGCAGCCGAGCTTCCCGCCGGCCGCCGCCCCCGTCCCGGCTCCGGCCTTCAGCGCCCCCGCCGCATTCGAGCCCGACTTCCCGATCGAGGAGCCCGAAGCGCCCGGCTTCGCCGACGAGGACTTCGAGGCCGCCGACGGCTTCGCCGTGACCCCGCCGGTCCGCGAGCCGGCCTTCGAGGCCGACGCCTTCGATCCCGAGCCGCAGGCCGCCCCGGTCTCGACCCGCCCGATGTCGACCCGCGAGGTCATCGAGCAGGCCCGCGCCGCCGCCCGCGCCGCGGCCGCCGGCGCCGAGAGCAAGGCCAAGATCAAGCCCGCCAAGCCCGCCAAGGCCGAGAAGGCCCCGGCCAAGTCGCTGTTCGCCGGTTTCGGCAAGGCTCTGCCCAAGAAGTCCAAGCGCGGCGCCTCGTCGACCCTGGTCGCGGCCCTGCTGGTCTCGGGCGGCGCCGCCGTGCTGGGCGTGGGCATGGCCGCCGCCACCCTGAAGACCGATCGCGATGGCGTCGGCGTCAACGACCGCGTGGCCAAGGCCATCGCCGGCCGCGCCTCCGACGTCGAGATCAAGTCGGCCGAAGCCGACACCACCCCGGCCCAGCCGCGCGTGGCCATGGCTGTGGTGGCCCCGGTCGCCCAGACCACGGCCGCGACCGTCACGGCGCCGACGCCGGCTCCCGCCGCCGAGCCTGCGGTCGACACCGGCGAGGCCCTGTTCGCCGACGCCGTCAGCCTGCTGGAAGCCAAGGACCGCGCCGGCATCGCCCCGCTGCGCAAGGCCGCCAACCTCGGCCTGCCCAAGGCCCAGTTCGTGCTGGCCAAGATGTACGAGATGGGCGAGGGCGGCCTGAAGAAGGATCCGGTCGAGGCCCGCCGCTGGTATGAGCGCGCGGCCCAGGGCGGCGACGCCAGCGCCATGCACAATGTCGGCCTGTTCGCCTCGCGCGGCCAGGGCGGCCCGCAGAACTGGACGACGGCCGCCAACTGGTTCCGCAAGGCGGCCGAGGCCGGCCTGGTCGACAGCCAGTTCAACATGGGCCGGCTGTACGAGAAGGGCACGGGCGTCGCCCAGAACCCGGCCGAGGCCTATCGCTGGTATCTGATCGCGGCCCGCGCCGGCGACGGCGAGGCCCGCACCCAGGCGACCCGCCTGCGCGGCCAGCTGACCCCGGAAAGCCAGCGCATCGCCGAACGCTCGGCCGAGTCGTTCCGCTCGCGCCTGGCCGCCGCGCCGCGCACGACCCTGGTGGCGACGGCCGCCGCCGCGCCGTCGGCCGGCATGGCCACCGCCCAGCGCGCCCTGTCGCGCCTCGGCTACTATCAAGGTCCGCAGGACGGCGCGCCGTCGCCGGCCCTGCGCATGGCCATCCAGGCCTTCCAGCGCGACCAGAGCCTGCCGACCTCCGGCGGCCTGGACGGCGAGACCCTGAAGCGGCTCTCGGCCTACTAGGCCCGACCGGCATCCGATCCAGACGACGCCCCCGGGACGCAAGTGCCGGGGGCGTCTTCGTATTTACGGACCTGCCGCATCCTCGAGTGCATCCCCCAGTGCATCCCAAGTGGACCTGCGCGCCGACCTAGGTGATAGTCATCGTTTCGACGCAAACCCGCGACGGGTGAAACAATTCGACGCGCGGTCTGGTCTATCGTTGCTGTGAGTTACGCGACCGGCGTGACGCCGACGGCCGCAGACGGGGTGGGGGGATGGCTCTCGAGCCTTCCGAAGGAGTGCTGATCTTGACGACGGATCACGTGAGCGAGCGCGTGCCGGTTCCGCGCACCGTATGGGTGTTCGGCCTGGCGACCCTGGTTCCCTTCGTCGCCGCCTCGGGCCTGTTCTGTTACGGCCCCGTCTCGCAGCGCGGTCCGGCCCTGGTGGCCCTGCTGGCCTATTCGACGGCCATGCTGTCCTATCTCGGCGGCGTGCGCTGCGGGCTCGAGATCGACCACCTCCGTCCGCGCTGGCTGACGCTGGCGCTGTCGCTGCTGCCGCCGCTGGCCGGGGTGGCGCTGATGCTGGGGGCCGAGCGTTTCGGCGCCGCCTGGCAGCTTTCCGGCTTCCTGTTCGTGTTCCTGCTGCAGTGGCTGTGGGACGTCACCAGCCACGAGGGTCCCGCCTGGCGTCCCCGCCTGCGCACCCTGCTGACCACCGGCGCGGCCCTGTCGCTGGCCTTCGCCCTGGAGCAGGCCCTGGCGCTGTAGAGGGCTTCAGGAGCCTTTCCGGGCCCCGTCTATCACGTAGTAGACACGGTGATCATCTGGACGCGTCATTTTGCTGGTCCTGGTGCTGCGCTTGACCGGATCCGTCTGGTCGTCACGTAGCAGGTGATAGACGTCGTCCACGACCTGGCTATAGGCGTAGGAGTCGTGGTTCAGCGACTGCAAGTCGAATGGCCCAAGCTGTAGCGCCGATACGTTTATGGATGCGATCCCCGGAACGACGGAAGGCGTCCTGTTGAGCACGATGCCGAGATTGGGGTCTTTCCAGACCTGTTTTGAGGTCCTGACGGCCAAATCGTACTCCGAGACATAGGCCGTGGCGCTGCCGACGCTGGCGACCGTTCGCGGCGCTCGGGCCTGGGCCAGCGAGATCGGCAGGTCTGGGGAGAACATCACCAGGGCGTTGAGCTTGGGCTTGGCGGGACAGTCCTGCGCGAAGTCCTGCAAAGTGTTGATCGTCAGGTAGCTGCCCATGCTGTGGGCCAGGACCGTGATCTTGGCTCCTGGATTTCGGGCGGCCAGTTCGCAGAGCAGCTGGGACAAGGCCTGGTCGGACACCTCGGCTTTGAGACGATCGGTTCCGTAGTTTTCCACCGCGCCGATCGACGGCCACATGAACAGCACGAAGGGGCCGTCGAACCGGAGCAGCGACTTGATGGCGATGGCCGCCGACATCGCCTGATCGGGCTTCTGGCGGAAGCCGTGAACGAAGACGGCGATGTGTTTGGGATAGTCCTTCGCGTCGGCTTGGCGCTTGGCGATATAATCGAAGAAGGCGTTCGGTTGGGCGAACTTGTAGTCCAGCGCGTACCGCTTGGGCTGCACGCCGCCCGCGACCGCCAGGACTGGCTGGTATGCGATGCCATAGGTCAGGCCGGGCCCGACTTGATCGGAAAAGCTCTTCTTGTTCCGGTCTAGGACCTCACGATTGGTGGCGACGAAGATTCCTCGCGTGGGGCGGTCGGCGATAGTGTCGGCGATCTGCTGCAGCTCGGCCTCTGGATTGGGCGTGCGCCGCCCGGCGGGCTCTCCGTTTGATGGTTGCGGATCTGAAGTGTGCTCCTGAGCGACGGCCTGGCCGCCCTTCGGCGTTTGCGTTCCACCGCCCGTAGTGGGGTTCTCGCAGGCGCAAAGCGCCATCGCCAGGACGACGCCGACAATTGAACGAGCGATGGCCATGTGCTCCCCCCAGAGCGACCATGGCGGTTTCGCCGATGGTTGTTCACCATAGCTGAGTTTCACCCATCAAACAATCTATGGTTTAGTTCTGTCGCGACCCAGGTCACCGCGCCGCGACCGCCTTCTGGGCCAGGGGATCGTCGAGGCAGGCCTTGGCCACGGCGTGGTTCAGCTTGGCCTTCTTCTTCTCCAGGCGGTGGCTCAGCGCCGTGCCCGCCGCCGCGCCGGCGAAGGGGACCACGACATTGCCGCCGACGCCGACGACGGCGCGGACGATACGGTGGTCGTTGTACTGTTCGGCCTCGGCCCGGGCCTTGCGGCACTTGGCGGTGTCGTAGCGCGGCTGGTTCGGGTCCAGCCTGGCGACGGTGTCGCGCGGGGCCGGATTGCTGGCGCAGGCCGACAGCGCCAGAAGCAGGGCCAGACTCGGGATCAGCGGGCGCATCGGGCGGGGTCTCCCCAAGTGGACGTACGGGTGAATTCTCCGCGCTAACGCCGCATGAGGCGCGGACGATCCAAAGGCCTAGCTAGCGCCGGCCGACGAAGAGGAGCGCAGTTGCCCGTTCGTTTCCCCGCCGTGAAGTGTTAATCAGCGGGCCGTGAGCGCCCTTCCTTCGAGTCTCGACCTTGCCCCGGCCCTGGTGGTGCTGCCGGGCCCGCGCGCCGGCATGGCCGACGGTATGGGCGAGGGCCGCGCCGTCCGACCGCCGGACGCCCGCGATCTCTTCGAGCACGGGCCTGTGCTGGTGGCTCACGCGGCCATGACCGCCAAGCGCCTGAACCTGCACGCGCCGTTCCGCAGCCCGGCGATCTTCGACGTGCTGGAGCTCTACGCCTTCACCCGGCCGGCGACCTTCTGCGCGCCGTCCGCCGTGGGCCTGGCCATGGCCCTGGGCCTGCCCGAGCCGCGCGGCGCGGCCGCCCAGGCCCAGACCCTGCGCGAGGCGGCTGACGCCCTGCTGCGCGAACTGGCCCTGACGCCCCGCCCCTCGCGGGAAGAGGCTCTCGCCGTGGCCGAGACCCTGGCCCGGGCCGGCTGGGCCTGGGGCCCCGCGGTGGTCGGCGCGCTGCGCTCGGTTCCGGTCGGCAACCAGTTCCGCAGCTCGGGCCTCGACGTCTGGTCGCGGCTGGTGGAGTGGGAGGATCAGGCGCCGGTCGGCGAGCCGCTGTCGCGTCCGATCGATCCCGAGGCCGCGTCCGAGCGCCTGAAGTCGCTGCTGGCCCGCGCCGGCCTGGACGAGGTGCGCGAAGCCCAGGACACCTACGCCCGCGAGACGTCCTACGCCTTCCAGCCGCGCGAGCGGGAAGGCGAGCCGCGAATGATGTTGGCCGAGGCCGGCACCGGCGTCGGCAAGACGCTCGGTTACCTCGCCCCCGCCAGCGTCTGGGCCGAGGCCAACGGACCGTCGGTGTGGATCAGCACCTATACCCGCGCCCTGCAGCGCCAGATCGAGCGCGAGAGCGCCGCCATCTATCCCGACGCCCTGGTGCGCGCCCGCAAGGCCGTGGTCCGCAAGGGGCGTGAGAACTATCTGTGCCTGCTGAACCTGCAGGAGCAGGTCAACGGCGCCCAGCTGGGCAACGGCGACCTCGTGGGCCTGGCTTTGGCTGCCCGCTGGTCGCGGGTCAGCCGCGACGGCGACATGACCGGCGGCGACTATCCGGCCTGGCTGCCGACCCTGTTTTCCGTGCCGCCGTCTGCTCAAGCCAGCGCCGCCAACCTGGTCGATCGCCGGGGCGAGTGCATCCACGCCGGCTGCCAGCACTATCGCGTCTGCTTCATCGAGAAGGCCGTGCGGGCCTCCAAGCGCGCCGACCTGGTGATCGCCAACCACGCCCTGGTCATGACCCAGGCGGCCTTCGACGGCGCCCGGGCGGCGCGCGGGCTGAAGGGCGACAACGAGACCACGGCGGTCAAGCGGGTGGTGTTCGACGAGGGCCACCACCTGTTCGACGCCGCCGACAGCGCCTTCTCCGCCGCGCTCTCCGGCGCCGAGGCCGCCGAGCTGCGCCGCTGGATCCGGGGGCCGGAAGGGCGCGGACGGCGGGGCAGGGGGCTGGAGGCCCGGCTGCTCGACATCCTGGGCGACAAGGAAAGCGCCCGCCAGGCTCTGAGCGCCGTGATCCAGGCCGCCACCGCCCTGCCGGGCGAGGGCTGGTCGGGGCGGATCGCGCCGCCGGACGGTCAGGTCAATCCGATCGGGCCGATCGAGAACTACCTCGTGGCCGTCATCGAGCAGCTGCGCGCCCGCTCCAGCGAGCGGGGCACGCCTGAGCAGGGCATGCAGTGCGCCGCCCGTCCGGCCGTCGAACTGGTGCGCGAGCGGGCCGGCGAGGCCGCCCGCGCCCTGGCCGGGATCGAGGCCCCGCTGCTGGCCCTGGCTCGCCAGCTGGAGGACGTGCTCGACGAGGACGCCGAGCATCTGGGGCCGTCCGAACGGGCGCGCATCGAAGGCGCGCTGCGGGGCCTGGACCGCCGGGCGCGCATGACCCTGCCGGCCTGGCGCTCGATCCTCAAGGCCATCGACGAGGACGCCGAGGACGATCCCGACTTCGTCGACTGGTTCGAGGCGACCTTCCTCTACGGCCGTGTCGTCGATGCCGCCTGCCGCCGCCACTGGGTGGATCCGACCGAGCCGCTGCGCGCGGCGGTGCTGAGCCCCGCCCACGGGGTGCTGGTGACCAGCGCCACCCTGGTCGATCCGGCGCTCGAAGATCCGTTCGCCCTGGCCGAGATGCGCACCGGCGCGGCCCGCCTGCCGCAGCCGCCCAAGGTGCTGCGCCTGGTCTCGCCCTTCGACTACGAGAAGAACGCCCGCGCCTTCGTCGTCACCGACGTCAACAAGGAGGACGCGCGGCAGGTCTCGGCGGCCATGCGCGAGCTGTTCCTGGCGGCCAACGGCGGGGCGCTGGGCCTGTTCACCGCCATCCGCCGGCTGAAGGCCGTGCACGAGCGCATCGCCGCGCCGCTGGCCGACAAGGGCCTGCCGCTCTACGCCCAGCACGTCGATCCGCTGGAGGCCGGGGCCCTGGTCGACATCTTCCGGGCCGAGGAGGACGCGTGCCTGCTGGGCACGGACGCGATCAGGGATGGCGTGGACGTGCCGGGGCGGTCCCTGCGCCTGCTGGTCTTCGACCGCGTGCCGTGGCCGCGTCCGGACATCCTGCACAAGGCGCGGCGCACCAAGTTCGGGGGCAAGGGCTATGACGACTCCATCGCCCGCGCCCGCATCAGCCAGGCCTTCGGCCGCCTGATCCGCCGGGCCGACGATCGCGGCGTCTTCGTCATGCTGGATGCGGCCGCCCCCACCAGGCTCTTTTCAAGCCTGCCCGAAGGGGTGACGATAGAGAGACTCACGCTCGTCGAAGTCATTGAAGCGACGGCCGCATTTCTGTCCGAAGCGCGGGATTAAAGGCGGCGTGATGATCCTCCTGGGGGGAGGATATCAGGAGGATGAAGTTGCGGTTTCCGATCGGGGCGACGGCCCTGCTGCTCGCCGGCGTGATGGCCGGCTCCGCGTCGGCGCAGGAGTTCGTGCGCGGCGATTGCCTGAACGTGGTCCAGCCCACCCGCAGCCTGCGGTTCGAGAACGACGAGCACGCCCGCTGGTACAAGCGCTTCTGGACGGGCAACTGCCAGGACCTGTCGCTGTGCTTCCCCGGCTCGCCCAACTGGAACGACATCGTCACCAAGCTGATCAACAAGGGCGGCGCGTCCGAGAAGCCGGCCCTGCTGCCCAAGGCCTGCAAGCTGGGACAGATGATCGGCATGGAATGGGCGCGCGACCGCAAGATCAAGCGGATCAGCACCCAGGACCTCAAGCGCTTCTCCAACATCCTCGACGACGCCGGCGACCCGCTGAAGGGCGTCGAGGCGGTCGAGGTCAAGGCGCGGGCGCTGCTGGCCAAGCCCCAAGGCTGACCCTGCGGCCGCGCTAGCCTCCGAACCGTCGTATTGGCGACTCCCGACCGTCGAATTTGTGCAATCGAGCGGGTATAGAGAGGTCGTGGGGAGAAGAGCAGCGAAGGGAGCGATCCTATGGCCGTGACCACCACCGATCTCGCCATCGACGACAAGGCCGCGCCCAGCGAGGTCCGGTCTTCCCGCGCCCTGGTGCAGGCGGTGCGCTGGCGCAGCGGTCTCTCGCAGGCCGAATTCTCCCGCGCCTTCGCCATCCCCCTGCCGACCCTGAGCGAGCTGGAGCACGGCGAGGCCCGCCCCGACGCGGCCATGCTTGCCTATCTGCGGGTCATCGACCACGCGCCCGAGGTCGTGCGCGAGGCCCTGACGCGGGCGGGGCTTTAGGGGCGGGCCGCCTCCACAGCGCTACCAAATCATCCCGTCATTCCCGCCCTTGTGACGGGAACCCCTGGTTCCGCTCACACGTGAGGTGCAAGCGACGTGCTCGGCACGTCGCCCCGTCCGCACCTGCGGCCGATAGATGGTTTCCCGCCACAAGGGCGGGAATGACGGGATGGATTGGTGAGGGGAGAGGGGAAGCCCTACTTCCCCCGCTTCTGCGCGAACAGCCATTCGCGCCAGGCGCTGTCGTGCATCATGTCCGGCGGCACGACGTGGGCCATGCCCCGGTAGGAGACGAAGCGCACCGCGCCGCCGGCGTCGGCCAGGGCGGCGGCCCAGGCCAGGTCCGGGGCGTAGGGGTTCTCGCGGTCCTTGTCGCCGTGGACGATCAGCACCGGGGTCGGGGCGACCTTGGCCGCGCGGGCGCGTTCGGGCGGCACGCCGGAGAAGGCGACCACGGCGGCGAACTTGCCCGGCTGCGCGGCCGCGGCGTTCATCGCCGCCGAGCCGCCCATCGAGAAGCCGACGAGGTAGATGCGGTCGGTGTCGATCGGCAGACGGGTCGCCAGATCGTCGATCAGGGCCAGTATGGCCGGCAGGCTGGCGCCCGGGCGCGAGGCCAGCAGATGGTCGGCGCCCTTGGCATAGTCGGCCGTGCGGGTCGGGGCCTGGGGGACGAGCACGAAGGCCGGGAAGGCCTTGGCCGTCTCGGAGCGGGCCCAGCTGCGGGCGAAGGCGCCCATCTGGGCCTTGTTGTCGTCGCCCACAGCGCCCGAGCCGTGCAGCACCACGACCAGCGGCAGGCGCTCCTTGGTGTTGGGCGACAGCAGGCGATAGGGCAGGCGCACGCCGTCGGGGGCGGTGAAGTCGGCGGCGGCGAAGGCCTCGACCGGCGGCAGGTCGACCGGTGCGGGCAGGGGCGTGGTCGCGTAGCTGCGGGTCTCGACGGCCAGGCTCGGCGTGGGACCCGGCGCGCGTGTCGGCGTGGCGGCGCAGGCGCCGAGCAGGAGACAGGCGAGCAGCGGAAGCGACTTTTGCATGTGGTTTGCATAGCGCGCTTCGCGGCGATTGTCTGGTGGTCGACGCTGGCCTGTTTCTGGAGGGGCGGAGCAACCCTCACCTTGGTCGGCGGGTTTACTTCCCGACGCCCCTTGAGGCGAAGAACGGGAGAAGCCGATCATGATCGGTCACAAGCATCATCAGGAAGACGGCCGCCACTTCACGCACGGTACGGCGTCCAGCACCGCCGACGCGGCTTCGGAGGCCAAGCTGAAGCCCGAGGACCGTCATATCGAGGCGCCGCACGCCAAGCTGGCCGAAAAGCCGCTGGCCGAGGGTGAGAAGCACGACCAGCTGGCCGAGAAGGTCGAGTGCTCGGAAAGCCGCCAGGAGGCCCTGCTCGACGAGGGCCTGGAAGAGAGCTTCCCGGGCAGCGACCCGGTCAGCGTCAAGCGGATCACCTGATCCGCTAGAGCCTCAGGCCCCGCGCGGGAACCGCGCGGTGGCGCGGGCGGCGAAGCCGCCGCGGGCGCTCTCGGCTTCGGCCGATTCCGCGGCGGGCATGACCACGCTGCCGCGGCGACGGCGGCGCCGGTTCTTCTGGGCCGAGATGTCGGCGAAATCCATGGCTCCGCGCTCGCGGGCGTCGCGGCGCACGGCCTCGATGTGGCTGGCGAGATAGACTACCGCCACGCCGACCGCGTCGGCCGCCAGGTCGGTGACGCTGGCGCTGCGGTGGGCGAAGAACTGGGCGACCTCGATGCTGGCGCCCAGCAGGATCGCGGCGACCGCCAGGTCGTTGCGGCGCATGCGCGGGAAGGCCAGGAACGACACCGCCGTCAGCCCGCCGAAGGCCAGGGCGTGGGCGGCCTTGTCGCTGAGGCCGAACACCTGCTCCAGGCCCTGGTACGGGCCCAGCATCAGGGTCACGGCGGTCCCCGCGCCGACGAACAGAACGGCCTTGGCGGCGGTCACGACATGGTTGGGCGTCAGCATGGACTCGGCTCGCGGTGGAGACCTGAGTCCTAAGGCCGCATGCCTCGCAAACCGTGAAGGAACACGGTCAACGGAAGATGACTATTTCGGCTTGGCGGCCTTTGCCCCATCGGCCTTTGTCTTGTCGCTGGCGTCCTTGGCCGTCTTCCAGGCGTGATAGGCCTCGAGATACGGCTGGCGGCGCAAGATCTTCGAGCCTGGATCGACGATCACCGGAACCGCGCCCGCCACCCGCACACGGCCCGTTCCGTCGGCCATTGGGAGAGTGACCGTCTTGTCGCCGACCTTGACCTCGACCGGCATCGGGAAGCGCCCGGCCGGCGTTTTCCAGGCCAGCACCAGATCGTCGCCCTCGCGGGTTTCGACCAGATCCGGCAGCTGCGCATGACGCAGATAGGCGTCGAAGAACCAGCCGTAGTCGGCGCCGGTCGCGTCGTTCACCGCCTTGATGAAATCGCCGGTCACCGCGTAGCGCGGCGCGAAGTTGCCGGGCCTGGGGTCCGGGCGGCCATAGACCAGCACCCGGGTGGCCTGGAAGAAGGCCTTGTCGCCGATCAGGCCGCGCAGCGTGTGCAGCATGTTGGCGCCCTTGTAGTAGATGTCCGTCCCCGGCCCGACCTTGGCGTCGTAGACGGCCTCTTCCTCCATCGGCTTGCCCGAGACGATTGGGAACTTGTTGAAGGTCTTCACCCGCATCTCGTTAAGGCGGACCATGTATTCCATGTCGCCGTGCAGCCACTGCGAATAGAGCGGTTGCATGTAGGTGCCGAAGGCCTCGTGCAGCCACATGTCGTCCCAGTCGACATTGGTCATCTGGTTGCCGAACCACTCGTGCGACAGCTCGTGGTGCAGCAGCCAGTCGAAGCCGTAGATTTCCTGGGCGTAGCCGGCGCCGTAGGCGTTCAGGGTCTGGTGCTCCATGCCCAGGTGCGGGGTCTCGACCGCGCCCATCTTTTCGCTACGGAACGGGTAGGGGCCGATCATCCCTTCGTAGAAGTCGAGCATCGGGGCGAACTGCGAAAACAGGCCGCGCGCCTTGGCCTCGTTGCCCTCGACCGTCCAGAACTCGATCGGGAAGCTGTCGCCGAAGCGGCTCTTGTAGGCAGCCTTCAGCTGGACGTAGGGGCCGATGTTGAGGGCGACGGCGTAGGTGTTGGGGGTCTTGATGCGCCAGTGGAAGGTGCGTTTGCCGGCCTCTTCCTTGATGTCGACCAGCACCCCGCCCGACGGCGCCGACAGCGGGGCGGGCACGGTGACGCGCAGGTCGACGAGGTCGGGCTCGCCGGTCGGGTGGTCGATGCAGGGCCAGAAGAGGTCGCAGCCCTCGCCCTGCACGGCGGTGGCGATCCACGGGCGGCCGTCGGGCGTCTTGGCCCAGACGAAGCCGCCGTCCCACGGCGCGCGCTTGGCCTCCACCGGAACGCCGCCATAGCGGATGCGCACGGCGACCGGATGGCCGGCGGCGATCGGCGCGGGCGGGTTGATGGTCAGGCGGCCGTCGGGATTGCGCCAGGCCGAGGCCGGCAGGGCGCGGCCGTCCAGCGACACCGCCGAGACCGGCAGTTCTCGATCAAGGTCGAGCACGATGGCGGGCAGGTCGCGGTCGGCGCGCAGGGCCAGCACGGCCTCGCCGGCGATGGCCTTGCGCTCGGGGAAGACCTCGATGGAGAGGTCGACATGTTCGATGCGAACGCCGGCCTGGTCGGGCTTCAGCGCTCCGCCGGTGGCCAGGGTCTGGGCGGTGGGCGGCGCGCGCAGCGGCTTCACGGCCTTGGACGGCTTGGCGGCGGGCGCGGCGGCGATCAGCAGCGGCAGGGCGGCGACGAGGGCGGCGGCCCGGACGGTCGTGATGGGCAAGGCGACTCCCCGCGATGGACAGGGTCCATCGGTAGGGGAGGCGGAGGCTCAGGCCAAGCCATTGAATCCCTCTCTCTTTGAGAGAGGGAGGGGCCCGCCGCGAAGCGGTGGGAGGGTGAGAGGTAACAAACTTTCCGAACGAAGCGCTGGTCCGTCGGCGCGGGCTGTCAGCTATGGGGCGAGAGGTTTTCCGGCCAGCGGTGAAACCTCTCACCCTCCCACGCCTTTCGGCGTGGGCCCCTCCCTCTCTCTCAGAGAGAGGGGTCTTTCAGATCTTCTCGCTGAGCTTGATGGCCACCTTGCAGCCGGTCTGGATGACGGCGCTGAGCAGGGGATAGGCCGTGGCCTCGTGGGCGCCTTCCTCGATGGCGAGGTCGCGGTGCATCAACTCGTCGTCACGGAACTTGGAAAGCTCGGCGGCCAGGGCCGGGTCGCGGTCCTTCAGCTCCTCGATCTGGCCGGCGTAGTGCTTCTCGATCACCGACTCGACGGCCTCGGTGCAGGCGTGGGCGGCCTTGTCGCCGATCAGGGCGGTGCCGGCGCCAAGCGTGAAGGCCGCCAGCCGCCACAGGGGCGACATCAGGGTGGGGCGCACCTTGCGCTCGGCCAGCAGTTCGTCGAAGCGCGACAGGTGGACCTGCTCGTGGCCCTCCATTTCCTTCAGCTGCTCGGCGATGCGCTCGCGGCCGCGGGCGTGCTTCATCACGGCCTGCTGGCCGCGATAGATGTGCACGGCGGCCAGTTCGCCGGCCTGGTCGACGCGCAGGATCTCGGCCAGGCGGGCGGCCTGGGCGCCGCGGCCGGGACGGGGCGGGACGGCTTTCTGCTCGGCGGCGCTCATGTTCAGGCCTCCTGCTTGCGAAGGGCGGCGAAGGCCGAGACGACGGCCAGGCCCAGCGAGACGAGGGCGTTCCAGCCGGCCATCGACAGGCCCAGGAACACCCAGGCGGCCTTGTCGCACATCGGGGCGGCGATCTTGGCGCCCTTCAGCATGGCCACCAGGTCGTCGGAGGTGGCCAGGCCGCCGCCGGTGCAGGTGGTGGGGCCGGGCCACCACTTCCATTCGACCCCGGCGTGGAAGGCCGCCAGGCCCGCGCCGTAGAGGAAGATCGCGCCCAGCAGCCACAGGGCCGGGAGGCGCAGGCGCGGCCACAGGGCGGTGCGCTGCAGGATCGCGGCGATCAGGCCGACGGTTCCGGCGACCCAGTAGACCTCGCGCTGCTTGAGACACAGGTGGCAGGGCGCCAGGCCTCCGAAGGTCTCGAAGGCGTGGGCCGCGCCCAGCATGATGGCGCTGGCGGCCAGGGCTAGGACCGGCCAGTGCCGGGCGATCCAGTCCAGCGGCGGACGCTTGGGAACGAGAGGGCCGGTAGAGATCGTCGGGGTGTCGGTGGTCATCCGGCGCACGCGCCTCCGCTGCTTCCCCCCAGGAAATGGCTCGCGCCGAGACCGATGACAAGGAGCAGGATCAAACCGCCGGCCACCAGGGCCAGGCGACGCTCGATCACCGGCAGCAGGGTGGGGCCGAACTTCTTGACGACGAAGGCGACCAGGAAGAACCGTCCGGCGCGGGTCGCGGTGCAGGCGGCGACGAAGATCGGGAAGCTGAAGTGCAGCAGGCCCGAGGTGATCGTCACCAGCTTGAACGGGATCGGGGTGAAGCCCTTGGCGATGATCACCCAGGAGCCCCACTGATTGTACCAGCACTCGGCGTCGGCCAGGGCGGTCGGCTTGCCCAGCATCGCCAGCAGTTGCTGCGCGCCGGCCGTGAAGAAGAAGCCGATGCCGTAGCCGACGATGCCGCCCAGCACCGAGGCCAGGGTGCAGAGGGCCGCGTAGCGCCAGGCGCGATCGGGTCGGGCCAGCACCATCGGAGCCAGCATGATGTCCGGCGGAACGGGGAAGAACGAGCTTTCGGCGAAGGAGACGGCGAACAGGCTGGTAGGGGCGTGGCGCGAGGCGGCGAGGCCCATGACCCAGTCGTAGAGGCGGCGCAGCATACGGACTCCCATTTGCGGAACGCGCCGTTGCTAGCAGGGGGCGGGGCGCTTGTCCCGGCCGATGCGCCGGTGTGTTGCGGTTCTTTTCAAGGCGATGCGAAGGCGGGCTGACGGGCGCCTTCCAGGCAATAAAACGCCCCGTCCTCCAGGCGCCGGGCCGACATGGCGCGGAGGAGGACGGGGCCACGCGGTCGCCGCAACATTACGACCGCGCGTCTCGGAAGAGGTCGGGCGAGCGACCTCTAGAACTTGACCGCCAGCGAGACGCTGTAGTTGCGGCCAGGAGCGGTGTAGCCGTCGACGACCACCGGCTGGGTGGCGGTCGGCGTGGTGGTCGCGCCGCGCACGTCGCTCCACCACCAGTACTTTTCGTCGGTCAGGTTGAAGACGCCGCCGCGCACGGTGACGGCCTGGGTGACGTTCCAGTAGCCGGTGAGGTCGGCGGTGCTGAACGCCGGCGGGGCGAAGCAGGTCCCCGAGCAGGTGACGCCCAGGCTGTCGAACGACTTCTTCTGCACATGCATGACGTTGAACTGGCCGCCGAAGCGACCGGCCGGGTCACGGTAGGACAGGCCGGCCGTGAACTTGGCCGGATCGACCGACTGCAGCGCCGTGCTGACGCCGGCGGTGTTGGTCGAGAAGCCGCGGGCGTAGGCGGCCGTGCCGATCAGGCGCCAATTGTCGCCGAGCAGGACCTCGCCGCGGGCCTCGGCGCCGCTGATCTCGGCCTCGGCCAGGTTGACGTACTGATAGACGGCCGGGTTGGCGGCGGTGAACGCGCCGCTGACCTGCACCTGCTCGATGAAGTCGTCGTATTTGCCGGTGAAGCCGGTGACGCCGAGGTTCCAGGTCGGACGGCGCAGACGGACGCCCAGTTCGAAGCTGCGGCTGGTCTCGGGCTTCAGGTTGGGGTTCGAGATGGCCGTGTAGAAGCTGGTCGGGTTCGAGAAGCCGTTGTTGACCTGCGACGGGGCGGGAGCCTTGAAGCCGCTGGCGGCGTTGGCGAAGACGCTGATCAGGTCGTCGACCTTCCAGACCGCCGACAGCTTGGGCGAGACGTGCGAGTCGCTCTGGCCGACCGGGGTGTTGGCCGTGAACAGCGGGTCGTTCTTCGGGTCCAGCTTGTAGTAGTCGTAGCGCAGGGCCGGGTAGAAGGTGACCGGACCGGCCGCGAACTCGTCCTGCACATAGGCGCCGACCAGAGTGTAGTCGGTGGTCGGGAAGGCGCGGTTGGGGAAGGTTTCGCCGGCCGGCGGCACGGTGCCCGTGCGCAGGCTCTGCTGCTGGGTCAGCGAGGCGTCGGCGCCCCAGACGATGCGGTGCTCGGCGCCGGCCAGCTCCGCCTTGCTGACCAGCTCGAGCGCGCCGCCGAACACTTCGTTGTCGAACTTGGCGTCGCGGGTGCGGTCGGCGGCGGTGTTGCGGTCTTCCGCCGAGTACTGCCGGGTCGTGCTGTTCTGGTAGTAGGCGGTGGTGCGAGCGCTCTCGATGAAGCCGTCGCCGCCGGTGAAGGCGTGGGACAGGCTGACGCGGTCGCGACGCATCTTGTCGAAGGCCGTCAGGCCGATCACCGAGGTCGAGGCCGTCGGGCTGATCGCGATCGCCGACAGCACGTTCCAGTCGATGTCGCGGTCCAGGTGGTCGAGCGTCAGGGTGAACTTGTTGCGGTCGTCGAGGTTGAAGACCAGCTTGCCGAGCACGGCGTTGGACTGGTTGTCCTCGGGGTTGGCGACCGTGCGGGCGACGGTGCGCGAGGCGTTGGTTCCTTGGGTCTCGGTCTCGTGGCCGTCGCGGCGGGTGTAGGCCAGCAGGCCTTCCCAGCGGCCGGTCGAACCGGCGACCAGGGCGCTTTCGCTCCAGCTTTCGTCGGCCGACGAATAGCCGACGCGGCCGCGGGCGGCGAAGTCCTTGCCCTGCAGGATGTCGGTCGGATCCTTGGTGAAGAAGCTGACCGAGCCAGCCAGGCCGTCGCTGCCGTAGAGGGCCGAGGCCGGCCCGCGGACGATCTCGACCGACTTCAGCACGTCGACGTCGACATAGTCGCCGCGACCGGCGGATTGGGCGCCGAAGGCGTAGCTGTCCGGGATGCGGACGCCGTCGACCATGATCAGCACGCGGTTGCCTTCAAGGCCCCGGATGGCGAAGCCGGCGTTGCCGTCGCGGCCCGTCGAGGCGCCGGCGGCGGTGAAGCGCGAGGGCGCGCTGCGCACCGAGACGCCCGGTTCGAAGCGCACCAGGTCCTTCACGTCCTCGACCAGAGCATCCTCGATCTCCTGGCTGGTCGTCACGGTGACGGTGGCCGGGACGTCGAGCACCGACTTCTCGCCGCGGGTGGCGGTGACGGTGATCTTGTCGAGTTCGGCCACGTCGCCCGCAGGGGCGTCAGGCGCGTCGGCGGCGTGGGCGGCGGCCGAGCAGAGCAGGGCGGCGGCGGATGCGGCGGCGAAGAAGAGCGTGTTGCGAGACAAGGAAGAACCCCCAGGTAGTCGGCCTTGATGCGAATTGTTCGCATTCGTTGGGAGCGTGCTAAAACCGTCTGGCGGCCTGGTCAAGTTATTTGCAATTGATTCTTAGATTCATCCGCAATAGGAGCCTCTGCAACGACCGATCGTCCTGGAAGGGGGATTCCGATGAAGACCATGCTCGCTTCGGCGGCGCTGCTGGCGGGCCTGGGCCTGGCCGGCCTGGCGCACGCCCACTCGCCCTACATGCTGCCCAGCACCTTCGACGTCTCCGACCGGAAGATCGTCACGGTGCAGGGCTCGTTCACCGAGACCTTCTTCACGCCTGAAGTGGCGATGAAGTCCGACACCTACGCCGTGATCGGGCCGGACGGCCAGCGCAAGCCGCTGACCCCGACCTACCTGCGCGAGATGGCGCTGGTCGAAGCCCCGGTCGAGGCCGCCGGCACCTACCGCATCACCACCGGCCAGCGCGTTGGCCGCGTCGGCAAGGCCGCCCTGATCAAGGGCGAGTGGGAGTTCATGGAGCCGGGCAAGGCGCCGGCCGGCGTCCAGGTCGTGGACATGCAGAGCATCACCACCGCCGACGTCTACGTGACCCGCGGCGCGCCGAGCACGGCCGCCCTGGCTCCGGTCGGCAAGGGCCTGGAGTTCCACGCGGTCACCCATCCCAGCGACATCACCACCGGCCAGGCGGCCAAGTTCGTGGTGCTGTACGACGGCAAGCCGGTGGCCGGCCAGGAGGTCACGCTGACCGGCGGCAACGACCGCTATTCCGACGTCAAGGCCGCGCCGGTCACCGTCAAGAGCGACGCCCAGGGCCGCTTCGAGATCAAGCCGGACCACTCGGGCGTCTACCAGATCCAGGCCCGCTACCGCGTGGCCCCGGCCGCCGAAGGCCAGCCCGGCCAGAGCCACACCTACTCCCTGACCTTCGAATCCCTGCGTTGAGAACCGACATGATCCGCAAGAGCCTGATCCTGGCCGCCGCCCTGGCCGCCGTCTCCGCCCCGGCCCTGGCCGCCTCGCACGCCCGCGACACCTTCATCAAGGAACAGGACGTCAACGGCGACGGCGTGGTCACCAAGGAAGAGTTCGTCATCACCCGCGACCAGCTGTTCAAGGCGATCGACGCCGACAAGAACGGCTCGCTGTCCAAGGAAGAGTACGTCGGCGAGTTCAAGGCGCGCCTCGAAAAGCGCCTCGCCGCCTCGCCCGACACGGCCGAGAAGAAGGAAGAGGAGCGCGTGCGCCAGATGCGCCAGGCCGACGTGCGCTTCGGCGTGCTCGACAGCGACAAGAGCGGCGCGATCACCCCGGCCGAGTTCGCCTATTCGGGCTGGCGGATGTTCGTGACCCACGACACCAACAAGGACGGGACCGTCTCGGCGGCCGACCCGATCCCCGCCGACACCAACTGAGCCGACGCCAACCGAGCCAACACCAACTGAGATCGGCGGCCTGATGCGTGAGCGGTCCTCGCGACCGCTCCGCCAAAGCCTGGGGGGCTGCGGGCCGCCGCCGCCCCTGGCTCCGTTCATCCCCTTGAGGAGCCGGGGGCGATACCCCAGACCGACCTAGCGCTCGTCGCTGAAGCCAGCGACCAGGCCGTCCTTGAAACCGCGCACTTCGTCGCCGATCAGCACGTTCAGCGCCAGGAAGGCGGCGATGGCGTAGAGCAGGGCCAGCGAGCGGTCGCGCCGAGTCATTGATCGTCTCCAGATTGCAATATCAATTGATCTCCATCCTGGCGGATTGTCCAGCCGCGCTTGCGTTGGAGACGACGAAGTCCTCGATCGCCCGCACGAAGGCCTCGGGGCGCTCGAGATAGAGGAAGTGGCCGCTGCCCGGGACCACGACGCGTTTCGCGTCGGGCAGGGCGGCCTCCAGGGCCTTGGCCTGGTGCTGCACGTCTTCGATGTCGACCTCGCCGACCAGGATCAGGGTCGGGACCTTGATCTCGGCCAGACGCGGCTTGGCGTCGACGGCGAAGCGCTCCTTCTGGTTGGCGCCGACATTGCCCGGATGGGCCTTCAGCTGATCCACCACCCACTGGCGCTGGGCGTCCGCGTCCTTGGTCAGGATGTAGGGATCGCGCGCCGCGCCCTCGATGTCGCCCAGCTTGAACTGGGTCATCAGCTTCAGTCCCCGCGCGATGAAGCCGGCCGAGGGCTTGAAGCCGGCCACGAAGGGTCCGACCAGCACCAGGCGCGAGACGCCGTCCGGATGGGCCAGGGCGTAGTCGACGGCCAGGCCGCTTCCGGCGGAGGATCCCACCAGCACCGGCCGCTCGATCTTCAGGGCGGCGATCACCGCCTCCAGGTCCCTGACCGTCTGGTAGGGCGCGGCGGCGGGCGTCGAGGCGCCGAAGCCGCGCCGGTCGTAGCGCACGACCCTGTAGCGCTCGCACAGGGCCGGCCAGGCGGCGTCGAAGGCGGCCTTGTGCAGTATGCCGTCGTGCAGCAGCACCAGGGTGGTCTCGCCCCGACCGCAGGTCTCGTAGGCCAGGCGTCCGTTCTCGACCTCGACGAAGGTCTCGGCGGGCTGGGCCATGGCGGGAGCGGCGAGCAGCAGGCATGTGGCCGCGATCGCCCGAACGGGCGTGGACAGAAGGCGCATCTTTCGTCTCCGGTGTGAGGGAAGGGCGTGGCTCAGCCCGCGTCGCGGATCTCTTCGACGCCGTCGTCAGGCAGGTATTCCAGGATGTCGCCCGGCTGGCAGTCGAGGTAGCGGCAGATGGCGTCGAGGGTGGAGAGGCGCAGGCCCTTCACCTTCCCCGACTTCAGCAACGACAGGTTGGCGTCGGTGATGCCGACGGCGCGGGCGAGTACGTTGGAGCGCACCTTGCGGCGGGCCAGCATGACGTCGAGGCGGACGAGGATCGGCATCAGACGAACGCGTCCCGGTCTTCCTCGATCTCGCGGCCGACCTGCATCACCTGGGCGATGACGAAGACCAGCAGGCCCAGGATCAGGCCCTGGATGCTCGAGAGGTGGAACCAGTTCCTGTCGATCTCCCAGCCGGTCGCCGACAGGAAGAGGTGGCAGAGGAACGGCGAGACGGCGTAGGCGCACAGCCAGGCGCCGACCCGGCCGATGTGGCGGGCGTTGGCCGCGCCGAACACCTCGCCGCCGGCATAGAGCAGAAAGAGCGCCCGCAGGTGGGCCAGGATCGCCAGCACCGGCGCGATGCGTAACGTGCCGACCAGGGCGTAGGCGGTGCGGTGCGGGAGCGACAGCGAGGCGAAGGCCACCGAGTCCGGCGGTCCCTTGCCGATCCAGGCCGCCGTCGGGCCGATGCGGAAATTCTCGCCCGGCCAGGCCAGCACCGCCAGGATCAGCACGCCGGCGATCAGGCCCGTGAGCGCCAGCAGGGCGGTGAGCAGCCAGGCCAGGGCGCGGCTGCCCAGCCGCAGCTGGCGATGGCTGGCCGAGGGCGGCGGCGCGACCGGCGGCGGTCGCAGCGAGACGACGGTGGACACGGAAACCTCCCCTGGGCTTCGATGGATCATCGTTCTTACAGAAAATAATTTCTGTCAAACGATATGAGTCGATCGTCTGCCGAGACGGGACGAGGAACGCGGACGGGGCTGGACCATTGAAGTCGGAGCAAGCGGGGAGAGCGCGGCATGCGGCGACGAACGGCGGCCTTGATGGTGCTGGCCCTGGGGCTTTCGCCCCTGGCCGCCTGCCTGCCCAACGGCGTCAAGGACGCCTCGAAGCTGGCGATCTGGCAGGCCAACGGCCTGCCGGCCAAGGCCACCCTGCTGAACCGCATGGCGCCGAAGGGCTTTTTCGGACCTAAGGCCGAGTGGTCGGGCGCCGGGCCGGGAGTCTGGACCGTGACAGTGGGGCAGGGGATCGTCCTGACCGCCCGTGACGCGGCCAATGGCGAGGCGGTCAGCTACACGCTGGTCGTCGCCGAGCGGCCGGCCTCGGTGGAGAAGGGCTCGCCGATCCGCGACTTCGTGGTCGCCGTCGCTCCGCCACACCTAGTCTCCGATGCCGAGGCTGTCGCCAAGCGGCTGCAGATCTTCTCGGACGCCTCGGAGCCCGCCGACGCGGCCCTGGGCGGCCTGCTGTTCCGCTATACGCCGGCGGGCGCGGGCTATCGGATCGACGTCGCGCCGGCCTCGTCGTCATCGCCGCCGTAGACCCGCACCCAGTCGACCAGCAGGCTTTCGGGCAGGGCGGCGTCGTCGACGCCCTTGCGGCCCGTCGTCTCGGCCCAGCGCCCGCCGACCGCCAGGTTCAGGATCAGGTGGAAGCGCTCGTCGAAGGGCCGCCCGCCCGGTCGACTGAAATAGGGCTTGCCGTCGATCGACCAGGTCAGCCGGCGCGGCGTCCAGTCCAGGGCGAAGACGTGGAAGGTCGTCAGGTCGTCGAGCCGGGTCTCGGCGCTGTCGCTGCGGTTGGCGGCCAGGGTCGGGCCGTGGTGCGCCGCCGCCCGCACCACGTCGCGGCAGGACAGGCAGCGGACGCCCAGGTTCACCGCCTCGGCGATGTCGAGCTCGCCCGACAGCGGATAGGGGCCGTAGTTGTCGTGCTCGGGCAGCATCCAGATCGCCGGCCACAGGCCCTGGCCCAGCGGCAGCTTGGCGCGCACCTCGATGCGGCCGTAGCGGAACGAGGCCAGGCCCTTGGTGTGGATCCGGCCCGAGGCGTAGTCGCGGACGACGCGGGGCGCGCCGGGGGCGGCGTCGCGAACGGCCGGGCCGGTGGTCCTGGCCCGTCGCGCGGTCAGGCGCAGCACCCCGCCCGACACCGAGACGGCGGCGGGCGTGTAGCACTGGCGCTCCTCGTTGCCGCCGCCCCAGCAGTCGTTCGACGCCGCCCACCTGGCGGGATCGAGCCGCTCGCCGTCGAACTCGTCGGACCAGATCAGGCGTGGCGCGGCCACGGCCGGAGCGGCGAGCATGGCCAGCAGCAGGGCGAGGCGGATCACGGGATCGCCGTCGTCGAGCGGCCGCCCTCCGGCAGGGCCAGGGTCACGGCCTTCTTGCCGGCCTTGGGCAGCAGGATCTCCACGCCCGACACGGCCCGGGGCGCGGCGGCGGTCAGGGTCCAGCCGGCGCCGCGCGGCTCGACGTCCAGCTCCAGGGCGTCGCGGGCCGACCACCAGTCGCCGAAGCGGTCCGTCGCCCCTATCCAGGCCCGGCCCTTCCAGCGGTCGGCCAGGGCCGCTTCGAAGGCCAGCTTGTCGCCGACCGTGTTGGGATGGATCAGCACGGTGACCACGCCCCGGTCGCGGGCCACCCTGGCCACCAGGGCGTCGGCGGCGTCGAGCCGCTGCAGCAGGGCCGGGGGCGCCTCGTCCTCTATGGCGACCGGGAACTCGAACACCGGCTGCAGCGCGCCGTCCGCCCGTCCGTCGGTCAGCTGGAAGGGCAGGTGGGTCAGCACGGTGTTGGCGGTGATCGACGAGGAATAGCGGTAGCCGCTGGCGTCCAGGGCCTGGGGCAGGGTGAAGGGATAGGCCAGGCGTCCCGGTCGGAACGAGACGACCCGCGCGCCCGCCAACCGCTCCAGCAGGAACTTCGACACTCGCAGCTCGCCGAGGATCGACGCGCCCCGGACCGTGTCGACCGTCTCGACGAACGGCCGGTAGCGGGGATAGCGCTCGCGGCCGTCACCCAGCGGCATGGCGTGCTCGAAGGCCCCGGAGTGGGCGACGGTGTGGCTGCCCACCTCCTGGCCGCGCGCCAGCAGCCCCTTCACGTCGGTCACCGCCGCCTCGTCGAAGAACACCTTGTCGTTGTAGTCCTTCATGTACTTGGTCTGGACGTAGAAGGTCCCGCGGATGTCCCGCGCCTTCAGGGCGTCGGCATAGGCCAGGGCGTTGCGCACCGACGGGCCGTAGTCGACGTCGTGGGTGAACAGGATCGACACCTGCTTGCCGGCCGGGGCGGTGGAGACCAACCAGGGCATGGGCTCGCCGGCCACGTAGAGGTCGCGCACCCAGCGGAACAGGCTGTCGAGCGAGGGCTCGTAGCCGTTGACGTAGCGCCGGGCCAGGGCCTCGGCCCGGCCATTCATCGAGCGCTGGGCCAGCGAGCCGAGATCCACGCCCAGCACGCAGGCCTGGCCGCCCACCTGGCGGCAGGCGGCGGCTGTCGAGCCGTCGTCGAAGCGGGCGGCGACCTGCGCCGTCCCCGGCGCGTAGCCGACGCTGGCGACCTTGGCCTCGCCGGCCGAGGAGACGACGATCTCGTCGGTCTCGGGCTCCCCCGTGGCTTGGCTCCAGCGCAGCCGCAGGCGGGACGAGGCCTCGGTTCCCGGACCGACGCCGAACAGTTCGCCCAGGCCGCCGCCCGCCAGGTTGAAGGCCAGCACGGTGCCGCCGCCCCGCACGTGCTGGGCCAGGGCGCGCAGTTGGTCGGCGGTCAGCACCCGGCCCGAGACGATCGGATAGACCAGCACCACCTTGTGGGTCAGGGCCTTGGCGGGATCCTCCGTGACCGTGATCGGCACGCCGTGGGCGCGGAAGCCGCGCACCAGGCCCAGCCACCCCGACTGCGGGTCGGTGACCAGTATGGCCAGGCGGTGCGGGCCGCCCCTGTCGAACTGGGCGATGCGGGTGCGGGGCGGCTCGACGATCTTCGAGGCCTTGGCCGGACCGCGCACGCCGGGGAAGACGTGCATGACCGAGGGATCGGGACGCTCACGCCACCACCACCAGCCGCCGGCGAGCAGTACGGCCAGGACGAGCAGCAGCAGCGGCAGGCGGCGTCGGAACATGCGTCCTCCGGTCGGGGGAGAGGGGCGCGCCCATCCAAACCCGAAAACGCCAAACGCGCGAGCCTGTGATTTCGCCGCGCGGCGAGGTTGCGGTCGTCCGGCGAAGCTTTCCCTTCGGCGCGGGGGCTTCTATATGCGGACGCTTCCTGTTCGTTGTTCGCCCCCGGAAAGACGCCCCGTCCCATGGCCCGCATCCTGATCACCTCGGCCCTGCCGTACATCAACGGCATCAAGCACCTGGGGAACCTCGCGGGGTCGATGCTGCCGGCCGACGTCTATGCGCGCTTCCAGCGGGCCCGCGGCCACGACACCCTCTACATCTGCGCCACCGACGAGCACGGCACCCCGGCCGAGCTGGCCGCCTCGGCCGCCGGCCAGGACGTGGCGACCTATTGCGAAGAGCAGCACGTGCTGCAGCATGACGTCGGCCGCGCCTTCGGCCTGTCGTGGGACCATTTCGGCCGCTCGTCCTCGCCGCAGAACCATCGCCTGACCCAGCACTTCGCCGAGGTCCTCGAAGCCCAGGGGCTGATCGAGGAGCGGGTCGACCAGATGGTCTACTCGATCGACGACCGCCGCTTCCTGCCCGACCGCTATATCGAGGGCACCTGCCCGCACTGCGGTTTCGAAAAGGCCCGCGGCGACCAGTGCGACAACTGCGGCAACCTGCTGGACCCGACCGACCTGAAGGACCCGTACTCGGTGATCTCGGGCTCGCGGAACCTTGAGGTGCGCGACACCAAGCACCTCTACCTGCTGCAGACCAAGATGGCCGAGCGCATCCGCGCCTGGGTCGACGCCCACCCCGACTGGCCGACCCTGGCCAAGTCGATCGCCTACAAGCATCTGGACGAAGGCCTGATCGATCGCGGCATCACCCGCGACCTGGCCTGGGGCGTGCCGGTGACCAAGGACGGCCTGCCGCGTCCGGGCATGGAGGAGAAGGTCTTCTACGTCTGGTTCGACGCGCCGATCGAGTACATCGCCGCCACCCAGGAATGGGCCGAGGCGGGCGCCGATCGCGACTGGCGCTCATGGTGGCGCACCGACGCCGGCGCCGACGACGTCCGCTACGTCCAGTTCATGGGCAAGGACAACGTGGCGTTCCACACCGTCAGCTTCCCGGCCACCATCCTCGGCTCCGAAGAGCCGTGGAAGAGCGTCGACATGCTCAAGGCCTTCAACTGGTTGAACTGGTACGGCGGCAAGTTCTCGACCAGCAACAAGCGCGGCGTGTTCATGGACGCGGCGCTCGACATCCTGCCGCCGGATCTGTGGCGCTGGTACCTGACCTCGAACTCGCCGGAAGGCAGCGACACGGCCTTCACCTGGGAGCAGTTCGCCAGCGCCGTGAACCGCGACCTGGCCGACGTGCTGGGCAATTTCGTCAACCGCATCCTGAAGTTCAACGAGAGCAAGTTCGACGGTCTCGTGCCGGAGGGCGGTGAAGCGGGTCCGCTGGAGGAGAAGCTCTACGCCGACGTCGCCGCGCGCCTGGCCGACCTCTCCGAGCAGATGGACGCCATCGAGATCCGCAAGAGCGCCCAGGCGCTGCGGGCCCTGTGGGTGGTCGGCAACGAGTACCTGCAGGAAGCCGCGCCGTGGACGGCGATCAAGACCGACCGCGACCGCGCGGCCGTGATCGTGCGCACGGCCCTGAACCTGGCCGCCCTCTACGCCCGGATCTCCGCGCCGTTCATCCCGTTCGCCGCCGAGAAGATCGGCGAGGCCTTCGCCCAGGCCTGGCCGCCGGCGTGGCCGACCGCCGACGTCGCCGCCGAGTTCTCGACCGTGCCCGCCGGCCAGGCCGTGCGCGCGCCGGAGGTGCTGTTCAAGAAGATCGACGAAGACATGATCGCCGAATGGGCCGCCCGCTTCGGCGGGGCGGAGTAGGCCCCCTCCGGCCCTCCGGGCCACCTCCCCCAGAGGGGGAGGATCTGGTCGGCGCGGCGTAGATGCTCCCCCTCTGGGGGAGCTGTCGCGGAGCGACTGAGGGGGCTTTCCACGCGAAACGCCTTCCCCTTCGCCGCACACCGATCTACGGGACGGCCATGCCGCTCGTCGTCCGCCTCTGTCTGTTCTACGTGGCCATCTATCTGGGCACGGGCGTGAGCCTGCCCTACATCGCCACCTTCCTGCGGGCCAAGGGCCTGTCGGGGGCCGAGATCGGCGCCGTGCTGGCCGCGCCCCTGCTGCTCAAGCCGTTCACCGGACCGGTGCTGGCCGTCTGGGCCGACGGCTTCAAGCTGCGCCGCTCGCCGATGATCCTGTTGGCGGTGGCCGCCGCCGTCGCCTATCTCGCCATGCTGATCGCGCCCGGCTTCTGGGGCCTGCTGATCTGCTGGCTGCTGGGCGCGACGCTGCTGTCGACCATCTCGCCGCTGATCGACGTCGTCACCCTGCGTCGGGCGCGGCTGGAGGGTTTCAACTACGGCCTGCCGCGCGGGAGCGGCTCCAGCGCCTTCATCGCCGCCAACCTGGTCATGGGCGTGGTGCTGACCCTGGCCGGGGCCGACGTCATCGTCGTCTGGATCACCGTGGCCGCGCTGCTGGCGGCGGCGGCCGCCTTCGTGCTGGTGCCGGCCGAGCAGGTGCACGAGGAGGGCGAGGCCCCGCCCAAGCGCGAGCGCTGGAAGGGCCTGGGCCAGCTGCTGACCGACCGGGTGTTCGTGCTGGCGGTGGTCACGGCCGGCCTGATCCAGGGCGCGCACGGCTTCTACTACAGCTTCTCGACCATCCTCTGGCGCAAGCAGGAGATCCCCGAGCCGGTGATCGGCGTGCTGTGGGGCGTCGGCGTTGCGGCCGAGGTCGGGTTCATGTGGTTCCTAGAGCCGTGGCGGCGGCGGGTTGGCCCCGGCAAGCTGCTGGCCATGGGCGCCGGCGCGGCGGTGATCCGCTGGACCGCCTACGCCTTCGCCCCGCCGTTGTGGGCGCTGTTCCCGCTGCAGATGCTGCACGCCTTCACCTTCGCCGCCAGTTTCCTGGCCTCGCTGCAGCTGATCGAGCGCCTGACGCCGCCCCGCAGCGCCTCGGCCGCCCAGGCCCTGAACTCGGCGGTGTCGCAGGGCTTCACCCTGGGCGCGGCGACCCTGGCCTCGGGGCCGCTGTTCGACGCCCTGGGCGTGAAGGGCTACTGGGCGATGGCGGCGCTGGGGGCGGCGGGCCTGGTCGGCGCCCTGGTGCTGGGCCGCAGCGCGCGGGTGAAGGCGGCCGCCTGAGGCGCGGCTCCAGCAAGCTTGGCTTTATGGGAGAGGTGGGCTAGGCGGACAGCCTTGGGTTTTGTCGTGCGAGCGTCGTCATGTCGTCCACGGTGTTCCAAATGACGCAGCGAGATCTGCTCGCGGCCTGGCGTCTGCAGCGCCGACGTAACGTCTTCATCTGGATAAGCCTTGCCTGCCCGTTCCTGCTCCTCGCCATGTACGGGGCGTTGGTCTGGCCTGACTTCGTCGAGTTCGGCTGGGAAATCCTGCCGTACGAGAACAACACCCTACTTGGCGTCGCAGTCGTCCTGATCATCGCCAACAGCGCGGTCAACTGGGTGATCCTGCCCCGAAACGCCAAGCGGATTCTGAAGCAGCAGAAGGGGCTGTCGGGCGAGATCACCGCGACGTGGGACGCCGAGGGCATGACCATGGCCGCCGCCACGGGGCACAGCCGCCTGGCCTGGGGTGACTACATCCGCTGGCTGGAGGACGACGCCGTCTTCGTGCTGTTCCACAGCGACAACGTCATCAATACGCTGCCCAAGCGGGTGCTGTCGGACGCGCAGGTCGCGGAGATCCGCGGCAGCCTGACCGCCGCGCTCGGCAAGGCGGGAAAGAAGCGCAAGCTGAACTAGGCGAGAGGCCGCCCTTCGCGTCTAGGCGAAAGGCGGCCTCTCGCCTAGATCTCGTAGGCGATCTCCTGGCCTTCCAGCCACTCGACAATCCGCTCGGCCGCGGCCACCGGATCGACCTTGGTGGTGTCGATGACCAGTTCGGCCGCCTCGGGCGCCTCGTAGGGGCTGTCGATGCCGGTGAAGTTCTTCAGCTGGCCCGAACGCGCCTTCTTGTAGAGACCCTTGACGTCGCGGCTCTCGGCCACGGCCAGCGGGGTGTCGACGAACACCTCGACGAACTCGCCGTCGTTGAGGATCTCGCGCGCCAGGCGGCGCTCGGCCCGGTAGGGCGAGATGAAGGCGGTCAGCACGATCAGTCCGGCGTCGACCATCAGCTTGGCGACCTCGGCCACCCGGCGGATGTTCTCGACGCGGTCTTCCTCGGTGAAGCCGAGGTCCTTGTTGAGGCCGTGGCGGACGTTGTCGCCGTCCAGCAGGTAGGTGTGGCGGCCCAGGGCGTGCAGGCGCTTTTCCACCAGGTTGGCGATGGTCGACTTGCCCGCGCCCGACAGGCCCGTCAGCCACACCACCCGGCCGCGCTGGCTCTTGAGCGCCGCGCGCGAGGCCTTGGAGACGTCGGTGTGCTGCCAGTGGATGTTGTCGGCCCGGCGCAGGGCGAAGTTCAGCAGGCCCGCGCCGACGGTGCGGTTGCTGATCCGGTCGATCAGGATGAAGCCGCCGAGATCCCGGTTGTCGGCATAGGCCTCGAACGGGATGGCCTGGTCGAGCGAGATGTTGACGTGGGCGATCTCGTTGAGCTCCAGCCGCTTGGCGGCCGTGTGCTCCAGCGTGTTGACGTTCACCCGATGCTTGATCTCGGTGACGCTGGCGCCGACCAGACGCGCGCCGATCTTCAGCAGGTAGGAGCGGCCCGGGGGCAGGGGCTCGTCGTCCATCCACACCAGGGTGGCCTCGAACTGGCCGGCGACGGCCGAGGGGCTGTCGGCGGCGACCAGCACGTCGCCGCGCGAGACGTCGACTTCGTCGGCCAGGGTGATGGTCACCGACTGGCCGGCGACGGCCTGATCCAGGTCGCCCGGCAGGGTGACGATGCGCGACACCCGGCTCTCGCGGCCCGAGGGCAGCACCTTGACCCGGTCGCCCGGCTTCACGACGCCCGAGGCCAGTTGGCCCGAGAAGCCGCGGAAGTCCAGGTTCGGGCGGTTGACCCACTGCACCGGCATGCGGAACGGCTGGGCCTGCAGGCTGTCCTCGACCTCGACGCTCTCCAGCCAGTCCATCAGGATCGGGCCGTCGAACCACGGCGTGTGCTCGCTCTTCACGGCCATGTTGTCGCCGCCCAGGCCCGAGATCGGGATCGGGGTGAAGACGTTGAGGCCGATCTTCTCGGCGAAGGCGCGGTAGTCGGCGACGATGGCGTCGAACACCGCCTGGTCCCAGTCGACCAGGTCCATCTTGTTGACCGCCAGCACCACGTTGCGGATGCCCAGCAAGGACACGAGGTAGGAGTGGCGGCGGGTCTGGGTCAGCACGCCCTTGCGCGCATCGATCAGGATCACGGCCGCGTCGGCGGTCGAGGCGCCGGTGACCATGTTGCGGGTGTACTGCTCGTGGCCGGGGGTGTCGGCGACGATGAACTTGCGCTTGTCGGTCGAGAAGAACCGGTAGGCGACGTCGATGGTGATGCCCTGCTCGCGCTCGGCGGCCAGGCCGTCGACCAGCAGGGCGAAGTCGATCGCTCCGCCTTGCGTGCCGACGCGCTTGGAGTCGGCCTCGAGGGCGGCCATCTGGTCCTCGAAGATCATCTTGCTGTCGTAGAGCAGCCGGCCGATCAGGGTGGACTTGCCGTCGTCGACGCTGCCGCAGGTGATGAAGCGCAGCAGCGACTTGTTCTGGTGGGCCTCGAGATAGGCTTCGATGTCTTCGGCGATGAGGGCGGATTGGTGAGCCATCAGAAGTAGCCCTCCTGCTTCTTCTTCTCCATCGAGGCGGACTGGTCGTGGTCGATGACCCGCCCCTGGCGCTCGCTGGTGGTGGTCAGGAGCATCTCCTGGATGATCTCGGGCAGGGTCGAGGCGGTGCTCTCGACGGCGCCGGTCAGCGGATAGCAGCCGAGGGTGCGGAAGCGGACGCTCTTGATCTGCGGCTCTTCGCCTTCCCGCAGGCGGAAGCGCTCGTCGTCGACCATGATCAGCGCGCCGTCGCGCTCGACCACCGGCCGCGGGGCCGAGAAGTAGAGCGGCACGATCGGGATGTTTTCCAGGTGGATGTATTGCCAGACGTCCAGCTCGGTCCAGTTGGAGATCGGGAAGACGCGCAGGCTTTCGCCCGGGTGCTTGCGGGTGTTGTAGAGCTTCCAGAGCTCGGGGCGCTGGTTCTTCGGGTCCCAGCGCTGCTCGGCCGAGCGGAAGCTGAACACGCGCTCCTTGGCGCGGCTCTTCTCCTCGTCGCGGCGGGCGCCGCCGAAGGCCGCGTCGAAGCCGTACTTGGCCAGGGCCTGCTTGAGGCCTTCGGTCTTCCAGAGGTCGGTGTGCAGAGCGCTGCCGTGGTCGAACGGGTTGATGCCGCGCGCCTCGGCCTCGGGGTTCTTGTGGACCAGCAGGTCGAAGCCGAGCTGCTCGGCGACCTTGTCGCGCAGCTCGTACATCGCCTTGAACTTCCAGGTCGTGTCGACGTGCAGCAGCGGGAAGGGCGGCTTGCTGGGATAGAACGCCTTGGCGGCCAGGTGCAGCATCACCGCGCTGTCCTTGCCGATCGAGTACAGCATGACCGGGTTTTCGCACTCGGCCGCGACCTCGCGCATGATGTGGATGCTCTCGGCTTCCAGGCGCTGCAGGTGGGTCAGGCGAGCGGGCGTGATCGCGGGCATAGGCGGCTCGAAAGCGACGGCGGACGCCTGAGGTGCAAGCTGGGTAAGGGGCAAGACAGTCGTCCGCAAACAGAAAAACTTCATCGGCGCCAGGCGGCTTTCCGACGAAGAACCGGGGGAGCCTGCGACCTAGGTCTCCGGGGCCTCGCGGGCAAGGCGCAGAAATCTAGGGTCGCTGTAAGCTTGTGTGGGCGCCCCGTTGCGGCAACATGACCAAAAGTTCATTCGAGCCTGGCCGTAGGTTGCTGCATAACGACGGTATCGGACCGACGGGTGAACCGATGTCATTCCTGACTGAAATCTTCGCGGCGATCGTGCTGTGGCTCTCGGCCATGGCCCTGTGCCAGTTCGGCGTGGTCATCGAAAGCAAGATGCCCAAGCCCAAGGCCGAACGCACCGTGGCGCGCACGCCGCGCGACGCCGCGCGCATCGACACGCCGCCGCGGATCGTCTGTCCCGAGCGCGCCGCGGGCGTCGTCCGCGCCTGATCCGTCCGCCCCGAGAGCGCCTCGAAAAGCCCCTTCGGCGCGCGTAAGGCATGGCCGGCTTTGGGGAAAACCGTTGCAAGCGGCTAGGCGCAGGCGTCATTCGCGGCTAGGTTTACTCGCCTGCGCGAAGAAGGGGCTTGCGCGCTGTGTCGCTGTGAGAGGCCCCCTCACCGTTCGCCTTGGGACAGTGGCTGCGTATGAAGCCTAAGAAGCGCCGACCGCTCGACTTTTCCACCCTGCCGGTGGAGACGCCCCGCGAGGATGCGGCGCCCCCTTCTGGTCTGTCTGAAGCCGACTCACTTGGCGCCTCGTCCCAGGAGCCGGACCCCGACGCGCCGGTCACCGAGCCCGACAACGACCTCGACATCGCCGATCCCGAGACCGGGTTCCTGGCCGCGCCGCCGCGCGGCGCGCGTCCGCCGTCGTACCAGGCGCCCGAGCCTCAGGCCGAGCCCTCCGCCGAACCGGTCCCCGAGCCGCTGACCTCGTCGGTCGCGCCCGAACCCGCGCCGGAGCCCGAGGCCCCCACGCCCGACCCGTTCGAGGCGGCGCTGCGCGAGGACCGCACCACGGCCCGCCGCTCGTTCTTCCGCACGAACAAGACGCCGGACCCGGAGCCGCCGCCGGCTCCCAAGTTCGAGCCGATCGCGCCGGAACCGGTCGCCGAGGCCGCGCCGCCGGAGCCGGAGCCGGAACCCGCGCCGGCGCCTGAGCCAGAGCCCGCTCCGCAGTACGGTTCGATGCGCGCCCGCCTGAAGGCCGAGCGCGAACGCGAACAGGCCAGCGCGCCGACGGCCGACGACCTGTCGCCACTGCCCACCTTCCTGACCGCGCCAGCCGCCGCCCAGCCGCCGGCCCCGCGCGTCGAGCCCGAACCACCCGCCAAGCCGGAGGCGGCCAAGCAGTCGGTCGCCCAGTCTTCGGCCCAGACGCCCGAACGCCGGGTGCACGCCCTGTCGGAGACGACCGAGCGCAAGCCGATGCCCGGCGGCGTCTATTGGAGCCTGGCCGTCTGCGTCGCCGCCCTGTGGGCCGTGGCGCCGGTGATGTTCGCCCTCGGCTACGGCCCCAGCCTGCCGATGCCGATCACCATGGCGGTGTTCTCGGCCCTGGCCGCCGGCCCGGCCGCCTTCATCCTGCTGGCCGCCTACATGCTGCGCCAGGCGCTGGGCGTGTCGGCCGAGCTGCGCCGCACCCGTGAGCTGACCGACCAGCTGCTGACCCCGGCAACCCTGGCCGCCGCCGGCGCCACCGGCGTGGTCGACGCCCTCAGCGGCCAGATCGACGCGGCCACCAGCGCCGCCGACGCCGCCCGCGAGCGCATCGTCACCCTGCGCCAGGCGCTCGCCGAAGAGACCGCCCGCCTGGTCGAGGCCGCCGACACCTCCAGCCGCATGGCCAAGCAACTGGCCGAGGGCCTGGGCCACGAACGCAGCGCCATGCAGGCGCTGTCGACCACGCTGGACGCCCAGTCGACCTCGGTGGTCGACGCCATCGGCAGCCAGGCCCGCATGGTCGCCGAGGCCTCCGACCTCGCCGAAACCCAGCTCCGCGAAGCCGAGGCCGCGCTCGCCGCCCGCGCCGCCGACCTTGCCGCCGCCGCCGCCGAGGCCTCGGACGCCGCCCGCATCGGGGCCGAGGACCTGTCGCGCCAGATCGCCCGCCTGGAAACCGCCGGCCAGGGCGTCGGCGACCAGATCGGCAATGTCGAACGCAGCCTGGCCTCGCAGCGCGCCGCCCTGGTGGCCGCCGCCCAGGCCCTGCGCGCCGACCAGGAGGACTTCTCCTCCGAGACCGAGACCCGTACCGCCCAGCTCACCGAGTTCGTGGCCTACACCCGTGTCGGCGCCTCCGAACTGGGCGACATCGCGGCCATGGGCGCCGAGGTGCTGCGCGGCCTGATCGTCTCGTCCGGCGACCAGCTGCGCGAGATGGCCGAGGCCGCCCGCGCCGAGCGCGAGGCCCTGGCCGCCGAGACCCAGGCCGCCCTGGCCCGCCTCGAAGCCGCCGCCGCCGACCGCCGCGGCGACCTCGAGGGCGAGCTGACCCGCGCCATGAACGCCATCACCGACGCCGCCCAGCGGGCCGGGGAGGGCGTCGAACTGCGCGTCGAGACCGCCCGCGGCCGCGTCGACCAGCTGAACGAGATCGCCTTCTCGGCCGGCCAGAAGGCCGACGCGGTGTTCGAATCCCGCATGCAGGAAGCCCGCGACCTGATCGAGAGCTCGGCCCAGGTGGTCGAGCAGGCCGGCGCCCGCACCGCCCAGAAGCTGGCCGAGACCGTCGAGACCGCTCGCGGCTCGATCGCCGAGATGGAGCGCATCCTGGCCGAGGCCGGCCAGCGCAGCGCCGCCCTGCCGGGCGAGGCCCTGGCCCGCGCCGCCGAGGTTCGCGCCCAGATCGAGAAGGGCATCGATGATCTGCGCGCCGCCGCCCGCAAGACCGCCGAGGAGACGGCGGCCATCGACCAGGCCTTCCAGGACCGCGTGCGCCGCAACTACGAGATGCTCAGCGAGGCGGTCAGCACGATGAACGCGGCCGCCGCCGCGACGCCGACCTTCGCCGCCCCGTCGAACCGCGGAGCGGCCGGCCTGGTGCGTCCGCCTCAGCCGCAATCTCAGCCGCAGCAGCCGGCTCCCCAGCCCGCGCCGCAACCGGCCCCGCCGCCGCAGCAGCGCCAGGCGCCTCCGCCGCCGGTCCAGCCCGCGCCGCAGCCGCCGCGCGCCCAGACCCCGCCGCCGGCGCCCTATCCCTATCCCAACGAGGATTTCGCGCCGCTGGAGCCGCCGCCGCGCCAGCGCCTGAAGCTGACGCCCACGGCCACCGACGACGAGTTCCGCACCATGTTCGACGCCGCCGGCGGCCGTGGTCCGGCGCCCGCGCCGGCCGAGCCCGCGCAGGACGAGGGCTGGAGCTGGAAGACCGTGCTGGGCGACGCGCAAAACAGCTCGCCGGGCGACGCGGCCCTCGGTGAAAAGCTGGCCGGCGAGATCCTGGCCATGGGCATCGACCCGTCGGCCCTGCTGCCGCGCGGCCGCATCGACGAGATCGCCGCCGCCATCCAGACCCACGACGAGAACGGCGCCCGCGAGGTGGTCAAGAAGCTGGCCCCGGCCGCCATCCGCCGCCTGGTCCGCCGCCTGTTCTCGGACGCGCCGCTGAAGTCCAACGCCGAGCGCTTCGTGCGCCGCTACGCCGGCATGATCAACGAGGCCGCCCAGCAGGATCGCGAGGGCTTCCTCGTGGCCGCCCTGCTGGCCTCGGAAGCCGGCCGCGCCTACCTGCTGCTGGACGCGGCGGCCAGCGACCTGGCCTGATCCGGTGCTGAAGCGCGCCTTCGACCTCGCCGCCTCGGCCGCGGGCCTGCTGGTGCTGGCCCTGCCGCTGCTGGTGGTGGCGGCGCTGGTGCGCGCCACCTCGCCGGGGCCGGCGCTCTACTGGTCGCAGCGGGTGGGGCGGGGCAACCGCCTGTTTCCCATGCCCAAGTTCCGCACCATGCGGATCGACGCTCCCGAGGTCGCCACCCACCTGCTGGAAGACCCGGTCCGCTGGCTGACGCCGGTCGGCCCGCTGCTGCGCAAGACCAGCCTCGACGAGCTGCCGCAGCTGTGGAGCGTGCTGGTGGGCCACATGAGCCTGGTCGGCCCGCGCCCGGCCCTGTTCAACCAGGACGACCTCGTCGCCGCCCGCACCGCCGCCGGCGTCGACGCCCTGCGTCCCGGCGTCACTGGCTGGGCCCAGATCAACGGCCGCGACGAGCTGGCCATTCCCGACAAGGTGGCGCTGGACGCCGCGTACCTGGCCCGGGCCTCGTTCCTGTTCGACATGAAGATCCTGGTGGGCACCGTGGCGCCGGTGCTGCTGGGCAAGGGCGTGCGGGCCTGACGCTTCGGGCCTTGCGCCTGCGTGTCCGGATCGGCCAAGCTGAACCTTGAGGCGAGTGGGGGCGTGATGCGGAAGATCGGACTTGGCGCGGGCCTGGCGACGGCCGCCTTGATGACGCTGGCCGGTTGCGCCGAACAGAAGAAGGCGCCGCCCCTGCCGCCGCTCGACGGCCTGCTGGCCTTCAAGGACACCGCGCGTTGCCAACAGGCGCCCGACCTGGAGCGCCTGACCGCCAGCATCGTGAAGTTCGAGGGCTCCCCCTGGGACCTGGCCGTGCTGCCGGGCGCGCTGCAGGTTCCTGAAGCCTACCGGTCGCGGATCGGCGAGACGGACGTCGAGGTGACCGGCGACACCTACCGCGCCAGCGTCCCGCTGTCGGGAACCTGGCGGGGCCTGAAGGTCCGGGAGATCGCCGTCGGCGGCTGGATGGGCCACGGAAATCGCCTGTGGATCGGCTTCGACGCCCCGTTCGAGGACGTGTTGCGCGAGGCCAATGCCGCCGGCTTCAGGCTCGGCGGCCAGGGACGGCGCGTCGACACCAGCGGTCCTCCGGGCGTGAAGGTGACGATCGCCGTCGAGCGCGATCAGGCCGAGGGCGCCGTGCTGAGCTGCAGCATCGGCTGAGTTCCCGCGCGGGCTCCGTATGCGGAGGGTTCATGGATCCGCAAAATCCCCGCGAAAGCGGGGACCCAGGCTTTTTCTGAAACCCACGGCGCTCGACGATAAAACGCCTGGGCCCCCGCTTTCGCGGGGGTTTTACGGATTTAACTAGGCGAGCTCCCCGTACGCCGTCTCCACCGCCGCCACGAACGTAGCGTTCGCCGCCAGTTCGGCTGGGAACACCGCCTCGACCGCCAGGAACGCCGCGACGTCGCCCTTCACGTCGCCCGGCAGGGCCTGGACCACGGCCAGCAGGCGGTCGGCCAGCGGGTCGGTGACGGCGACGCCTTCGGCGGCGCGCTTCTTCAGGAACTGGAACCAGGCGGCGATCGGCACGGCCAGGCGATCGACCGGCCGGCCGGCCTCCAGCGCGTCCTTCACCGTGCCGAGGATGCGGAACGGCAGCTTCTGCGAGCCGTCCCAGGCGATCTGGTTCAGGAAGTGGCGGATCTCGGGATTGCGGAAGCGGTCGAGGATGGCCTCGGCGTAGGCGACCAGGTCCAGGCCGCGCGGCGCGGTCAGGGTGGGGATGATGTCCTGGACCATCAGGTCGCGGGCCAGGGTCTCCAGGGCCGGATCGCCCACCGCCTCGAACACCGTCTCATGGCCCTTCAGCAGGCCGGCATAGGCCAGGGTGGAGTGCACGCCGTTCAGCAGCCGCAGCTTGGCCCGCTCGAAGCCGCGCACGTCGTCGGTCAGGGTGACGCCGACGCTGGCGAGGTCGGGGGCGCCGTCTCCGAGCACGTCCTCGACCACCCACTGGGTGAAGGCCTCGCGCTGGATCGGCCAGGCGTCGAAGAGGCCGGTGGCGGCCTGGACGCGGGCGCGCAGGGCGTCGTCGGTGGCCGGGGTGATGCTGTCGACCATGGTGCGCGGGAAAGCGGCGTTCTGCTCGATCCACGAGGCCAGGGCCGGATCCACCGCCTCGGCGAAGGCGATCGTGGCCGCCTTCAGCCGCCAGCCGTTGTCGGCGAGGTTGTCGCAGGCGACGACCGCATACGGCGGCAGGCCGGCGGCGAAGCGACGGCGCAGGCCCTCGACGATGTAGCCCACGGCGCTGACCGGGCCGCGCGGCGAAGCCAGGTCATGGACGATGTCGGGATGGGCCGTGTCGAGCTTGCCCTCGCCGGTCAGGCAGTAGCCCTTCTCGGTGACGGTCAGGGTGACGAGGCGCGTCTGGGGCGCGGCCAGGCGGGCGAACACCGCCTCGGGGTCTTCCGGCGCGACCAGCACTTCCAGGATCGAGCCGATGACGCGGAAGCTGGTTTCGCGGTCCAGCTGGGCCAGGGTGTAGAGGCCGTCCTGGGGCGAGAGCGCGTCTCGCACGCCGGGGCTCTTCAGCGAGACGGCGCAGATCCCCCAGCGCGGGTCGCTCTCCAGCAGACGGTCGAAATAGAAGGCCTGGTGGGCGCGATGGAAGGCGCCGGGACCGAAGTGGACGACGCCGATCTCCACCTTGTCGCGGTCGTAGCCGGGCAGGGCCGTGCCGGGCAGGGCGGCCGGATAGCTGACGGCGCTCAGGCGCAGGGACGAGCTGGCGGTGTCGGTGGTCACAGGGGGCGCCTCGATAATGGTGGTTCGGCGGATCTGGCGTCCGCCCGGACGCCTAGATGCGGCGCCGAGACACCGGTGGCAATCCTGTCTTCGCCAGCATCGCACGCTGGGAACGGCGATCCGGCGGAAAGCGCCTCGGCGTTATATTTTTCACATAAAACCGAAGGCTGTAGCGCCAAGCTTGCCGCCGCAAGGGAAGAGCATGCGCAAGTTTCTGATCATCGCGGCGGTGTTGGCGTCGGGCGTTGCGGCGTCGAGTTGCGACCGGGTCGAGGCCGACGCCCCGGCCGCCCAGCGGGCCGTGGTGACGCGGGCCTGCGTCGACGGCAAGCTGACGGGCCTGGGCCTCAAGTACGACCGGATCGGCTGCGCCTGCGCGGCCAATGTCTTGCAGGCCCAGCTGTCGCCGGCGGCGATGACGGTGCTGGAGGACTATGCGCGCGGCCGCGAGAACGGCTTCGCCCAGGCCCTGCCGACCCTGCCGGCCGAGGAGCAGGCGCTGTTCGCCAAGGGCGACGGCGGTACGGCCCTGGCCAAGGTGGCCGCCGACTGCCGCTGATCGCGGCCGACGAGTTTCGAAGAAAAATCTGGGGGAGACGATGCAGACGAAACGCTATTTCGCCAGCCGGCGCGATTTCCTGGCCGCGGGCGGCCTGCTGGCCATGGGGGCGGCGCTGGCGCCGAGGAGCGCCCTGGCCCGCTCGCCGCTGCACGCGCCCAATCCGACGCCGCCCGCCGGTCCGGCCGAGGGCGAGTGGGACCGCCTGGCGCGGAACCTGAGCGGCGGGGTGCTGCGGGCCTGGGACGCCGACTACCAGGCCATCGCCCTGCCCAACAATCTGGAGTTCGCCGCGACCCTGCCGCAGGGCGTGGCCCGCTGCGGCTCGGCCGCCGACGTCGCCTTCGCCATCGGCTGGGCGCGCCAGAACGACGTGCCGCTGGTCGTGCGCGGCGGCGGCCACTCCTACGCCGGCTATTCGACGACGACGGGCCTGATGCTCGACACCGGCGGCCTCAGCCAGGCCAGCTACGACGCCGCCACGGGCGTGGCCCGGGCCGGAGCCGGCGCGCGCAACCGCGACCTCTATCGCCTGTTGCGCAGCCAGGACCGCGCCGTGACCCACGGCCGCTGCCCGTCGGTGGGGGCGGCGGGCTTCCTGCTGGGCGGCGGCATCGGCTTCAACATGCGCGCCCACGGCCTGGGCTGCGACCAGCTGGTCGAGAGCGAGATCGTGCTGGCCGACGGCTCGCTGCGCCGCCTTTCACCCAAGGCGGCCGACCCGAAGGACCGCGACCTCTTCTGGGCCAGCCAGGGCGGCGGCGGCGGCAATTTCGGCGTCAGCACCTCGTTCTCGCTGCAGACCTTCGACGTGAAGGGCAAGGTCGTCACCGTGTTCGACCTCAGCTGGAGCCGCACGCCCGACGCGCCGCATCCCAAGGTCTCGGTGGCCGAGCTGGGCGCCAAACTGATGGCGGTGCTGGACGAAGCGCCCAACGCCCTGGGCTCGCGGGTGTCGTTCGGGGCGGTGACGCCGGTGCAGGTCAAGGCCGGCTACGACGTGCCGATCAGCCTGCTGGGCCAGTTCGTCGGGCCGCGTGATGCGCTGATGAAGCTGCTGCAGCCGGTGTTCGACCTGGCCAAGCCGACCGGCGGGGCGGGGGTGGAGGAGCTGCTCTACTGGCCGGCCCAGGACTTCCTGCACGAGGACGGCTTCGCCACCTTCTACCAGGAGCGTTCGGCCTTCGTGACCAACCGCAGGTTCGGCGCCGACGACCTGGCCGCGGGCCTGGAGCACCTGCGCAAATGGCCCGGGACCTACGGCTATTGCGACCTGCGCTTCTTCCAGACCGGCGGCCAGATCAACGCCGTGGGCAAGGCCGACACCGCCTTCGTCCACCGCGACAGCCGCTGGCTGATGGTCAACGGTCTCTACTGGGGCGAGGCCGACTCGCACAACGAGGCCCGGATGAAGGCCAACCACGCCTGGCTGGACGCCTTCTACAGGACCATGCGCCCGCGCGCCGGCGGCGGCGCCTACCAGAACTTCGCCGACCCCAGCCTGTCGAGGGACCCGTCCAAGCCCGACTATTTCGCCACCTCCTATTACGGCGACAACCTGCCGAGGCTGAAGGCGATCAAGGCGGCGGTAGATCCCGACCGGGTGTTCAGGTTCGCCCAGGCGATCCCGGGGGCGTAGGGGCCTTCCGCCTCTACTCGTCATTCCCGCCCCGGCGCCGAGAGCGTCCGCCGCTATCGACCAATACAACAGTAGACGAACTTGCCGCCGAAGAGCGCCTGCATTCGCGAATGCTGTCAGTCTCTACAGTCCCCATATGACCGAGGAAAATGTGGCATCATCTGACGAACTCGGCGCCGGACCGCCCTGCAGCCTGGAGGCAGAACAAGCGCTGCTAGGTGTACTCATGTACGACAACTCGGCTTATGAACGCCTGCCTGACAGCTTGCAGGGGCGACATTTCTACGAGCCCTTTCACCAAAAGCTGTTCGACTTGATCGAGACGCATATCCGCTTGGGCCAACTGGCCGAGCCGATTCTTCTGGCTGACGAATTCAAGCGCGACGCGGCTTTCCAAGAGTTGGGAGGCTTAAGATACCTGGCCGACCTCATCGACCGCGCCCCACCGGCCCCCGGTGTCGGCGATCTCGCCCAAGCCGTCTTCGACCTGGCGGTGCGCCGTGAACTGATCCGTATCAGTGGCGAGATCGCATTCGCTGCCCAGGCCGGCGGCAAGCGCGATGGCTCGTTATCTGGTCTTGATCAGGTCGAGCGAGCCGAGCAGATGCTTTACGACCTGCTTGACGGTCGCCAGGACCCTGCTGGATTCACATCCTTCGGCGACGTCCTACGCAACACAATAGAGCGAACCGCTGAAGCCTGTGTCTCCGGTGGCGATGGGGTAGCCCTTCTGACCGGCCTGATCGATCTCGATGCCAAGACAGGTGGGATCTACCCCGGCGACCTGATAGTCATCGGCGGCCGGCCGTCGATGGGAAAGAGCGCTCTGGCGTTGAATATCGCCTTCAATGTCGCCAGAAATTACGAATTGGAGCACCAGCCGGACGGTGCGAAAAATATTATCCGGGGCGGAATTGTCGCTTTCTTCTCACCGGAGATGACCAGCGAGGATTTGAATTTCAGGATACTTTCAGGCGCAACTGGCATCTCCGTTGATAAACTGCGCAAGGGCGAGATCGATGCGGGCGACTTTGGCCGTTTGCGCGACGCCGCCATGGAGTTGCAGGAGTGTCCGCTCTACTTCGACGACCGAAACACGCTGTCCATCCGCCAGATCGCCGCGCGCGCTCGCCGCATAAAGCGCCACGTCGGACTCGACCTGATTGTGGTCGATTGTCTCCAGCTCGTGAAAAGCGACGTCTGGGCTGACGAGCCCAATCGCGCCCAGCAGATCAGCGAAATCGCCATCGGTCTGAAGAACCTCGCCAAGAGCCTGAAGGTCGCGGTCGTCGTCGTATCGCAGCTCTCGCGCTATCTTGAGGATCGGGAGAACCGCCGACCAATCCTTCGCGACTTGAGGGAATCGGGCGTGATCGAGGATGTCGCCGATGGCGTCTGGTTCGTTTACCGTGAAGCCTACTACTTGGGCAGGAATGAGCCGCGGGAGGGTACGCCCGAGCATCTAAATTGGCTGAAAGACATGGACAGACTGGAGGGTATCGGCGAGGTCATCATCGCCAAGCAACGGCAGGGGCCAATCAGCGCCGTGCGCCTTTCCTTCAGCCATGAAACTACTGGGTTCGGTAATCGGGCTCACGGCCACCAACAAATGTGGCAGGGCGATTGAATGTTGGCGCATCTGCGTGTTTAGCCCGTCAGGTTGCTGTCGCGAGGCCGGGTGAGCAATTCGGGGATGTTCGAGCGCATCAGGACGTTTCTGCGCTGGTGCGGGCCCGCCCTGGCCGTGGTCGCCGCCGTGTACTTTCTCTGGCCCTACCGGTTGGAGGAGATCGCCGCGCGCAGCGACGGCGCTTGCGAGGTCAAGGTCAGTCAGCGCAGCGACTGGACGGAGAGGAGGCTCGCGCCGGGCGTCGACGCCTCCGACGTGGCCTATCCGCTGGTCGTGGTCGCCTGGATCGACTGCGGCGGCGAGCGGCCGGTGTCGGCCCGGCTGGAGCCTGCGCCCGGCCGGCCCGGCGTCGATGGGGAGGATTGCGGGCTCTGCGCCGCGCCCGACACGGTGTGTGGGTTCACCGTTCCGCCGATCGCCACGCCTTCGGCCTCTCATGACCTCGTGGTGCGGATGGTGCGCCGCCCGGGCGCCGCTCCGGAAACGATCCGAGTCGAAATCCGCAGGGTTCGGACGTGGCGCAGCGTGGTTTGGGACGCCATGATGTCGGTCTGAGCGGCGGACGCGACCTCTCCGGTCGTCGGGCCTGCCCTGGAAAGTTCATGGAGTGATAGTCCGTGAACGGAGTTTTGTGAGGTAACTCTTTTCTTACGTACGTGGGTGAGGCGTCTCGCACGGGCCTCGTTGTGGCGGGCGCGGGTCATATATTGCCGTTCGATCGTGGTTTGCGGTGTAGTGTTTTCGCAACGGAAATCAGTGTTCGCCGCTCGGTGTTCGAGTTGTCTTGAAAAATTCAAGCAATAGCGCCGGTTTTTGTTGGCGGTGTTGCAACGTTGCGGCGTAGGTCCTCCCCGAATTTTTAAGGGGATACCACCATGAAACATCATCAGAACTGGCTTGGTCTGTCGGTCAGCGCCCTGGCCCTGATGGTTTCGGCTCCGGCCCTGGCCCAGCAAGCGCCGGCCTCCGACGCCACGGTGACCGAGGAGATCGTCGTCACCGCCCAGCGTCGCAGCGAAAACATCCGCGACGTGCCGTTCGCCGTCACCGCGATGAGCAGCAAGACCCTGGCGGCCGTGTCGGCCGGCGGCGGCGACGTGCTGTCGCTCTCGGCCCGCGTGCCCAGCCTGCAGATCGAAAGCTCCAACGGCCGCTACGCCCCGCGCTTCTACATCCGCGGCCTCGGCAACGTGGACTTCGACTTCAACGCCTCGCAGCCGGTCTCGGTGGTGCTCGACGACGTCGTGCTCGAGAACGTCTACCTGAAGGGCTTCCCGCTGTTCGACGTCGACCAACTGGAAGTGCTGCGCGGCCCGCAGGGCACGCTGTTTGGCCGCAACACCCCGGCCGGCGTGGTCAAGATCGACACCGTCAAGCCGGGCGGCGAGTTCGGCGGCTTCGGCTCGATCGCCTACGGCAACCTGGGCGCGGTGCGCGCCGAGACCGGCGTGACCATCCCCGTCAATGACACCCTGTCGGTGCGCATCGCCGGCCTGTGGAACCACCGCGACGACTGGGTCAACAACGCCTACAACCCCTCGTTCGCCGGCGACGGCGACGACCTGGGCCGCTTCGACGACACGGCCGCCCGCGTGCACGTTGCCTGGAAGCCGACCGACCGCCTGTCGACCCTGCTGACCCTGCAGTCGCGTAACTACACCGGCACCGGCACGCTGAACCGCGCCAACGTGCTGACCAAGGGCTCCAACGAGCTGAACGGCAATTTCGACCGCGACACGGTCTATTACGACGGCGGCCGCAACAACCCGCAGAAGCAGCACACCACCTCGCAGAGCCTGCAGGCGGCCTACGACTTCGGCCCGGTCACCCTGACCGGCGTGGTCAGCGCCTATCAGGGCCGCTCGGCCGGCGACGGCGACATCGACGGCGGCGTGGCCTCGGCCGCCTCGACCGCGCCCTACAAGACGCCGTTCAACTCCGAGACCGGCACCCTGTCGAGCGATCTGGACCAGAAGACCATCGAAGTGCGCCTGGCCTCGAACGGCGACGGCCGCCTCGGCTGGCAGGTCGGCGCCTTCTTCTGGGACGAGCGCTTCAACCTCGTCTCGGGCACCTTCAACGGCGTCGGCGGCCTGAACCCGATCGTCATCGGCGACATCATCCAGCGCTCGGAATCCTGGTCGGTGTTCGGCCAGGCCAACTACAAGGTCACCGACGCGCTGAAGATCACCGGCGGCCTGCGCTACACCGAAGACAGCCGCGACTTCCACGGCGACCGGATCATCCCGGCCGGCAGCACCAGCACGGCCCTGCCGCTGTCGAACGTGCGCCGTTCGGTCGGCGACGAGCAGGTCAGCTGGGACCTCAGCGCGCTGTATGAAATCAACAGCGACCTGAACGCCTTCGCCCGCGTGGCCAAGGGCTATCGCGGTCCGTCGCTGCAAGGCCGGATCACCTCGTCCGACCTGATCACGGCGGCCAATTCCGAGACGGTGATGTCCTACGAGGCCGGCCTGAAGTCGCGCCTCTGGCAGGGCAAGGCTCGCCTGAACGCCACGGTCTACTACTACGAGGTCACCGACCCGCAGTTCACGGCCATCGGCGGCGAAGGCAACTTCAACCAGCTGATCAACGCCGACAAGGGCGAGGGCTACGGCCTGGAACTCGACGGCGACGTCTATCTGGGCGCGGGCTTCAGCCTGGCCGGCGGGTTCGCCTACAATCACACCGAGATCAAGGACAAGGATCTGCTGGTCGCCTTCTGCGGCGCCAACTGCACGGTCACCGATCCGATCGTCACGGTGGGCACGACCCGTCGCGCCAACATCGACGGCAACCCGTTCCCGCAGGCCCCGAAGTACACGGCCAACATCACGCTGAACTACGTGCATGGCCTGAGCAACGGCACCGAACTCTTCGCATCGACCGACTGGGTCATGCAGAAGGACTTCAACCTGTTCCTCTATGAATCGGTCGAGTTCATGCAGGACACCAACTTCGAAGGCGGCGCGCGCGCCGGCTGGCGCAACCCGGCCCAGGGCCTGGAAGCGGCGGTCTACGTCCGCAACCTGACCGACGAAGCCAACGTCATCGGCGCGATCGACTTCAACAACCTGACCGCCTTCGTCAACGAACCGCGCACCTACGGGGTGCAGGTGACGAAGCGCTTCTAAGGACGCGCTTTCGCTGAAGAGACCGGCCCGGCGGCGTTCGAAGGGACGCCGCCGGGCTTTTTCATGCCCGAAGGCCTGAGCGGAGGGCGGCGGAACGAACGCCGCCGCATGCGGGTTGAGCCAAGCCGGCGACAGACCGGCGAAGCTCGTTTGGGAGAGTTCACATGCGTCACACCCTGCTCATCGGCCTGGCCGCCGTCGCCCTGACCGTCACCGCCTGCGAGAACAAGACCGAAAAGGCCGCCGAGGCCTCGGTCGAGAGCCAGAAGGCCGCCGACGCCGCGGCCCAGGCTTCCAGCGCCGCCGACACCGCCGCCGACGCCAGCGCCCAGGCCGCGGCCGCCGGCGACACCAGCACGGCCAAGGCCGCGGGCGACGCGGCCGCCGCCGCCGGCGAGACCGCCGAGAAGGCCGGCGACCAGGCGGAAAAGGCCGGTGAAAAGGCCAAGGACGCCGCGCACTGACGCGGGGAGGGCGGCGCATCGCGCCGCCCGTTCCTTCGCTTCCCGAACTCGCCGATCGGTGGCTTGGCAATCGTCGTCGCCGTCCATAGGTTGAGGCGAGTTTCGGGGTGGATCATGACCTATCGTACGACCGGGAAGGCCGGCGCCTTTGCAGCCCTGGCCTGGATCGGCTTGGCTTGGGCGGGGATGGGCGGCGCCGCCGCCGCGCAGGAGGGAACCGGCGATCCGGTCTTCACCTATCGCTATGACGAGGTGCAGGGCGTCTATCCGACCGCCGCCAAGGCCAAGGGCCTGGACGGCGTCGCGGTCGTGACCTGCCAGTCGGCCGAGCGACGCGTCTGGGGCTGCGCCCTGACGTCGGAGACGCCCGCGGGCGAGGGCTTCGGCCCGGCGGCGCTGGCCATGGTCAAGCGCTACGAAGTCGCGCCGAGAACCCGGGCCGTGACCGGCTCGCGCACCATCACCGTGCAGTTCATCGCCCCCAAGGCGCGGGTGTTCCATGCGGGCGGGGTCGAATACGTTGCCCCGCTGGAGGTGGAGCAGCCCTCTCAGGACGCGTTGCACGCCGCCTGGCCGGCGGCGGCGCGCTTCAGCGGCCTCGAAGGCAGTGTCGACCTGCTGTGCACGGTGACGCTGGAGGGGCGCGCCAAGGATTGCGGAGTGTTGTCGCAACGCAGCGTGGCGCAGGACCTGGGCCCCGCCGCCCTGAGCGTGGCGCCGCTCTATCGCTTCCAGCCGGGGCGCAGGAACGGCGTTCCGGTTCCCATGACCACCGTCGTGAAGGTGTTCTTCTCCTGCGACTATCGCTGCCGCCCGTTCGAGGGCGCGCCCTATCAGCCCACCCTGGCGTGGCGCGCCGCGCCCAGCCAGGCCGACGTCCTGGCGGCCTATCCGCCTTCGGCCCGGCAGCGCGGGGTGAAGGGACTGGTCCGCCTCAGCTGCATGGCCAACGACGAAGGCCGGCTCCAGGATTGCCGCGTGATCGCCGAGACGGTGAAGGGCGAGGGCTTCGGCGAGGCCGCCTTGGGATTGGCTTCGGCTTTCCGGCTCGAGCCGCGGGCGGCCTCCGCCGCGTCGAGCGCCCGCAAGAAGGCTCCGACCGCCCCGGTGCTCACGCCCCAGGCGGTCGTGATCGATTTCGGAAACCCGGAGGGCCGGCCTTACTGGATGAGCATGCCGTACGCGACGCCGACGCCGAGGCCGGACGGAAAGCCGCCGGTCGCGGGCGAGGCGCGGGCCCGCTGCCGGGTCGGCCTGAGCGGAAAGCTGGAAGGCTGCGAGATCCTGAGCCTGACGGCCGGCGACGCCGGGGCCGAGATCGACGCGCGGGCGCGGCTCGCCAAGGTCGTGTCCCAGCTCTGGACCGACGAGGGCCGCTCGACGATCGGCGCGACCGTGCTGCTGGACGTGCCGGTCGGCAAGTTCGGCAAGCCCTCGATCGTCGCTTCGGAGCCCGACCTGTCCAAGCCGGGGCCGGGAGTCATCGACTACCGGCCCCTGATCCGCGCCGGCATGGATGCCGACTCCGCCGCCCGCTACTACCCCGATCGCGCCCAGCGCATGGAGGTCGGCGGCAAGGCCGAGCTCAGCTGCGCCCGGATCGTGAAGGGCCGGGTGGAGGACTGCACGCTGCTGTCGGAATCGCCGCTGGAATACGGCTTCGGCGAGGCGGCGCTGAAGATGAGCCGGCTGTTCCGCTTCAGCCCGGAGACGATCGACGGCGCCCCGACCGACGAGCCGATCCTCATCCCGGTCAACTTCTCGGTCCCGGATTAGGCGCCGCCGTCGCGCCAGGGCCTTTGGGCTTCAGGCCGTCCAGCCGCCGTCGATGGTCAGGCTGGCGCCGGTCATGTAGCCGGCGGTCGGACCGGCCAGCCAGGCGACCAGGTCGGCGATCTCCTCGGGTTTGCCGATGCGGCCCAGCGGCAGGCGGGGCGTGATGTAGTCCATCAGGCCGGCGGTCATGTCGGTCTCGACCGGACCCGGCTGGACGTTGTTGACGGTGATGCCGCGCGGGGCGAAGTCGAGCGCCGCGCCGCGCACCAGCTGGGCCACGGCCGCCTTGGTCATGGCGTAGACGCTGGAGCCGGGCGCGCCGATCCGCTCGGCCGTGTTGCTGCCGATCGTGACGATGCGGCCGCCGTCCAGCAGGTGCGGGGCGGCATGGCGGATGGCCGCGAACACGCCGCGCACATTGACCGCCAGCATGCGGTCGAAATCGTCGAAGGCGTATTGGTCGATCGCGCCGGGGATCAGCACGCCGGCGTTGACGACCAGCACCCCCAGCTTTCCGAACCGCGCGACGGCGGCGAGGGTCGCGGCGCGCACCGCTTCGGCGTCGGCGCTGTCGGCCTGGAGGGCCAGGGTCGTTCCGCCGGTCTCCTCGACGGAGGCGGCCAGGGCCGCGGCGCTGCCCGGCGAGCTGGCGTAGGTGAAGGCGACCGGGCGACCCTCGGCGGCGAGGCGTCGGACGATGGCGGCGCCCATGCCGCGCGAGCCGCCGAAAACCAGGGCGGGGGCAGGGGAGGAAGAGGCGGTGGTCATGGCGGTGTTCCGTTACGGACTGATTGGTCCATAATAACTGTGCATTCGGGATCGATCAGTCAAGAATAATTCTGGACTGATCGATCAAGATCGCTAGGATGCGATCATGGCCAGGCCTTCTGAATTCGACCGGGACGAAGCGATCGCCAGCGCGATCAAGGTGTTCGCGCGCCACGGCTACGAGGCCGCCTCGACCAGCGACCTGATCGAGGGCATGGGCATCGGCCGCCAGAGCCTCTACGGGGCGTTCGGCGACAAGCGCCGTCTGTTCCTGGAGGCCCTGCGCCGCTATGCGGCCGGCTCTCTGGCGCAGATGACCGGGGCGCTGGCCGCCCACGACGACGCAGCCGATGCCATTGAGGCCGCGCTGCTGGTCGGGCTGGGGTCTTCCGATGAGCTGGAAAGCGGCTGCCTGGGCGTCGGTTCGATCGTCGAGTTCAGCCGCTCGGATCCCGAGGTCAACGCCCTCAACGACGAGGCCGCCCGCGCCGTCGTCGCCGCCTTCGCCGGCCGCGTGCAGGGCGGGATCGCCACGGGCGCGTTCGACGCCGGACTCGACGCCGAGGCGGCCGCCCGGATGCTGTTGACCCTGCGCTCGGGCCTGAAGGTGGCCGCGCGCGGCGGGGCGGGCGAGAACGAACTGCGCGAAGCGGCGCGCCTGGCCTTGCGGGGACTGGCGCCGAGACGCGCCTAGAGCGTCACCCCCGACTTCCAGATGGCGATCTCGCGCTCGCCATTGCGCTCGGCCTTGGTCTCCTGGCCCGAGGCGGTGGCGACCACCAGGTCGAGCAGGGAGTCGGCGGCCTGGTCCATGGTCTGGCCGTCGAGCACCACCCCGGCGTCGAAGTCGATCCATGACGGCTTGCGGATCGCCAGGGCGCTGTTGGAGGCGATCTTCAGGGTCGGGGCGGGGAAGCCCAGCGGCGTGCCGCGGCCGGTGGTGAACAGGATCACCGTGGCGCCGGCCGCCGTCAGGGCGGTGGACGACACCGCGTCGTTGCCCGGCGCCTCCAGCAGCGTCAGCCCGTGCGGGCCCACGCGTTCGCCGTAGCGCAGCACCTCGACCAGCGGCGCGCGGCCGCCCTTCTGCACCGCGCCCAGGGACTTCTCCTCCAGGGTGGTGATGCCGCCGGCGATGTTGCCGGGCGAGGGGTTCTCGTAGATGGGCTGGTTGTTGTCGATGAAGTAGCGCTTGAAGTCGTCGATCACCGCGACGGCCTCGTCGAAGATCTCGCGGCTCGCGGCCCTCTGAAGGAGCACGTTCTCGGCCCCGAACACCTCGGGGATCTCGGTCAGCACCGGCGTGCCGCCGGCCGCGGCCACCTTGTCGGCGATGCGGCCGACCAGCGGGTTGGCGGTGACGCCCGAAAAGCCGTCCGAGCCGCCGCACTTCAGGCCCACCACCAGTTCGGAGATCGGCGCCGGCTCGCGGCGGTCCTGCTCGGCGATGGCGACCAGTTCCTCGATGGCTTCCAGGCCCTGCTCGTACTCGTCCTCGACGAACTGGGTGGTGAACGAGCGCAGGCGGGCGGGATCCAGGTCCGGGGCGCTGTCGAGCAGGGCTTTGAGCTGGTTGTTCTCGCAGCCCAAACCGAGGATCAGCACGCCGCCGGCGTTGGGGTGGGCGGCCAGGCCCGCGATCAGTTGGCGGGTGTGGGAGAGATCATCGCCCAGCTGCGAGCAGCCGAACGGGTGAGGGAAGGCGAACACCCCGTCGACGCGGCCGGCGAAGCGGGCGTTGGCCTTCTCGGCGATACGGCGGGCGGTGTTGGCCACGCAGCCGACGGTGCACAGCACCCAGATCTCGTTGCGGGTGCCGACCCGGCCATTGGCGCGGCGGTAGCCCATGAAGCTGCGCTCGCCGACCACTTCGGTGTTGTCGGTCGCGGCGGGCGCGTAGGCGTAGCCCTCGACGCCCTCCAGCCGCGTCTCGACGTTATGGACGTGCACGTGGTCGCCGACGGCGATGTCGGCGGTCGCCCGGCCGATCGGCCAGCCGTACTTCAGTACGTCCTCGCCTTTGGCTGCGGGGCGGACGGCGATCTTGTGGCCCTTGGGGATGTCGCTGCGCACCAGGATCGACTGGCCGTGCAGATCCACGGTTTCGCCGACGCCAAGGGGGCGTAGGGCGGTGGCGACGTGGTCACGCGGGTCGACGCCGTGGATCGATTCGCCGGGGAGGGAGGCTGTTTCGCTCATCTGGGTCTTTGTCTTTGCGACTTTTTGTGCTGCCATCCGGTCCTAAGGGAGTGGAAACCGGTGTCAAGAGCTTCGCCAGCGTGCTTTTTGCCGCTTGATTAGCGACGCTCCAGACGCTGGAGTATGACAAAAAACGAAAACCACTGCATGGAAACGCCGTGACCTCGTCTAAGACGCCAAACAAGTCCGCCGACGACACGGATGTGAACGCCGCGCTGGAAAGCGGTCGTCGCCGCGCCACCATCAATGACATCGCCCGCCTGGCCGGGGTCTCCAAGAAGACCGTTTCGCGGGTCATCAACCAGTCGCCGTTCGTGCGCGAGGAAACCCGCCAGCGGATCGAGGCGGTGATCGCCGAGTGGGGCTACGCCCCCGATCCCCAGGCCCGGGGCCTGGCGTTCCGCCGCTCGTTCCTGATCGGCATGATCTACGACAACCCTAACCCGCAGTACGTCGTCAACATGCAGCTTGGCCTGCTGGACGGCATGCGCGGCTCGGGCTTCGAGCTGGTGGTCCACCCCTGCGACCGCTCCAGCCCGACCTTCCTGCAGGACGTGCGGATGTTCATCGAGCGGCAGAAGCTGTTCGGGGTGATCCTGCCGCCGTCGGTTTCCGAAGACGAGCGCGTCGCCGACCTGCTGCGCGACATCGGCTGCGAATACATCCGCATCGCCTCGGTCCCGCTGGACGAGGAAGAGCACATGATCGTCGGCCACGATCGGCTGGGCGCCCAGGCCATGGGCGAGCATCTGGTCGGCCTTGGCCACGAGCGCATCGGTTTCATCACCGGCCTGCCCAGCTTCCGTTCGTCGCACGAGCGGCGAGGGGGCTTCGAGGACGCCCTGGCGGCGGCGGGGCTGAAGCTCGACCCGGACTATGTGGTGCAGGGCGCCTACACCTTCGAATCGGGCTTGGCCGCCGGCGAGGCGCTGCTGGCCAAGACCCCGCGTCCGACCGCCATCTTCGCCGGCAACGACGAAATGGCCGCCGGCGTGCTGCAGGCCGCCCGCCGTGCGGGATTGACGGTGCCAGAGGACCTGACCGTGGTCGGCTTCGACGACTTCCAGATCGCCCAGGCCGTCTGGCCGCCGCTGACCACCGTCCACATCCCGACGCGCCAGGTCGGCCGCATGGCCGCCGAGAAGCTGATCGCCCGCGAGGGCAAGGAACCGGGCGATCCGGCGACCACGATCCCCTATCTGGTGGTGCGCGAGTCTTCCGCCGCTCCCAAACCTGTGTAGGGTGCGCGCCGCGCCCTGCACCTTGCACCAAGTTCTGACACCGGTTACCAAGCGCCTCGAAGCGACCCGCTAGGGTTCGAGGCGAAGGGACGAGGAGACACGCCATGGCCCGCCCCCTGATCTTGCACGACGATCGTCTGTTCCCGGCCGATCCGACCGTGCGCGGCATCGCCCGCGAGCTCTATTCCACCGTCGCGGCCCTGCCGATCATCAGCCCGCACGGCCACACCGACCCGGCCTGGTTCGCGACCAACGAGCCGTTCCGCGACGCCACCGACCTGCTGCTGGCCCCCGACCACTACGTCTTCCGCATGCTCTACAGCCAGGGCGTGGCGCTGGACGACCTGAAGGTCCCCCGCAAGTCCGGCGTGCCGGCCACCGATCCGCGCGCGGCCTGGAAGGTGTTCGCCAAGAACTTCCACCTCTTCCGCGGCACGCCGTCGTGGATCTGGCTGAACCACGTGTTTTCCAAGGTGTTCGGCTTCACCGAGTTCCTCGGCGAAGACAACGCCGACGCCTATTTCGACGGTATCAACGAGGCCCTGGCCACCGACGCCTTCCGCCCGCGCGCCCTGTTCGACCGCTTCAACATCGAGACCCTGGCCACCACCGAGGGTCCGCACGATCCGCTGAAGCATCACAAGGCGATCCGCGAGAGCGGGTGGGGCGGCCACGTCATCACCGCCTATCGCCCCGACGCGGTCATCGACTTCGAGGACGAGCGCAGCCCGCGCGCCTTCGAACGCTTCGCCGAGATCTCGGGCCAGGACGTCTACAGCTGGAAGGGCTATCTCGAAGCCCACCGCATCCGCCGGGCGGCCTTCATCGAGGCCGGCGCCACCTCGTCCGACCACGGCCACCCGACCGCCGCCACGGCCGACCTGTCGCAAGCCGAGACCGAAGCCCTGTTCGCCGACCTGGTGAAGGGGAACGTCACGCCTGAGAAGGCCGAGCTGTTCCGCGCCCAGATGCTGACCGAGATGGCCAAGATGAGCCTCGAGGACGGCCTGGTGATGCAGATCCACCCCGGCTCGCATCGCAATCACAATGTCGGCCTGCTGGACAGCCACGGCCGCGACAAGGGTGCCGACATCCCGATGCGCACCGAGTACGTGGATGCGCTGAAGCCGCTGCTGACCCGCCTGGGTAACGACCCGCGCCTGTCGATCATCCTGTTCACCCTGGACGAGACGACCTACAGCCGCGAACTGGCCCCGCTGGCCGGCCACTATCCGGTGCTGAAGCTTGGTCCCTCCTGGTGGTTCCATGACAGCCCGGAAGGCATGATGCGCTTCCGCGAGCAGGTCACCGAGACCGCCGGCTTCTACAACACCGTCGGCTTCAACGACGACACCCGCGCCTTCCTGTCGATCCCCGCCCGCCACGATGTCGCCCGTCGTGTCGACAGCGCCTTCCTGGCGCGCATGGTGAGCGAGCACCGCATGGATTTGGTGGAAGCTCAGGAGCTCATCGTAGACCTGACGTACAATCTGCCTAAGAAGGCCTACAAGCTCGATCAGCCGCGGCCGCTACCGGCCCCGGCGCTCGCCGCCGAATAAGAACACCACTTCCGGAGTAAACTCGATGTTCGCCAAGACCTACCACGCCACCCATCCGGACATGATGTTCGCGGTCAGCAACGACGACCTGCGCGATCGCTACCTGATGCAGGACCTCTTCGTCGAAGGCGAAGTCGTCCTCAACTACAACCACGCCGAACGCTTCGTCGTCGGCGGCGTGGTCGCCGTGGGCGCCGTGAAGCTGCCCGACCAGACCGAACCGGCCTCGGCCGCCGGCCACCCGTTCCTGGAGCGCCGCGAGCTGGGCGTGATCAACGTCGGCGAGACCACCGGCAAGATCACCGTCGACGGCGTCGCCTACGACATCGTTCCGCGTGACGGCCTGTACGTCACCATGGGCGCCAAGGAAGTGACCTTCGAAGGCACGGGCGGCGAAGCCGCTCGCTTCTACCTGGTCAGCCTGCCGGCCCACGCCGCGTTCGAGACCAAGAAGCTGGCCTTCGCCGACGCCATCCCGCTGGAGCGCGGCGCTCTCGAAACCTCGAACGAGCGCACCATCTACCAGTACATCGTGCCGACCACCTGCAAGTCGGCCCAGCTGCTGCTGGGCATGACCGTGCTGAAGCCGGGCAGCGTCTGGAACACCATGCCGCCCCACCTGCACGACCGCCGTTCGGAAGCCTATTTCTACTTCGGCCTCGGCGAGAACGACCGGGTGTTCCACTACATGGGCGAGCCGGACGAGATGCGTCACATCGTGATCGCCAACGAAGAGGCCGTCATGAGCCCGCCGTGGTCGATCCACATGGGCTCGGGCACCGCCAACTACACCTTCATCTGGGCGATGGGCGGCGAGAACCTCGACTACACCGACATGAACGTGCTGGACATCTGCCAGCTGAAGTAGGGCCAAAGCCCCTTCCAGTTTTGCTTCGGTTGTCATCCCGGCCGAAGTGGAGCGTAAGAGCCGGGACCCAGGGGCCGCGCGTGTCGCCGCCCCTGGGTCCCGAGCGGCTTTCGAGCCGCCCGGGATGAAGCAATCGGGATCAGGAAACTAAGCACCATGGCCAATCCGTTCAGCCTCGAAGGCAAGGTCGCGCTCGTCACCGGCGCCAACACCGGCATCGGGCAGGGGATCGCCATCGCGCTCGCTCAGGCCGGCGCCGACATCGCCGCCGCGGGCCGCAGCGAACCGACCGAGACCAAGGCCGCCGTCGAGGCCCTGGGCCGCAAGTTCGTGTCGATCAAGGCCGACTTCTCGACCATCGAGCCCGTCCAGCGCGTGGTCGACGAGACCGTCGCCGCCCTCGGCAAGGTCGACATCCTGGTCAACAACGCCGGCATCATCCGCCGCGCCGACTCGATCGAATTCTCCGAAGCCGACTGGGACGCGGTGATCGACACCAACCTGAAGGTCGTCTTCTTCCTCACCCAAGCCTTCGCCAAGCAGGCGCTCGCTCAAGGGACCGGCGCCAAGGTGATCAACATCGCCAGCCTGCTGTCGTTCCAGGGCGGCATCCGCGTGCCGTCGTACACGGCCGCCAAGTCGGGCCTGGCCGGCCTGACCAAGATCCTGGCCAACGAGTGGGCGACCAAGGGCATCAACGTCAACGCCATCGCGCCGGGCTATTTCGACACCAACAACACCGAGGCCCTGCGCGCCGACGCCGACCGCAACGCCTCGATCCTGGCTCGCATCCCGGCCGGCCGCTGGGGTCGTCCGGAAGACCTGGGCGGGGCTGCCGTGTTCCTGGCCTCGTCGGCCGCCGACTACATCCAGGGCGTCACCCTGCCGGTCGATGGCGGCTGGCTGGCCCGCTAAAGGCTTACAGCCTTCGGGACGACCGAACGTTTTGATCCCCGCGAAGGCGACTTCGCGGGGATTTTCCGTTCCAGGACAGGTAGGGACGAAACTGCACCGTCTCACGCACAAAATGCGCGCCAATGAACAATGGTAGCGCAACCATATCGCCGTCCGGCTTCCCCCGAGCGACGAAGGGCGCTAGAGCCCGCACAGCGTTCGTCCGGGCCGGGTTGGACGCGAGAACCGTTAGATCAGTTCTTACAGTCCTGACGATCCGCCGCTCCTTCTCGCGGCGGTGATGGAGCATGCGCATGCGCGACTCGGCCCTCTCCCTCGGCTCAGACCGACCCACCAGCCGTGATGTCCGGCGGAACGCCAATCTGCTCGGCGATCTCCTGATCGAGGCCATCGCCTATCTGGAGGGCGACGAGGCCGGCGAGCTGGTGACCAAGGCCCGCAAGGCCGCCTCGCACGAGACCGCCGACGGCGAGGCGCCCGGCCTCGACCACCTGTTCGCCGACCTCTCCAACGACCAGGCCATCTTCCTGGCCCGCGCCTTCGCCAGCCACTCGCTGCTGGCCAATATCGGCGAGGACGTCGCCGGTCGCCGCCGCCACGCCGAGGCCGACGCCCAGCCGGGCGACGAGCGCGCCCGCACTCTGGTCGACGCCGTCGCGGCGCTGAAGGCCGAGGGCAAGACCGACGCCGAGCTGGCCAAGGTGTTCGCCGCCATGAACGTGGTGCCGGTGCTGACCGCCCACCCGACCGAAGTGCGTCGCCGCAGCATGGTCGACCGCGAGACCGAGATCTCGCGGCTGATGACCCTGCGTCGCCATCACCTGCCGGCCGACCTGGAAGCCGACATCCGCGAGCGCCTGTTCCGCGAGATCGCCCTGATGTGGCGCACGCGTCTCTACCGGCCCGAGCGGATCACCGTGAAGGACGAGATCCGCAACGCCCTGTCGATCGTCCGCACCTCGATCCTGCCGGCCATGGTGGATCTCTACGAGGAATGGTCGGGCAAGATCGGCAGCCACGGCCACATCGCGCCGCTGCTGAAGATGGGCTCGTGGCTGGGAGGCGACCGCGACGGCCACCCGGGCGTCAACGGCGAGACCCTGAAGCTGGCTTTGTCGTCGCAGTCGCGGGTGATCCTCGACTGGTACGCCGGCGAGGTGCGCAAGCTGTGGTCGAACCTCGCCGTCTCGACCGCCTACACCCCCGTCTCGCAGGAACTGCTGAACCTGGCCTCCCAGGCCAAGGATCCGTCGGTGCATCGCCTGGACGAGCCCTACCGCCTGGCCCTGGAGCTGATCTTCGACCGCCTCACGGCCGTGTCGCAAAAGCTGACCAACCAGTGGGTGGCCTACGCCACCAGCCGTACCGACGTCGCGCCCTACGACCATCCCGACGCCTTCGTCGCCGACCTGCAGATCATCATCGACTCGCTGGAGGCCAGCGGCGGCGAGCGCCTGGTCGGCTCGTCCCTGCGCACCCTGGTGGCCGTCGCCAAGGCCTGCGGCTTCCACCTGATGAGCCTGGACCTGCGCCAGAACGCCGACGTCCACGAACGCACGATCGACGAGCTCTACCGCCGCGCCGGCACCGGCGTGCGCTATCTCGACCTCGACGAGGAAGCCCGCTCGGCCCTGCTGATCGAGGAGCTGTCGCACCAGCGGCCGTTGGTCTCGCCGTTCACCGCCTACAGCGAGGAGACGGCCAAGGAACTGGCCACCATGCAGGCGGCGGCCCAGGCCGTGCGCGACTACGGCCACGCCTGCATCGGCGCCTACATCATCTCCAAGTCGGCCACCCTGTCGGACATCCTCGAGCCGCTCGTCCTGCTCAAGCAGGTCGGCCTGGTCTGGGGCGGCGCGGCGCCGCGCTCGTCGCTGAAGATCGCCCCGCTGTTCGAGACCATCGAGGACCTGGAGAACGGTCCGCGCGTGCTGCGCCAGTGGCTGGAGCTGCCGATCAGCCGCACCATCCTGGGCGACCGGCCGGTGCAGGAGATCATGCTCGGCTACTCCGACAGCAACAAGGACGGCGGCTATGTCGCCTCCCGTCGGGGCGTGGCGCGCGGGGCCTCGGCGCTGGCGTTCGAGGCCGACCGCATGGGCGTCGGCATCCAGCTGTTCCACGGCCGCGGCGGCAGCGTCGGGCGGGGCGGGGGACCGGCCGCCGAGGCCGTGCTGGCCCAGCCGGCCGGCACCGTGCAGGGCCGCATCCGCATGACCGAGCAGGGCGAGATGATCGCCCGCCGCTTCGGCGACCAGCCCACGGCTCGCCGCAACCTCGACGGCCTGGCCGCCGCGGTGGTGCAGTCCAGCCAGCGCCCGGCCCACCGTCCCGACCCCAAGGTCGAGGGCGCGATGACGGCCCTGGCCCAGGCCTCGTTCGAGGGCTACCGCGCGCTCGTCTATGACGACCCGGCCTTCGAGGACTTCTTCTGGTCGGCCACCCCGATCGGCGAGATCGTCGGCCTCAACATCGGCAGCCGTCCGGCCAGCCGCACCGCCAGCCGCAAGATCGAGGATCTGCGGGCCATTCCGTGGGTGTTTTCCTGGTCGCAGGCCCGCTTCATGCTGCCGGGCTGGTACGGCTTCGCCTCGGGCGTCGAGCGGGCGGGCCTGTCGACCGGCCAGCTGCAGGACCTGGCCGGCGGCTTCGACTTCTTCGCCTCGCTGCTGTCGAACATGGAGCTGGCGCTCGCTCAGAGCCACATGGGCATCGCCGCCCGCTACGTCGCCCTGTCGCCCGACCAGGACAACGCCCAGCGTATTTTCGACGCGATCAAACGCGAGCATGACGCGGCCCAGACCATCGCCCTGGCCATCCGCGGCGGTTCGAGCCTGCTCGACAACCAGCCGGAGCTGGCCGAGTCGGTGACCCTGGCCGGCCACTCGGTCGATCCGCTGAACCACCTGCAGCTGGAACTGCTGGCCCGCCGTCGCGGCGGCGAGCAGGCCGAGGACGTGCGCCTGGCCATCCAGCTGACCGTGGCCGGCATCGCCGCCGGCCTGCGCAACACCGGCTGACCGGAAAAGGGGCGCGCTGATCACCAAATCGGCGCGCCCGTCAAAAAACTCAGCCGCTCGCGCCCAGCGTTTTCTACAGGCTTGCTCAAATGCCGAAACTGCGCTTATCTGTTCATGACACCGGTGACAACGCGAGCCGAGCTCGATTTGATACCGGTGTCATGACGTTTTGGTCCGCCTCGCGCGACCGGGCGTCCTGCGGCTCTTTGAGTTCGCTCCTGCGCAAACTTTTCCAGGGCGTCGGGCTTAGGCTCGGCGCCCTTCATTTTGTCTCGCTCTGACCTTCAGGGCAGGGCGGCTGAAATTGACGTGGCGGCAGCCTCGGCCTGTGGCGCAAGCCGCGCGCGCGGGCTAAGGGATCGCCGAACAGATCTTCCACGCGCGGGGCGCTCAGCGGCGCATCGCGCAAGACCATCCCTTCCGGGAGGAGTACGCGAATGCTGAAGAACCGTATGGCGGTGCTGCAGGCCCTTGAGACCCAGGGCGTGGTGCCGGTGTTCTACCACCCGGACGTCGAGATCTGTAAGAACGTCATCCAGGCCTGCGCCGACGGCGGCGCGCCCTGCATCGAGTTCACCAACCGCGGCGATTTCGCCGCCAACGTCTTTTACGAAGTCACCAAGCACTTCGCCTCGGCCGATCCGCGCGTGATCATGGGCGTCGGCTCGATCGTCGATGCGCCGACCGCCGGCCTCTACATCGCCAACGGCGCCAAGTTCATGGTCAGCCCGATCGTCAACGCCGACGTCGCCAAGCTCTGCAACCGCCGCATGATCCCCTACAGCCCCGGCTGCGGCTCGGCGACCGAGATCTCCTACGCCCAGGAGCTGGGCTGCGAGATCGTCAAGGTGTTCCCCGGCTCGTCGGTCGGCGGCCCGGACTTCATCAAGGCCGTGATGGGCCCGATGCCCTGGACCAAGATCATGCCGACGGGCGGCGTCGATCCCGACGAGGCCTCGATCAAGAAGTGGTTCGGCGCGGGCATCGTCGCCGCCGGCATGGGCTCCAAGCTGATCACCCAGGAAGCCCTCGACGCCAAGGACTACGCGGGCATCTCCAAGAAGGTGCGCGAGACGGTCGACCTGATCGCCAAGGTGCGCGGCAAGGCCTGATGAGCGATCCGATCCTTAAGCTTCGCCCGGCGTCGGAGACCCGCTGGGACTGCGCGGCCCTCGGCGAGGTGATGCTGAGGCTCGATCCCGGCGACGGGCGGGTGCGCAACGCCCGCCAGTTCCAGGTCTGGGAAGGCGGCGGCGAGTACAACTTCGCCCGCGGCATGAGCAAGTGCTGGGGCAAACGCTCCACCGTCGCCACGGCCCTGCCGGACAGCGATCTGGGCTGGCTGGTTCAGGACTTGATCGGCCAGGGCGGCGTGGACATGTCCCACGTCGTCTGGCGGCCGTTCGACGGCCTGGGCCGCAACACCCGGGTCGGGCTGAACTTCACCGAGCGCGGCTTCGGCGTGCGTCCGGCCCTGGGGGTCTCCGACCGCGCCAACTCGGCCGCCTCGCAGCTGCGTCCCGGCGAGATCGACTGGGAGCGGCTGTTCGGCGAGGAAGGCGTGCGCTGGTTCCACACCGGCGGCGTGTTCACGGCCCTGGCGTCCAACACCGGCGAGGTGGTGCTGGAGGCCCTGGAGGTCGCCAGGAAGCACGGCGTCATCGTCTCGTTCGACCAGAACTACCGCGCCTCGCTGTGGAAGGACCGAGGCGGCCTCGACGCCGCCCAGGCCCTGAACCGCAAGATCGCCGCCATGACCGACGTGATGATCGGCAACGATCATGACTTCGTGGTCTGCCTGGGGATGGAGATCGACGGCCTGGTGAAGGGGCTGGCCCCCACCGATCCGGCCAACTTCAAGACCCTGGCCCCGCAGGCGGTGAAGGCCTTCCCGAACCTGAAGGTTCTGGCCACCACCCTGAGGGCCGTGCGCTCGGCCAGCGTCAACGACTTCGGCGCGATCCTGTGGGCCGACGGCGGCTTCTACGAGGCCCCGATGCGCGATGGCCTGGCCATCTACGACCGCATCGGCGGCGGCGACGGCTTCGCCTCGGGCTTGGCCTACGCCCTGATGGAGAACCTGGGCCCGCAAGCCGCCGTCGACTACGGCGCGGCCCACGCGGCCCTGGCCATGACCACCCCCGGCGACACCTCGATGGTGCGACTGAAGGAGGTCGAGGCCCTGGTGCAGGGCGCTGGGGCGCGGGTTATTCGCTGACGCCGAAGACCCCCTCCGGCCCTCCGGGCCACCTCCCCCAGAGGGGGAGGATCTGGAAGCGCCGCGCCAAGTAGATGCTCCCCCACTGGGGGAGCTGTCGCGGAGCGACTGAGGGGGTCTAAAAAGCCCCGGTCCTGCGACCGGGGCTTTTCCATATCTCGTTCCGTAAAATCCCCGCGAAGGCGGGGACCCAGGCTTTTTCTGAAACGCGTGGCGCTCGACGATAAAACACCTGCGCCCCCGCTTTCGCGGGGGGGTTACGGTGGTTGGAACTACTTCCCCGCGCTCACCGCCGGCCCGTACAGCAGCCCGTTGAACAGGAACTTGAAGGTCCCGAACGACTGCGCCCGCTGGGTGATCTCCGGGCCCATGACGAACAGCTTGCCCTTGCCCACGTCGACGTCGAGGATCGCCGTGGTGTCCTTCAGCTTGTCCTGGCCGACGGCCCAGCCGCTGCGCAGGGGCTTGTCGCCATCAAACCACGAGACTCGCGCAACGCCCTTGGCGTCCGACTTCAGGGTGAAGGTCGGCGAGCGGTCGTAGAAGATGTCCACGTCCGCCGGGATGCCGTAGGCCAGGGGCTGGGTGACGTCGACCTTGGCCCGCAGCACCGAGCCGGGGATGTAGAGCTCCTTGGTCGACAGGCCCACCAGCTTGCCGCCCTCGCTCTTGGCCGTGGCCACGTCCACCGGCGCGCCGAAGGCGGTGGCCAGGCGGGTGGAGGCGCCGATGGCGATCACCGTGCCGCCTTGCTCGGCGAAGGCCTTGAGCTGCGGCAGGGTGGTCTCGTCGGTCACCGTGCCCAGCCACGGGCGGTACTCGGCCGGGATCTCTTCGGGCTTGGGCTGCGGATAGCCGCGGCCGGCGCGGAACGGACCGCCGGCCGGGGCGGGCACCACGCCGTCGGCGAACACCAGCACGTCGAAGTCCTTGGCCAGGTCCCCGGCGTCGAGGCGCTGCGGGTAGACCACCTGGAAGGGGGCCTCGAACTTCTCGAACATCCAGCGGTTCCAGCCCGAGGGCATCGAGCCGCCATAGACGTCCACCAGGCCGATGCGCACGGGCTTCAGGGCGATGGCCTTGCCGCCGGGCTTGGACCCCGTCGCCCAGGCGTCGATCCCCAGTTCCTTGACCCCGTCGGCGATCACGGTCGCGGCGGCGGGCGAGTAGGACACCCAGATGGCCCCGGCCGCGAAGCTCTGCTTGCCGGCCTTGGCGCCGTCCTTCAGCCACGAGACCTGGGCGCCGGCCTTCAGCAGGCGGTTGGTCAGGGTGAAGGCGTTGTTGGGGGCGTGGTCGATCAGCCAGCCGGCCTTGCCCGAACCCTTCACCGCGCCCGGCTTGACGGCGATCAGGTCGGGCACGCGCTGGAACGGCCCGTCGAAGCCGTCGAGCACGCGGTCGAACTTGACGCCCATCTGGTAGGCCAGGGTGTAGCCGGTGACGTCGTAGGGCGCCTTGGGCGGGCCGCCCGGATATTCGGCGTCGTGCGGGTGGTCCTGCGGCTCGAACATGTCGAGGACGTGCGGGCGATAGGCCTGGGCGGTCTTCACCACATAGGAGCCGGCCGGATAGGTCTTGCCGGCCACGGTGAATGGCTTGGTGGCCTCATCGACGTCGACGCCGGCCTTGATCAGGGCGTTGAGGAAGGCGACCACCGTCGGCTTGTCGGCCTGGTCGGCGGTCAGGATGTAGCCGCGCGGATCACGCTTCTCCGGAGCCTGCAGGATGGTCTTGTAGAGCGACGGATCGACGGCGGCCGAGGTGGCCGAGCCGGTGACCTTGCCCTCGAACTTCACCTTGGCGCCGGCTTCCTTCAGGTCGTCGATCTCGGTCGGGGTGATCGTCCAGCTGTCCTTCGAACCCTTGGCGATCGAGTTGCTGGCCATCTTCCAGATGTTGAACAGCATCCGCTCGCGGTTGCGCGAGGCGTAGTCCATCACCGCCCGGTCCAGGCTCCACTGGTACTCGACCGTCTGGGCCAGGTGCCAGGTCTGCGGCGGGGCGGGCATGGGGCGGTCGCCGTTGGGCAGCTGCACCTCGGGCACCAGGTTCAGCGGCATCGGCGTCGGACCGCCGGTGATCTCGGTCAGCAGGCCCACGGCGTTGTGGAAGTAGGCGATGGAGCGTTCCATGCCGTTGTGCCAGGTCGAGTAGGGGGCGGCGCTGCGGGCGCCCGAGCCCGGCTTGTCCTCGGCCACCAGGCGGCTGTGCATGGCCATGCCCACCTCCTGCAGCGAGGTCATGACCAGCGGGTCGTAGTTGTAGTTGAAGGGGTCGCGGAACGGCGGGACGAACACCACCATGCCGTTCGGGGCCGGCTGGTGCTGGTTGTAGATGATCTGCGGATACCAGTCGCGGAACAGCACCTTGTTGACGTTGGTGGTCTCGGACATCTGCGACATGAAGCTGTCGCGGTTGTTATCGTGGCCGACGTACTTCTGGTACAGGCGCGGGATCGAGTTGAACTCGCGCTTCTGCGGATCGGCGTTGCGCATGTACCAGTCCGAGACCAGCTCCATGCCGTCCGGATTGTCGTGGCCGAACAGCACGATGACGTCGTCGAGGATGCGCATCGTCTCCGGATCGGTCTTGGTCAGCATCCGGTAGAGCACCTGGATCTGGCCTTGCGAGGTCACCGTCTCGGTGGCGTGCATGCCCGCGTCGATCCAGACCACGGCCTTGCCGGTGGCGGCCAGCTTCTCGGCCTCCTCGCGGGTGACCTCGCCGCGTGCCAGCTTGCGGGCGGCTTCCTTGTATTCGTCCAGCTTGGCCAGGTTGGCCGGCGAGGAGACGATCGCGACCCACTGGGTGCGGCCTTCTTCCGACTTGCCGATGTCGACCAGCTTCATGCGGTCCGACTGGCCGGCCAGGGTCTTGAGATAGGCCTCGTAGGCGGTGTAGTCGGCCAGGAAGTAGTCGCTGCCGGGATCCTGGGCGAAGGCCTGGGCGGGCGGGGTGATCTCTGCGGAATAGGCGGCTTGGCCGCCAAATGTCATCACCAGCGCCAGGGCGGCCCCGGCCATCGCTACGTGTCGCGTCATCGCACTCCCCATCCACCAAAGCGGGGCGCTTGTTTCGCTGGCCCCCTTAGCTTGACGCAGGCGGAGCATGAAACCGCACGTGGAGCCAGTCGGGACGCAAAAAATGGTTCGCGGCGGTCAGGCTTGCCCCGCGCCGCCGGATGCGGCATCAGCAGGCCGCACAACGGATCCGGCCTCGCCGGATGGCTACCCCGGGCGCCGATCCCTCGGGAAACCCGCACCCAAGACAGATCTCCATGAGCTTCCTCGCCAAGACGCGCCAGCAATGGCTCGCCAATCCTGGTCGCGACCTGCTGGCCGGTACGGTCGTCGCCCTGGCCCTGATCCCCGAGGCCCTGGCCTTCGCGTTCATCGCCGGCGTCGACCCGGCCGTGACCCTCTACGCCTCCTTCGTCATCGCCATGACCATCGCCTTCGTCGGCGGCCGTCCGGCGATGATCTCGGCCGCCACCGGGGCCATGTCGCTGCTGATGGGCGGCCTCGTGCGCGAGCACGGCATCGAATACCTGTTCGCCGCCAGCCTGCTGACCGGCGCCATCCAGATCGTCATCGGGACCCTGCGCCTGGGCCGCTACGTGAAGTTCGTCTCGCGCTCGGTGATGAGCGGCTTCGTCAATTCGCTGGCGATCCTGATCTTCATGGCGCAAACGCCCCAGCTGATCGGCGGCAACTGGCAGACCTTCGCCCTGGTGGGAGCGGGCCTGGCGATCATCTATCTTTTCCCGCGCCTGACAAAGGCGGTCCCGTCGTCGCTGGTGGCGATCCTGGCGCTCAGCGCCGTGGCGATCGCCCTGAACCTGCCGGTGCGCACCGTGGGCGACATGGGCCAGCTGCCCACGGCCCTTCCGCGGTTCCACCTGCCGGCCGTGCCGCTGACGCTCGAGACCCTGAGGATCATCGCGCCGGTGTCGCTGACCCTGGCCTTCGTGGGCCTGCTGGAGAGCCTGCTGACCGCCAACCTGCTCGACGACCTCACCGACAGCCCGTCGGACAAGGACCGCGAGACACGCGGCCAGGGTATCGCAAACCTCGTCTCGCCGCTGCTGGGCGGCATGGCCGGCTGCGCCCTGATCGGCCAGTCGATCATCAATGTGAAGTCCGGCGGCCGCTCGCGCCTGTCGACCTTCTGGGCGGGCCTCTTCCTGCTGATCCTGATCCTGGTGCTGCGCGACTGGGTGGCCAGGATCCCGATGGCCGCCCTGGTGGCGGTGATGATCATGGTCTCGTTCACGACCTTCGACTGGAGTTCGGTGCGCAAGCTGCGCTCGACGCCGGTGCAGTCGACGATCGTCATGCTGGCCACGACCGTGACGGTGCTGGCGACCCGCGACCTGGCCAAGGGCGTGGTCCTGGGCGTGCTGCTCAGCGTGCTGTTCTTCGCCCGCAAGGTGGGCAAGATGATCGCGGTGAAGGAGCGGGCGGACAGCACCGAGACGGTCCGCCGCTATGTCGTCGAGGGCCAGCTGTTCTTCGTCTCGGCCGAGCTGTTCGCCGCCAGCTTCGAGTTCCATGGCCATCCCGAGCGGGTCGAGATCGACATGGCCGGCGTGCGCCTGTGGGACCTGACCGCCGTCGGCGTGCTCGACAAGGTGGTGTCGCGCTATCGCCGCCAGGGCGCGGTGGTGTCCGTCGTCGGCCTCGATCCGGCGGGGACGGCGCTGGTGTCCAGGCTCGGCGCGCCCGACGGCGCGCTCACGGCTGCAGTATGACGATCAGCACGGCGGCGATCAGCACCACGCCTTCCACACCGTGGATCACAACGGCCAGCCAGTTGGAGCGGAAGGCCTGGGCCGGCAGGCTGTAGCAGAGGCAGCTGATCACCAGGCCGGGCATGATCCAGATCTTGTGCACGTGATAGCCGGCGAACAGCAGGCCGTTGCCCAGCCACGCCCAGCGCCCCCAGGCCCGCTCCATGCGCGGCAGCAGCACGCCGTGGAACAGCAGGGCTTCACCCAGGGCATAGTTGAACAGGCTGGAGACCAGGGCCAGGGCCAGGATGTCCCAGCGGCCCCTGGCGTCGGGCGTGATAAGGTGCTCGATCTGGGCGAAGGCTGGCGTCGCCTCGGCCAGCCGGTGTCCCAGGGGCGTGGCCTGGAACAGCGCCCCGATCGCCTCGTCGCCCAGGAAGCCCAGGCCCACGAACAGCGGAACCAGCAGGAAGGCCGAGGCGAACGGCCGGCCGCTGGACCGCCAGGTCGGCGCCTTCAGCCACAGCCGCCGACGCAGGGCGGGCAGGGTGAAGGGCACGCCCTCCAGCCTCAGAACGACCAGGGCCAGCACGCTCTGCCAGGCCATGCCGACCACCACCATGCGCCAGAACACTAGCCCCGGCAGCGGATCGCCGGGCGTCATCAGCCGGGGCGCGACGACCCAGGCCAGCACCGCCATCGGCGCGACGGCGGCCCCCCAGATCAGCAGGATCAGCAAGGTCTCCCAGGCCAGGGTCAGCCCGCTGGGTACGACCGAAATGCGCGAGGCGTGCACCGGGCGCACGCCTAGAACCGGCGAACGAGGCTGACGAAGCCGGCGGCCGTCTGGCCCTTGTCCATCAGGGGGCTGTCCTTGATGTCGTCGTCGAACACCTCGACCTCGGCGGCGGCGATCACATAGAGCCGCTCGGTCAGCTGGTAGCGGGCCTGGACCCCCAGCGAGGGCACGACCACTCCGCCCGACGGCGCCCGGGCGGTGCGCCCGAACTCATAGGCCCGGCCAGCGGCGACCTCGTTCTCGCGCAGGCCATAGAGCCAGGTGGCCAGCTTCTCGTCCTTCCACGACAGGCCGGCCACGGCCTCCAGCGACAGCCGTTCGGTGGGCTGGGCCGCCAGGGTCAGGTTGAGATTGATCTCCTGGCCCTCGGTCTCGCCCGTGGCGTCGGCCAGCAGCTCCAGGCTCAGGGTCGCGGGGCCGGCCATGCCGCTGAACCGCGCGCCGACATCGACGCCGGTGTCGCGCTCCAGGAAGGCGAAGTCGCGGGTGTCCTTCGGATCGACCAGCTGGAAGCGCGGGCTGATGCGCCCCTCCAGCTTGAAATGCTTGGTCTCGTAGGCCTTCACCGCCAGGCCCGACAGGTCGGCGGTCAGGTAGCGGTTCTGGTAGAAGAACAGCGGCAGGACGCCGGTCTCGGTCTTCTTACGGGCGGACTCGTAAGGATTGGTCGTCGCGTAGACGCCGGCCCCGAGCAGCAGCAGATGGTCGGGCTCTTCGGTCTGCGCATGGGCGGCGAACGGGTGGAGCGCCAGGGTGCAGGCGGCCAGGGCGGCGCCCTTCAGGCGGAGGATCATGACTGTTTCTCTCGAAGGGGGAGGTGACAGTCACGAGGCTGGAGCAGGCGCCGTCGGGCGTCGTCCGGACGGGTAGGCTCGAAGGGGGCGGGCTTCCGATCCTGCCGGACCGGACATTGCTGGAGGGGCGCGTCAGGCGGCGGGGCGGAAGGCGCTGGGCGGCCGGCCGGCGTGCTTTTTCACAGCGGCGTTGAAGGTCGAGCGCGAGTTGAACCCCACCTCGTAGGCGATCGAGAGAATGGCTTCGTCGGTGGTGCGGATCCGCTCCACGGCCTCATCGACCCGCCAGCGGTTCACATAGTCGAAGAAGCTCTGGCCCAGATGCTCGTTCAGCACCTGCGACAGGTGGTTGGGCGAGACGCCGATGCGGGTGGCCAGGGCGCTCAGCGACAGCAGCGGATCGCGATGCAGGGCGTCAGCCGCCATCGCCCGGTCCAGCCGCGCGGCGATCTCGACCTGGCGGGTCTGGGGCAGCGCCGAGCGGGCGTATTTCTCGGCCGGCGGCAGGGCCTTGGGCGTTTCGGTCTGGGGCGTGAAGATCGGCTGCTGCGACAGGCCAAAGAGGCCGATGGCCGCGGTCCAGGCCAGCTCCACCGCCGCGCCCGCGACGTCCAGCCAATCGGCGTGGGCGACGTTCAGCGCCAGGCCCGACTTCACCGCCCCCCAGATCCAGGCCGCCAGCATCACCAGCAGCAGCACCCGCAGCCAGCTCAGGGTGCGGTTCTCGATGTTGGAGAAGAGGTCGCGCACCCGCCGCACGTGCCGTCCCATCACCCGGAAGGCGGCGGCCAGGTAGCCCAGGGTCGTCGCCAGGAACAGCGCCACGAAGGCCAGCTGCAGCGGGCCGGCCCAGGCGTCGGTTTCGGCGCCCACGCCGGTGTAGATGGCGATCCGCGTGGGGATCGGCAGGGCGAAGAACGGCAGGGCCAGCAGCAGGGCGATCCCCGCCGGCCAGCAGAGCCGCGCGATCCGCACCGGGCTCCACCCCGCCTCCGGATCCCCGGTCATGGCCACCACATAGGCCAGGATCGCCGGCCCCAGGAACAGCGAGGTCGACCACAGCAGGCCGGTGGCCCACGGCGCTGCGGCATAGACGCCGCCGCGATCTAGGATCAGGTCGACGCCCGATAGCGCGCTCAGCAGCAGGAACACCGCCAGCGCCGTCGCGGGAGCCTTCCGCCAGCCGGGCCGCAGCACCAGCTGCGTCGCCGCGAACAGGCCGATGGCGGCGGCGGCCGACGACAGGATCAGCACCAGGGCGCCGCTCATTCAGTCATTTCCCCGAAACCGCGCGGGAAGCCCTACGCGCGAAACGGCGCGGAGAGTGTCGCGGAACGTGCGTCGCCTCAAGCCTGCGACAGGCTCAGCACGTTGCCGTCGGGATCGGCGAACCAGGCGACCTTGGCCGCGCCGCCGGGGGCGGTCCATATGCCCAGGGCGTCCTGGCCGAAGCCCTCGTAGATCGTGAAGACCACGCCCCGGCCGGCCAGGGTCCGCACGGCGGCCTCGATGTCCTCGACGTTCCAGCCGAACACGGGGTGCGCGCCGGCCTTGAAGTCGGGCAGGGCGGTCAGGCGGATCAGCGCGTCGCCCGCTCCCAGAAAGTCGCCGAACGGATCGGAGCTATGCACCGCCAGGCCCAGCTTCTCGACATAGAAGTCGAGCGCGCGCTGACGGTCGCTGACGTGGACGAAGGCGACGGGCGTTCCGGAAATGGCGGGCATGGCCTTTCACTCCCTGCGGGAAGCTGTCAGCGAATCCTGCCGCGAACGCTCGGGCATGGCGACGGACCAATTGAAGGAGACCTTCCCATTGCGGCCCGTCGACCCCGTCGCGCCTGGGGGTCCGTCCGGTCCGAGGGCTTTGCTGTCGCATGCGGGCTTGACGGGAACACCCGCGCCGCCCGCGCCGCCTAGGCCTCCGAGACCCCGCAGATCTGGCCGCCGCAGTTTTGAGGCTGCCCGGCGGCGTTCGTGTCGGTGAGCACCGAGAAGGCCGCCCAGGCCGACTGCGAGGAGGTGACTATGGAGACATTGGCCGCGTCGCCGCCGTTTTGTCCCGGGCCGCCAGGGTTGCCGGCCGAGGCGGCGGCGTCGGCGGCGCAGGCGGATGGGTCGCGTGGCGGTGCATTGGAGCCTGGCGCGCCCGCCACTCCGGCGTTGAGGATCGAGAGGCCCTTGCCCTCCACGTTCTGGACCACCAACTCGACTAGGCCAGCGCTCTCTCCCATTGTCGCCTCTGAGGGGCCAGGGGATATTAGCTGGGCCGTGTCTTCGATGATCAAGAGCTCGATTACCAGCTTCACCGGGAAGCCGTTGGTGAAGATCTGCGCGCCGGGCTTCAGCCGCAACTCGCCGATGTAAGTTGTGCCTTGGTTCGGCACGAACGGCTGGCCCTGCCAAACGACAACGTCCTGGAGAGCCTGCGTCTTGTCGGGCTCGGCCGCGGCCGCGGCCGTCGAAAGCGCCAGAAGCGCCAGTCCGCAGGCGAGCCCGCACGCATAGGGAAAACGCACCATTTTGAAGAAGTCTCTCCTGCTACTGCAAGTGAGAGTTTAGCTGTTGCCGCGACCGGTCAAGCTTGTCGGGTGATTTTTGTCGGCGGCACGTCTCTACGCCACCGCGTAGTCGCGCATCTGCATCGGGCTGCTCTGGCTGACCGGCAGGATGAAGCTGACCGTGGTGCCTTCGCCCGGGTTGGAGACCATCTCCAGGGCGCCGTCGTGCATCTCGACCAGCGACTTGGTCAAGGCGAGACCCAGGCCCGTGCCCTGCGTGGTCTTGGAGTGCTGGCTTTCCACCTGCTCGAACGGACGCGCCAGGCGGGCCAGGTCCTCGGCGGCGATGCCGATGCCGGTGTCGGTGACCGACACCTTCACCCGCTCGCCCAGCGGATCGCGGCGGATCTCGGCGCGCACAGTGACGCGGCCCTGGCGCGGGGTGAACTTGATGGCGTTGCTCAGCAGGTTCAGCAGCACCTGCTTGACCGCGCGGTAGTCGGCCTCGATCTCGGGCAGGGGCGGGAAGTCGACCTCCAGCTTCAGCCCGGCGGCCTCGGCGCGATTGCGCACCAGGCGCACGGCGTCCTCGGTCACGTCTTCCAGGTGCAGCGGCTCGAACTTCAGGTTCATCTTGCCGGCCTCGATCTTCGACATGTCGAGGATGTCGTTGATCAGGGCCAGCAGGTGCTGACCGGAATTGTGGATGTCGAGGCTGTAGCCCTTGTAGCGCTGGTCGCCGAGCGGGCCGAACATCTCGTTCATCATGATCTCGGAGAAGCCGTTGATGGCGTTCAGCGGCGTGCGCAGCTCGTGGGACATGTTGGCCAGGAACTCGCTCTTGGCCTTGTTGGCGCCCTCGGCCTTGACCTTCTCCATCTCGTACTTGCGGGCGAGCTCGGCCAGCTGCTCCTGGCTGCGCTCCAGGCCGGCGACGGCGTTCTGGAGCTGCTCCTCGTTGCGGCGACGGGCCTCTTCCTGGGTCTTGATGGCGGTGATGTCGGCGGCGGTCATTACGAGGCCGCCCTCGGCCGTGCGCCGCTCGCTGATCTGGATCCAGCGGCCGTCGTTCATCTCGGCCTCGCGCACGCCCTTGGCGCCGGTCGGGTCGGGGATCTCCTGCTTGATGGCCAGGGCCGCGAAGCGGTTGACCTCGGCGCGGGCGGCACCCGGCTTGAGGATCCGCGGCTCCAGCGAGAAGACGCTGCGGTAGTTCCTGTTGCACATCAGCAGGCGGCCCTGGCGGTCCCAGAGCACGAAGGCCTCCGACACGCTCTCGATGGCGTCGCGCAGGCGGTTCTCGGCGGCCTGGGCGCGGGCCTGGGCCAGGCGCTCCTCGGTGACGTCCAGCGCCACGCCGATGATCCGCGAATAGCCGTCCTCGCCGGGCTTGCCGAAGCCCTGGCCGCGGGCGTCCACCCAGATCGAGCGGCCGCCGTGCTCGCGGGCGGGGATGCGGAACGAGACGTCGAAGGCGCCGAACTGGGCGGCGTTGGCCAGGGCCTGGCGCACGCGGTCGCGGTGGTCCGACGAAATCCGCTCGACCAGGTCCTCGCCGGGCGCGACGCCGCCGCCGCCCCAGCCGAACATCGCGCCGGTGACGTCGGACATGTAGACCTCGTCCGAGCGCAGGTCCCATTCCCAGATGCCGCAGCGGGCGGCCTCGACGGCCAGGCGGAAGCGCTGCTCGCTGTCGATGAACTCGCGCTGGGCGGCCTCGGCGCGGCGGCTCTGCAGCATCAGGATCAAGGCCAGGGCGATGCCGGCGGCCAGCGGGATCAGCAGGGTCAGCGCGCCTTCCATCAGGCGGCGGTCGACATTGGCGACGGTGTGGCTGGGGGCGCTGACGGCGGCGATCAGGGCGCCCTGGGCCAGGGGCTCGAAGGCCACGTCCAGGCCCGAGCCGTCGACGCCCCGGCCGGTCAGGGCGGCGGCCCCGCCTTGCAGGTCCTCCACCGACAGGGCGTAGGCCTGGTCGAGGCTGGCGGCGCCCTGCACCGCGCGGCCGACGCCGACCAGCAGGCCGCCGTCCGGCAGGAAGAGGGCGTTGGACCGGGTCTTGTCCGGCTCGCCCAGCAGGCGCGAGGGATCGCCGGCGGCGATGACGTAGCCGCGGCCGGCCGAGGTCTGGGCGGCCATGGCCACATAGAGGCGGCCGCTGCGGCCGACGCCGCCGATCCAGGCGCTGCGGCCCGAGGCGGCGGCGGCGCGAGCCGCTTCGCGCCAGTCGGCCGAAGGATCGCGGCCGGCCACGGCCATGACTTCGCCGGTGGTGGCCACGGCGACGGCCATGGCCTCGCCGCCGGCGGCGCGCAGGGCGGTCTCGGCCGCGTCCATGGCCGAGGTCGGGTCGCGTTCGAGCAGGTCGCCCGCCGCCGACAGGCCGGCGCGCTGGGCCGCGAGATTGGTCTCGACCTTGCCCGACAGGATCTGGGCCTGGGCGGCCAGGGCCGCGCCGCCGGGCGGGGCGGCGGCTTCCTTCTGGAGCTTGACGACGCCGAGGGCGGTGTAGACGGCCAGCAGCAGCAGTGCGGCCAGGATCACGACGCGGACATAGGCCTGCGACGACCGGGCGGCGCGCATGCGAGCCGCGCCCGCAGCCGAAAGTCCGGCCTTCGCCGTCCTCCCGGGTTTCGCCCCGCCAATCCGCAACGCTTAAAGCTCCCACACCCCCGGCGAGTCAGTTCGCCGACTATGGTGAATCTACCGTACCCGTTCGGTCGGCGTCACCCTGGCGAGGCCCGATTCCCTGGGGGCTGAGCGCTTTGGTCGCAACCGTTGCGCGGAAGAATCACCCCAGGCTCGCGCCAGAGGGCTTCCTTCTCCCCTTGCGGGAGAAGGTGGCGGCCGAAGGCCGACGGATGAGGGGTCTCTCAAACCCTGACCGCCGCATCCAGCCGATCCGCCTTTCGCAGCGGACAGGGCTATCGACCCCTCACCCGACCTCTCTCCGGGAGGCCACCCTCTCCCGCAAGGGGAGAGGGATCTCGTGGTCAATCCAGCGCTCGCCCCGCCAGCTCCAGCACGTTCTTCGACAGGCCCGGCGCGGCCTTCACGCGCTCAAGCTCCCGCCGCATCAGGTCGCCTAGCGCGGGGACATAGCGCCGCCAGCCGCCCAGGGGCTCGACCAGGCGGGCCGCCGTCATCGGGTTGAAGCTGTCCACGATCAGGATCTGGTCGGCCAGGAAGCGGTAGCCCGCGCCGCTGGGGTCGTGGAACCGCGCCGGGTTGGCGCTGGCGAAGCCCTGCACCAGGGCGCGGAAGCGGTTGGGATTGCCGGCGTCGAAGTCCTCGTGCTCGGTCAGGGCCAGCACGCGTGCAAGCGCCCCCTCCGACGGATCGCGGGCCTGCACCGAGAACCACTTGTCCAGCACCAGCGGCTCGTGCCGCCACTTGGCGTGGAAGGCCGAAAGCGCCTTCTCGCAGGGCTCGCCGCCCAAGGCCAGCAGGGCCGACAGGCCGCCCATGGCGTCGGTCAGGGCCGCGGCGGCCTCGAAATGGCCGACGATACGCTGGACGTTGTCGGCGTGCGGGTCGGCGGCCAGCAGGTCGACGCAGGCGTTGCGCAGGGCCCGGCGGCCGGCCGAGGCGGCGTCGGGCGAGAACTCGCCGTCGCTCTGCATGGCGCCGTGGATGCGGGCCAGTTGCTCGCCCAGGTGCACGGCGATGCGGGCGCGCAAGGCGTCGCGAGCGGCGTGGATCGCGCCCGGATCGGCCGGATCGACGGCCAGGGCCAGATCGCCTTCGCTCGGCAGGGCCAGTAGCAGGGCCTTGAAGGCCGGATCGGCGGCGGCGTCGTCCAGCGCCTGGCCCAGGGCCTGGGCGTAGCGCTCCTCGCCGACCTCGTCGGGAGCGCCCGCCGCGCGGGCCAGGATCAGCCCACGGGCCAGGCCCTGGCCAGCTTCCCAGCGGTTGAAGAGATCCGGATCGGCGGCGAACAGCACATAAGCGTCGGCCGGCCGCGCGTCGGTGGTCAGGGTCACCGGGGCCGAGAAGCCGCGCAGGGCCGAGATCACCGGTGCCTCTTCCACGCCCTCCCAGCGCACCGTCAGGCTCTCGCCCTCCAGCAGCACCACCTCGCTGTCGCGCAGCGGCGCGCCGGTCTGCGAGAGCAGGCCGATGGTCACCGGGATCGGCAGGGCCTTCTTGACCGGCTGGCCGCTGGTGGGCGCGGTCTTCTGGCTCAGGGTGATCGACAGCGCCTTGGCGGCCGCGTCATAGGCGTGGGTCAGCGACACCGACGGCGTGCCGGCCTGTTCGTACCAGGAGAAGAACGACGACAGGTCACGGCCCGAAGCCTCGGCGAAGCAGGCGATGAAGGCCTCGACCGTCGTCGCCTCGCCGTCGTGGCGCTCGAAATAGAGGTCCAGGCCGGCCCGGAACGCGTCGGCGCCCAGGATGGTCTTCAGCATGCGGATGATCTCCGCGCCCTTCTCGTAGATGGTCGCGGTGTAGAAGTTGTCGATCTTCAGATAGCTCGACGGCCGCACGGCGTGGGCCAGCGGACCGGCGTCCTCGGCGAACTGGCGCGCGCGCAGGGCCTTTACGTCCTTGATCCGCTGCACGGCCGCGCCGCGCATGTCGGCGCTGAAGCTCTGGTCGCGGAAGACCGTCAGGCCTTCCTTCAGGCACAGCTGGAACCAGTCGCGGCAGGTGATGCGGTTGCCGGTCCAGTTGTGGAAATATTCGTGGGCGACGACGCTCTCGATGCGCTCGTAGTCGAAGTCGGTCGCCGTCTCCGGCTCGGCCAGCAGGAGCGAGGAGTTGAAGATGTTCAGCCCCTTGTTCTCCATGGCCCCGAAGTTGAAGTCGCGCACGGCCACGATCATGAAGAGGTCCAGATCGTATTCGCGGCCGAACGCTTCTTCGTCCCACTTCATCGAGCGCTTGAGGGCGTCCAAGGCATAGGCGGCGCGCGAGGCCTGGCCGGGATCGACGAACACCTTCAGCGCCACGGTGCGGCCGCTCATGGTGACGAAGTCGTCCTCCAGCACGTCCAGCCGGCCGGCGACCAGGGCGAACAGGTAGGCGGGCTTGGGGAAGGGGTCGTTCCAGACGGCGAAGTGGCGGCCGTTCTTCAGCTGGCCGGCCTCCATCAGGTTGCCGTTGCTCAGCAGGTGCTCGAACGAAGCGTCGGCCTCGATCCGCACGGTGTAGCGGCTCAGCACGTCCGGCCGGTCGGGGAAGAAGGTGATGGTGCGGAAGCCCTCGGCCTCGCACTGGGTGCAGAACCGGCCGCCCGACATGTAGAGGCCCATCAGCGCCTTGTTGGCCGACGGATCGATCTCGACCTCGGTCACCAGTTCGAAGGCGTCGGGGACGTCGGCGATGGTCAGGCGCTCGTCGTCCAGCTCGTACTGGTTGGCGCTCAGGGCCTGGCCGTCGATGGCGATCGCCTTCAGCGCCAGGCGCTCGCCGTTCAGCGACAGCGGCTCGCCGGCAGCGCCCGTGCGGCGCACCTGCAGCGTCGCGGTCACGCGCGTGGCCGACAGCTCCAGCTGGAAGGACAGGTGCGTCGTCTCGATCTCGAACGGGAACGGACGATAGTCGGAGAGCCGGATCGGCTGGGGCGTTTCGGTGCGCATGCGGCCAATGTAGTCGCCCGTCGGGGCCGGGGCGAGGCCGCCGGTTGCGCGGTTTGTCGATTTATCGGCTAGGTTGGCGACTCAATCGGGGGTGTTTTCACGTGTCAGAGATCGCCAATTCGGAACCTGCGCCCGGCCTTTCGCCGGGACGTCGCGCCGCGACCGTCGCCTGGGCGCTGGCCCTGGCCTTGATCGTCACCGTCGCCGGCGCGATCGTGGCCTTCGGCCTGGGCATGATCGGCCTCTACCTCTACGGGGTGATGCGGCCCGAAGAGTCGCTGACCCAGGTCGACGAGGTGCTGCTGAAGCAGGCGCCGATCGCCCTGCTGTGCGGGGCGTTCACGGTCTTGAGCACCTATTCGGTGCTGGTGCGGCTGGTCGAGAAGCGCGACCGCACCGAACTGGCGCCGAACGGTGCCTGGCGCGAAGCCGCGCGCGGGGCCGGTCTGGCCGCCGCCGCCTTCGCCCTGCTGATGGCCGTGCTGACGTTGATCGGCGCGGTGACGTGGGGGCCGCCGTCGCTGGTGGACTGGCGCTGGGCCATTCCGGACCGTCTCGTCACCGGCATCGCCGGCGGCGTGGTGATGGCCGTCGTCGTCCAGGGCGTGCTGACCCGGCTCTTGGCCAAGGCCCTCGGCCCGATCCCGGCCGTCGTTCTCGCCGCCGTGCTGGTCGCCTGCTTCTACCCCGCCTCGGACGGTCCGCTGCTGCTCGCCCAGCGCCTGGGCGCGCTGCTCGGCGGGGCGATCCTGGCCCTGGCCTATCTGCGCAATCAGCGTCTATGGCTTGGCATGGGCCTGGCCGGAGCCTGGGGCGCGCTCGTCCATCTGGTGACCGGCGGCTATGCGCTGGAAGGCGGCTACGACGGCACGGCCGCCTTCATCTCCGAGCCCGAGCGCGGCGCGCTGGTCTCCTGGTTGCGCGGGTCGAGCGGACCCGAAAGCTCGGTCCCGCTGCTGGTCGGCGGCGCGCTGGTCGTCGGCTGGCTGGCCTGGCGCGCCTGGAAGGAGGGCGCCTTCTCGCGGGCTTGAGGCGGATCCCAACAAGCTTGAGGCGGATCAATGTGCGGCCCAGCGGGCGGGCGCATCACCCCTGGCGACGCCTCGACGCGTCGCACTCCAAGGGGATAAGACCATGACCGCCCTCCGCCTCGCCCTGCTGGCTGGCCTGACGCTCGCCGCCGCGACCGGCGCCGCTCAAGCCCAGGAGGCCTTCACGCCCGCCGCCAAGGGGACCTGGCAGGTCAACCTGCGCGCCACCGGCGTGCTGCCCGACGCGGGCGACCCGATCGTCACCTCGGCCGGCGCGGCCACCGGCCTGAAGGCCGACGTCAAGGACGACGTCAAGCCGACCCTGGGCGTCTCCTACTTCATCACCGACAAGCTGGCCGTCGAGGTGATCGCCGGCACCACCCAGCACACGATCAAGGCCGTGGGGCCGGGAACCGACGTCGTCGTGCACAAGACCTGGGTGCTGCCGCCGGTGGTCTCGGCCCAGTACCACTTCGCGCCCAAGGCTCGGTTCAATCCCTATGTCGGCGCGGGGCTGAACTACATGCTGTTCTACAGCGGCAAGGACCGCAACGGCTTCACCGTCGATCTCGACGACGGCTTCGGCTACGCCCTGCAGGTCGGCGCCGACATCGCCGTGAAGGGGCCGTACGTCGTCAATCTCGACGTCAAGAAGGTGTGGTTCGAGACCGACGCCAAGATCAACGGCGGCGCGCTGAAGTCCAAGGTCAACCTGGATCCGACGGTGGTGTCGGTGGGGATCGGGCGGCGGTTCTAGACCCCGGACAATCTCAAAACTCCCGTCATTCCCGCCCTTGTGGCGGGAAACCCTCTGTCAGCCGCAAAGGCAGTAGTGGCGGCGTGCTCAGCACGCCGCTTGCGCCTCACGTGTCAGCGGAACCAGGGTTTCCCGCCACAAGGGCGGGAATGACGGGAGGATAGGGGGCCTCAGCCCTCAACCGTCCCGCCCGCCGACGGCGTCTCGTGCAGCTCCCGCTCGATGGCCGCGGCCTTCTGGGCCAGGGCCAGCAGGGCGGGGGGCGCGTCCTCGGGGTGGTCGCCGACCAGGGTCACGATCTCGCGGGCCAGGGCGTGCAGGCGCGGGGCGGTGGCGATCAGCTTGGCCTGGAACTCGATCTTGCGCGGGTCGCGGTCGTACTCGGCCCCCGGCGTGCGCCAGCCGCCCCAGTCGTTGGGATCGGTGACCACCACCGGATAGGTGCCGGGGAAGGGGTGGTGCAGGCAGTCGCCCTCCTGCTGCCACTTGTTGCGGGCCCGCAGCACCCGCCAGTTCGACAGGACGCCGCCTTCCTGCGGGTCCATCTTGTCCTCGGGCTTCAGCTCGTGGGCCAGGAATTCGCGGCCCAGGCCGACGTCGTAGGTCACCCGCACGGGCTCGTCGAAGCCCTTGGCCCAGATGGGCACGATCTTCTCGATCGTCGCCCAGGCGCCGACGCTCTCGACCCAAACCTTCTGGTTCCGCTGGTAGACGGTCTTGGCCATGGGACTCCGGAACTTCGGCTAGGAACTGGGGGCTGCGAATACTCGGGTCGCATAAGAACCTGAAATTCTTGACGCCGGGTCAATCTTTCCAGGGGGCGCAAGCTCGGTCATCGTCGTTTCCAACGGCCGTCGATAGAACGGCCAAGGGAGAGAAACGGCCGTGGATTTCGACTATTCCGACGACCAGAAGTTCCTCAAGGACGAGGCCCGCAAGTTCCTGAGCGGCCGCTGTCCGCCCGCGGTGGTGCGCGGGGTGCTGGACGATCCGGCCCGCAGCCATGACCAGGCCCTCTGGGCCGCCGTCGCCGAGCAGGGCTGGCTGGGCGCCGCCATTCCCGAGGCGCACGGCGGCCTGGGCCTGGGCCGCGTCGAGCTCTGCGCCATCGCCGAGGAGCTGGGCCGCGCCGTCGCCCCGATCCCCTTCGCCTCCACCGTCTACGTCCTGGCTGAGGCCGTGATGGCCCACGGCTCCGACGCCCAGAAGGCCGCCATCCTGCCGCGTATCGCTTCCGGCGAGCTGATCGGCTGCCTGGCCGTCAGCGAAGGCCCCGGCGTGCTCACCCCTTCGGCGCTGTCGAGCAAGGTCGAGAGCGGCAAGCTCACCGGCGTGAAGATCCCCGTCACCGACGGCGACATCGCCCACACGGCCATCGTCCTGGCGTCCGAAGGCGGCAAGCCGGGCCTCTTCCTGGTCGACCTGACCGGCGCCGGGGTGAAGCGCGAGACGCTGGAGAGCCTGGATCCCACCCGCGGCGTCGCCCGCCTGACCTTCGACGGCGCAGCCGCCGAGCGGCTGGGCGCGGCGGGCGAGGGCTTCGACCTCGTCCAGGCCATCCTCGACCGCGCCGCCGTGCTGCTGGCCTTCGAACAGCTGGGCGGCGCCGACCGCTGCCTGGAGATGGCCAAGGACTACGCCCTGGGCCGCTACGCCTTCGGCCGGGTGATCGCCGGCTACCAGGCGATCAAGCACAAGCTGGCCGACATGTATGTCAAGAACGAGGTCGCCCGCTCCAACGCCTATTACGGCGCCTGGGCCCTCAACGCCTCCACCCTCAAAGAAAATGGGGCCCCCGAACTGCCCACGGCCGCCGCCGCCGCCCGCATCGCCGCCTCCGAAGCCTTCTGGTTCGCCAGCAAGGAGAGCGTCCAGGTGCACGGCGGCATGGGCTTCACCTGGGAGGTCGACTGCCACCTCTACTACCGCCGCTCGCGGCAGCTTTCCCTCGTGGCCGGCTCGCCCCGGCTCTGGAAGGAGCGGCTGGTGAGCGAGCTCGAGAAGAAGAACGCGGCTTAAGGAGAGCGATCATGGACTTCAACGACTCCCCCTCCGAAGCCGCCTATCGCGACAAGGCCCGCGCCTGGCTGGAAGAGGCCGCCGCCGCCCACAAGGCGCAGCACGGCGAACCCAAGCCCAACACCCCCGAGCACATGGCCGCCGCCAAGGCCTGGCAGGCTCGCAAGGCCGCGGCCGGCTACGCCTGCATCACCTGGCCCGCCGTGGTCGGCGGGGGCGGGGGCACGCCGATCGAGTCGGTGATCTTCGGCCAGGAGGAGGGCAAGGCCGGCGTCGCCTACGGCTACTTCACCATCGGCCTGGGCATGTGCGTGCCCACGGTCATGGCCTTCTCCGACACCGACACCAAGAAGCGCTTCGTCTCGCCGGCCGTGAAGGGCGAGGAGATCTGGTGCCAGCTGTTCTCCGAACCGGCCGGCGGTTCCGACGTCGCGGCCCTGCGCACGCGCGCTGTGCGTGACGGCGACGAGTGGGTGATCAACGGCCAGAAGGTCTGGACCACCGGCGCCCACTACAGCGACTTCGGCATTCTCCTTACACGGACGGACCCCGACGTGCCTAAGCACAAGGGCCTGACCATGTTCTGGATCGACATGCGCGACGCCGCCGTCGAGTGCCGGCCGATCCACCAGATGTCGGGCGGGCGCGACTTCAACGAGGTCTATTTCAGCGACCTTCGCGTCAAGGACAGCCAGCGCCTGGGCGAGGTCGGGCAGGGCTGGCAGGTCGCGCTCGTCACCCTGATGAACGAGCGCCTGGCCGTCGGCGGCTCGGCCGGTCCCAACTATCGCGAGGTGCTGGAACTGGCCCGCGCCCTGCCGGGCGAGGATGGTCCCGCGCTCAAGAACGACGCCTTCCGCGAGAAGCTGGCCGACTGGTTCGTGGCCTCCCAGGGGCTGAAGTTCACCCGCTTCCGCACCATGACCGCCCTGTCGCGCGGCCAGACCCCGGGACCGGAAAGCTCGATCGGCAAGATCATCTCGGCCAACCAGCTGCAGGATTTGGCCAACACCGCCGTCGAGATGCAGGGCGAGTACGGCGTTCTCACCGGCCCCGAAGCCGCCGCCGGCGCGGCCTTCCAGCAAAGCCTGATGTGGGCCCCCGGCCTGCGCATCGCCGGCGGCACCGACGAGATCCTCAAGAACATCATCGCCGAACGCGTCCTGGGCCTGCCTGGCGACGTCCGCGTCGACAAGGACGTGGCGTTCAAGGACATGCCGACGGGCAGGTGAGGGGCCGACAATCCCTCTCTCTTTGAGAGAGGGAGGGGCCCGCGCCGAAGGCGTGGGAGGGTGAGAGGTAACAAAGCCAGCCGATCGAAACACGGTCGGACGGTCGCCGCCGCCCCGTCGAGATCGCCTGTTCCCTCCCTCGCAACCATCTCGTGGAAAACCCGAGGTTCGCCGGCCAGCGGTGAAACCTCTCACCCTCCCACCGCTCCGCGGCGGGCCCCTCCCTCTCTCCATGAGAGAGGGGTCTCGAACCGCGAGAATCGCCCGGGCGACCGCGCCTCGCAAACTCGCCCCACACGCGAAAAATGACGATCCCCTGACAGGCGAAAATCGTGTGATTACACGGAATTAGCCGGGCAACGCGCCTGTTCCACGTTCCAATTAAGGCATGGCGACCGACAGTGGTCGAACGGCGGTCTGGCGAGCTTGACAGCGTCGTCGCCGACGGCTCATGAGTGACTCCGATCTATGGTTAACGGCGGGGCTGGAGGGGAGCGATGCACGAGGCCAGCGACGCTGTTTCGACCCTCCTCGATCGGGGGCTTCACCTGGGGCGAGCCGCGCGGTCGTGGATGACTACCCGGCCGTGGACGCGCCTTGGGCCGACCCGTCGCCTGCCGCTCGGCGTGGCCGCCGCGACCCTGGTCGCCATGCCGCTGTTCGGCTGCGATTTCTCGGCCAACCAGCTGTTCGCCAAGCGCGCCGGCGCCTGCCCGCGGCCGCAGGCGGCCCAGGGCGTCTCGGGCCAGTTCAACCAGCAGCAGATCGAGATCCGCAACCTGCGCCAGGGCGGCTTCCGCGGCGACTTCTTCGCCCAGCTGGAGCTGGCCCGCCGCTACGAAGGCCAGCGGGCCGTCGACAAGAACCTCGACGATCCGGTCGAGGCGGCCACCTGGTACGCCATGGCCCTGGCCAATCCGGCAGGCTACGCCCCGATCGCCGCCTACGAGCCGCGCGGCAAGCCGGGCAAGGCCCTGTCGCGTTTCGACGACTGCCGCGCCTATGAGCGCCACGCCGCCTACGGCGCCCTCGACCGCCAGCTGTCGCGGATGTCGACCGAGGAGCGCGAGCAGGTCCGCAACCGGGTGATCTACATCCTGTCGACGCAGGGGGCCGACGGCTTCCGCGCCCTGGCGCGCATGCACGACGGCTATTTCGGCCCCTATGGCGAGCCGTCCGACAACCTCCAGGCCGTCGAGGCCTATGGCGACCGCAAGCATGTCGGCGCGCCGGCCGCGCTCGATCTCTTCCGCCGCAACGACGTCGACGCCTATCTCTACAACTACCTGGCGGTGCAGACCGGCGATGTCTCGGCCTACGTCATGCTCAAGGACTTCGAGCGCTCCTCGCCGCAGCGGGCCTCCTACGGCGGCTTCGTCGAGGGCAAGGCCAAGCGCTGGATCCCGCCCTACGAGTTCTATCCGGCCGACTCCCCGGACTCCGGCGTGCCCCATTCCGACGAGAGCGATCCGTCGGGCGAAGCTCGCGAGGCGGCCCTGGCCCGCCTGCACGAGCTGCCCTTCGTCCATATCGGCGAGGCCCTGGCCTATCTGCGGATCATCCCCGCGCCGCTGCTCGACGAGCGGCTGCTGGCGTCGGGCGACGCCCAGACCTTCCAGGCCTCGATCGGCCGCCCGACCACCGGCCGCCTGACTCCGATCGAGAAGGTGAGGGCGGTGCAGTACGCGGCCGTCAACGGCTCGTCCAAGGCCCAGCTCGTCCTGGCGGTGATGTACTCTGAGGGCGTCGGCGTTCCGCGCGACTACGCCCGCGCCTACCACTGGTACGAGGAGGCCGAACGCCAGGGCTCGCCCGAGGCCAAGTACGCCATGTCGACCTTCTTCTCGCTGGGCCTGCAGGGCGTGGCCGACCAGGACCGCGCCAAGGCGGTGGTCTACCAGCTGGACGGCGCCCTGGCCGGCTTCAAGCCGTCGGTCTGGCGCCTGCAGCAGCTGCTGGCCCAGGTCTCGCGCCCGCCCCGCGCGCCGGGCGAGCGGCCCAGGCCGTACGAGGCCAGGCCCTATGCCGGCCCCGCGAACGCTCCCGGCCCGTCGAACGCTGAAAGGGACTATCGATGAGACGCCTTCGCCTGTTCGCGGCGGGACTCGTCGCTCTCAGCCTGGCCGCCGTCGGCGCGCCGCAAGCCGCCCTGGCCTCGCCGGACGCCAAGGTCGATCAGCAGATCCGCCCGTGTTTCGGCCTGCTGATCCAGCCGGCCCTGTCGCACGGCTGCAAGGGCTATGTCCCCAAGCGCAAGCCGCCGCGCCGGCCCTACTATCCCTCGCGCCCCTATGAGCGTTACCGCACCAGCGTCGACTGCGACGTCGCCTATCCGGGCGAGGTCAGCGACGTGCTCTCGCGCCTCTACGACGGCGACACCCTCACCTTGATCTCGCGCAACGGCGGGGCCTGCGTCGAGACGCTGAACGTCACCCGCGCGGTGCACATCGTCGCCCGCGACTACAGCCCATCGCGCGCCCGGCCGATTCTGATGGCCCCGGCCGACCAGCCCTGCATCCGGATCGCCCCGGGCGTGGCCTATGTGGTGCTCGAGAACCTCGGCCTGGAATCGACGCGGGGCGGGACGGCCTCGTGCATCGTCGGCCGTGCCACCGAGCTGGCCCTCAAGGGCGTGGTCGTGCGCTACGACGGCGAGGGCTCGGCCATCGACGTCGCCGACAGCCGGGTGGAGCTCTACCAGACCGCCTTCGTCGGCCGCACCCGCGCCCCGGTGGTCAAGCTGTCGGGCGGCCTTCAGGCCCAGGACGTCGATGTCGCCGCCACCGCCATCGGCATGGCCGTCGAGACCGGCCGCGACAGCCGCCTGCGTGACGTCCGCGTGGTGCGCCTGGGCGACTGGACGGGCTCGTCGCGCGTGCGCGGCTCGGCCGGCTTCGTGCTGACCGGCGTCAACCGGGATCAACTGGTGCAGATCGACGGCCTGTCGACCGACGGCTTCTCGCGCGGCATCTACATCAGCGGCGGCGAGACCACCCTGCAGCGCCCCGTGGTCCGCGACAGCGACTGGGCGGTGGTGCTGGAAGGCGCCGACCTGCGCGTGCTGGACGGCCAGCTGGAAGCCGCCGACGTCGGCATCTACGCCGCCTCGGGCGTGGTCTTCGCCTCAGACAACGCCATCGCCGGCGTGATGCGCGCGGGGCTGTTCGCCGACAGCGGCGCCCAGATCCGCGCCCGCGACAACCGCGTCTTCGCCCGCCCGGGCGGCTGCGAGGCCCTGATCACCGGCTATTTCGACGGCGCCCTGACCTGCCGTCCGTGGTTCGAGGCGCCGGAACTGTTCCGCACGCCGCGCGACCGCGCCCGCCAGGACTACGACAGCTATTGGCCGACCAGCGCCGTCGCCACCCTGGCCGGTCCCGCGCCCGCCGCCCTGGCCGGCGGTCCCGCCGATCCCTACGACGCCTCGGCCGCCGCCGGCGGTCCGGTTCCGGCCCCTCAAGGAGCTCCGCGATGATCCGCACGCTCGCCATCGGCGCCCTGGCGCTCACCATGGCCGCCGCCGGCCTCGCCCAGGCCCAGCCGGGTCCCGGTCCCGTCGCCGCCAAGCGTCCCGCCGGCCGCGGCGGTCCCTGCGGCGCGCCCCTGACAGGCCAGGCGCCCGACGTCATGACCTATGACCGCGCCACCGGCACCCAGGTGTTCGTCAGCGGCCAGGGCGGCACCGAGGTCTCGGCCTACAACCAGCGCACCGGCTCGTCGGCCGGCCTGCGCGGCGACCTGTCCAAGCCGGGCGTGACGGAGTCCTGCGCTTCCGACGCCCTCACCGGCGACGGCTATGCGGTCACCTCGCGCGGCCCGGGCGACATCGCCGTGGTCGGCCGCGACGGCCAGACCGGCGAGCGCTGGGCCATCAAGCGCACCGACGGCTCGACCGAATACTGGGATCCGCGCGGCGAACACCGCTGCTTCCGCGCCGGCCTTGGCCTCTTCCCCGGAACCCGCGGATGCTGAAGCGTCTCGCGCTGCTGGGTCTGGCCGCCGCCCTGCTGACCGCCTGCGCCACCCCGCACGGCCACAGCCCGCCCCCGCCGCCCCGGTCCTCCGAAGTAACGCCGCCCCCGCCGCCGATCGACGTGATCCGCCCGAAGGTGTGACGCGCCGTGCGACCCCTCTCTCATAGAGAGAGGGAGGGGCCCGCGCCGAAGGCGTGGGAGGGTGAGAGGTTTCACCGCTGGCAGGAAAACCCCAACTTCCCCATGCCGTCATCCCGGCCGAAGCGCGTAGAGCCGGGACCCAGGGGCCGCCGCAATGCCCCGGCGACCGCTGGGACGCTTGATCGAGCCGCCCAGTCCAGTCCCCTGGGTCCCGGATAAGCGCTGCGCGCTTTCCGGGATGACGATGGATTTGGCTTTGAGCTTTGAAGGGCTTCGTCAGGTCCGCGCCTCATCCGGAGAGAGTGTAACCTCTCACCCTCCCACCGCTTCGCGGCGGGCCCCTCCCTCTCTCAAAGAGAGAGGGGTCAAGCCTACGGCCCCACCGTCTCCTTCAACGCCGGCGGCTTCCGCCGCAGCGTCGCCTGTTCGTACGCATAGCCCAGGCTCAGCAGCCGCGCCTCGCTCCAGGCCGGGCCGATGAACGACAGGCCCACGGGCAGGCCCTCGACCTGGCCCATGGGCACGGTCAGGTGCGGATAGCCGGCGACGGCGGGCAGGGTGGTGGCCGAGCCGCCGTAGTGGTCGCCGTTGACTGGATCGATGGTCCAGGCCGGGCCGGTGGTCGGGGCGATGATCGCGACCGCGCCGGTCTCCTTCAGGATCCTGTCGATGCCTTCGGGACCGGCCAGCCGCTTGGCGTCGGCCCTGGCCTTCAGGTAGTCCGGATCGTCGAGTCCCTTGGACGCTTGCGCCTTCTCGAAGGTCTCCTGGCCGAACCAGTGGGTCTCGGCCGGCGTCGCGGCGTTGAAGGCGATCAGGTCGGCCAGGGTGCGCGGCTTGACCTTCGCCGGGTCGGTCGAGGCCAGATAGGCGGCGATGTCGGCCTTGAACTCGGTGTAGAGCACCACCCCCTCGGCCCGGCCGATCGGGTCCTCGTCGAAGGTCGCCACCTCGACCAGGGTCGCGCCCTGGGCTTTCAGATCTTCCAGCGCCTGCTCGAACACCGCGTCGGTCTGCGGCGAGCCGCCGGCATAGAACCGCGCCACCGCCAGGGTGACGCCCTTCAGCGCATCCTTCGACAGCGTGGCGGCGTAGTCGCTCTTGCGGGCGTCGGCCTGCGCCGTGGCCGGATCGGCGGGATCGGAGCCGGCCAGCGCCGTCAGCAGCAGGGCCGCGTCGCGCACCGTCAGGGTCATCGGGCCGGCGGTGTCCTGGCTGTGGCTGATCGGCACGACATGGGTGCGCGAAACGAGGCCCACGGTGGGCTTGAGGCCGACCAGGCCGTTCATGGCGGCGGGGCAGGTGATCGAACCGTCGGTCTCGGTGCCGATCGCGGCCGGCGCCAGCCCCGCCGCCACCGCCGCCGCCGAGCCGCTGGACGAGCCGCAGGGGCTGCGGTCCAGGGCGTAGGGATTGCGGGTGAAGCCGCCGACCGCGCTCCAGCCGCTGGTCGAGCGCGACGAGCGGATATTGGCCCATTCCGACAGGTTGGCCTTGCCCAGCACCACCATGCCCGCCGCCCGCAGCCGGGCGACCAGGGGCGCGTCGCGGCCGGTGACATTGTCCTTCAGCGCCAGCGAGCCGGCGGTGGTGGCTATCGGATCGAGGGTCTCGATGTTGTCCTTGATCAGGATCGGCAGGCCGTGGAGCGGGCCGCGCACCTTGCCGGCTCTGCGCTCGGCGTCGAGGGCGCGGGCGATCTCCAGGGCGTCGGGATTGAACGCCAGGACGGCGTTGACCTCGGAACCGATGGCGTGCTGCACCGACAGCCAGCCTTTCACGGAGTCCTCGGCGGAGAATTCGCCGGCGGTCTGTTGGGCCTGTTCCTCGACCAGATCCGACTGCGGACCGATGAAGCCGACCGCATACATGTCGTCCTGGGCGGCTTCGGACTGGGTGGCGGGCAATTCGGCCTGCGCGCCCGGCTTGGCCTGCGGGGCGGCATGGGCCGGAACGGCCAGCAGCAGGACGGCCCCGCCGAGCAGCAACAGACGCTTCACGCTCCACCCTCCATGCGAAAACGGCCCCGGCGAGAACCGGGGCCGCTCGTTTCGATTACTCGCCCTTGAGCTTGCGGTCGAAGAAGTCGAGGTGCGTCTTCATGACGTGCAGGCCCTTAGCCCGGCTGCGGATCACGCTGTGGCGCTCGCCGGGATAGAGCATGGTCTCGAAGGCGATCCCCTTCTTCTGCAAGGCCGCCAGCACGCGGGTGCTGTTCTCGAAGATCACGTTGTCGTCGGCCATGCCGTGGATCAACATCAGGCTGCCCGGCTTGAGGTGGTCGATGCGGTTCAGCACGTCGGACTGCGCATAACCGGCCTTGTTCTCGTCCGGCTTGCCCATGAACTGCTCGGTGTAGTGGGTGTCGTAGAGGCCCCACTCGGTGGGCGGGGCGCCCGCGACGCCGGCCGTGAAGGGCGTGCCCTCGGCGGTCAGCATCATCAGGGTCATGAAGCCGCCGTACGACCAGCCCATCACCCCCAGGCGATCGGGATCGACGTAGGGCAGGGTCTTCAGGAAGGCCGCGCCGGCGAACTGGTCCTCGACCTCGACCGTGCCCATCCGGCGATCCAGCGCCGTCTTGAACGCCGCCGAGCGGTTGGCCGAGCCGCGGTTGTCCAGCTTGAACACCACGTAGCCGGCGTTGGGGAAGGCCTCGTCGTTGACGCTCCAGCTCCTGGTCACGCGCTGGGCGTGCGGGCCGCCATAGACCGAGACGATCACCGGGTACTTCTTGGCCGCATCGAAGTCGGCCGGCTTCAGCAGCGAATAGTGCAGCACCTGGCCGTCGCTGGCCTTCAGCGTGCCGAACTCCGGCACGATGTGGCTCTCGGCATAGGGTGCGTAGGGGTGGCCGGCGCCCAGCTTGTTCTCCTCGATCCAGCGCACGCGCTTGCCGGCCGGGTCGTAGAGCGCGGTCTGCGGCGGGGTCTTGGGATCGGAGTAGGAGCCGACGAAAGCGCCGGTGGCGGCGACCTTGGCGGTCCACCAGCCGCCGGCCGGGGTCATGGCGACCGGGGCCGCGGGCTTGACGTACGACACCGAATAGAGCCGGCGCTCGATCGGGGTGTCGATCGAGGCGCCGAAGAACACCAGGCCGCGCTTCTCGTCGACCGCCTCGACCTTGTCGACCGGCCAGTCGCCCTTGGTCACCTGGGCCAGCAGTTTGCCGTCGGCGGCGTAGTGATAGAGGTGGTTGTTGCCCGACTTCTCCGACGACCACAGGAAGCTGCCGTCCTTCAGGGCGCGGAAGTCGTCGTGCAGCTCGATCCAGTGCGGATCGGTCTCGGTCAGGATGGTCTTGCCCGCACCCTTTGCAGGGTCATACGCGATCAGCTCCAGGGTCTTCTGGTCGCGGCTCTGGCGCTGGACGTAGAGGGTCTTGCCGTCCTTCGACCAGGCCACGCGGGCCAGGTAGATGTCCTTGTTCGGACCAAGGTCGATCTGCACGACCTTGCCCGAGGCCAGGTCCTTGACGAACAGCTCGACCACGGCGTTCGGGCGGCCCGAGCGCGGATAGCGCTGCTCGACCACGGTCGCGCCCGTCGGGCCGATGTCGGCGCGCGGCACGATGTCGACGCCGCTCTCGTCGACGCGGGTGTAGGCGATCCGGGTCTCGTCGGGCGACCACCAGTAGCCGGTGTCGCGGTTCATCTCCTCCTGGGCGATGAACTCGGCCACGCCGAACGAGACGGCGTCCTTGCCCTCGCTCGTCACCGCCGTCTCGTCGCCGCCGGCCAGCGGGCGCACATAGAGGTTCTGGTCGCGGACGTAGGAGACGAACTGGCCCTTGGGCGAGACCTTGGCGTCGACCTCGTCGCCGGCCGTCTGGGTCAGGCGGCGCACCTTGCCGTCGGCGACGCTGTCCACATAGAGGTCGCCGTCCAGCGGCACGAGCACGAAGCGGCCCTCGCTGTCCCAGCTGTATTCGACGACGCCGCGGGCCAGCACCCGGGCGCGCTCGCGGCGGGCCTTCTCGGCCTCCGACAGTTCCTTGTCGCCCGACGACAGGGCGTTGGCGTCGATCAGGCGATAGGGCTCGCCGCCGGCCACGTCGACCGCCCACAGGTCCTGGACGTTGGCGGCCTCGGCCTTGGCCTTCAGATAGGTCACCCGCTTGCCGTCCGGCGACAGGGCCACGCCCTTGGCCGTCGGGCCGTTGATGTCGGGATCGGCGAACAGGCGCTCGGGGGTGAGTTTTTCGGCCATCACGGGATGGGCCAGGGCGAGACAGGCCGACAGGGCCAGGAGCGAGGGACGGATCATGGCGCGGACGCTAGTGCCGAGCGGCGCCGTTGGCAAACCCCGCTTGACTCTGTTTCATGTGTCAGAAATAACTGACATATGAAATACGGACTTGCAGCATGATCTCGGGCGACGAGCTGGCGGCGATCCTGTCGGCGCTCGACAACCCCCATCGGCTCCGCATCCTCGCGGCGCTGAAGGTCGGCGGGCGCAACTATGTCAGCCGCCTGGCGCGCGAGATCGGCATCAGCCGGCCGCTGCTGCACCTGCACCTGAACAAGCTCGAGGACGCGGGCCTGGTCAGGAGCCAGCTGGAGCTGTCGGCCGACGGCAAGGCCTTGAACTATTTCGAGGTCGTCGACTTCCGCCTCGAACTCACGCCCGAGACCGTCGCGGCCGCCGCCGCGACGCTGTCCGAGAAACCCGAAAAATAAGGGGGCTTGCATGCAAGCGCACATCTATCTGCTGACGATCTGCCTGCCGCTGGCGACCGTCCTGATCATCTTCGCCATGCGCTACTGGTCCCGCGCGGCCCAGGCCCAAGCCCAAGCGAAGGCCGCTCACCAGGGCGGCGCCGCCCAGCAGGCGGTGCTCGACGGCCTGGACGAGATCAAGGTCCGCCTGAGCGCCATCGAGAAGATCCTCAAGGACGTCGAGTGATGGTCGCCCTCGCGCCTTCGATCCCGAGCCACGGGACGGACCTGCCCGCCTGGCGGCTCAACGCCCTGCGCTGCGCCTATCTGCTGCTGATCGTCGGTCTGGGCATCCAGGTCTGGCCGGGCATCGTCCTGCGCCACGCCGGCTGGGAGCTGATGGAGGGCGTCGTCCAGTGCATGCTGGGGGCGCTGTCGCTGCTGGCGATCCTGGGCCTGCGCCATCCCTTGCGCATGCTGCCGCTGCTGATGTTCGAGATGGCCTGGAAGGCGATCTGGCTGGCCGTCGTCGCCGCCCCCAAGTGGGCCAGCGGCGGGATGGACGAAGACACCGCCGCCACCGCCTTCGCCTGCCTGCTCGTCGTGGTCTTCCCGATCGTGATCCCCTGGCGGCATCTGGCCGCGACCTTCTTCGCGGGCCCTGGCGACCGCTGGCGCTGAGCGTCGCTCAGTAGTGATAGGGCGACCGCTTGGCCCAGCTCGACTTCGGATAGCGGGCGTGCAGCAGGCGGAAGGCGCGGCCGCTCATGTCGTCCTCGTTGGGACCCCAGCGGGTGACGCGGATCAGCCAGTAGAGCGCCTCGGGCGAGCGCGGATCCTCCGGATGGGCGCGGGCGTAGGCCAGCACTTCTTCCCAGACGTTCAGCGAGCCCTTGGGCGGTTCGGCCACGTTGTCGGGGAGGAAGGCGCGACGCTCGGCCAGGGCCGTCGGCTGGCCGGCGGCGGCGAACTGCGGCAGCCGCAGCGGGAAGGCGCCCGCGCCGCACTGGCCAAGGCAGGTCAGGTCGCCGAAGCGCTGCTCGTCGTCCCGATCGCCGTAGATGACGCCGGTGTACTGGTAGCGGACCAGCTTCGGCGGAGCGGCCGTCGCTGGCCGCTGGTCGCGTGGCACGATGATCCAGCGGGGCCACGAGCCGCTGAAATTGGCGAGCGAGCCGGTGGGGCGGATGTAGTCGATGAGGTCGGTCCGCAGGCCGGGGATCTTGGCCAGCACGAAGAACTCGGCGAACCGCTTGGCTTCGCCCGGCGGGGTGGCGGCGATCCGCGCCCAGTCGGTCTTCAGCTGGGGCAGCGTCTTGGCCAGGTCCCGCGCCAGGGCGTCGATCGCCGCGTCGTCCTGCAGCTGCACCGCCCGCGCGAAACTGGTCAGGGCCACGTCCAGGCGCAGATGGGCCGGCAGGGCGGGATTGCGCGACAGCGCGATCCGCTGCTCCTGCGGCAGGCGGTCGATGATCGCCCGGGCTTCCTCGCCAAAGCCGACGGACCAGGCCAGCGGGGCGATCATCTCGGCGTTGTAGCCGTCGGCCTGGCCGCGCGAGGGGACAGCGCCGTCATGCGCGCAGGCCTCGGCGTCGCCCAGGCAGAGGCGGCGGCGCGTAGCGTGATTTGTGAAATCGGCGAGGCTGGAGGCGACCTGCAGGCGCTCGGCGGCGAACAGGGCGCGATCGCTGCCGGACAGGTCCTTGCGGGCCAGGATCGCGTCGAGGCGGGCGCGGGTCGCGGCCGGCGGGGCCTGCGCGATGGTCAGCCGCACCAGGTGATACTGCGCGCTCAGCCAGGCCGGGCCGGCCGGAACCTTCTCGGCGTCGGCGGCCAGCGCCTTGGCGGCCGGATCGTCGGGCGAGACCAGGGCCAGGGCCGCCAGCAGCCAGGCGACGTCGCGCGTCTTGGTCCAGCGTTCGCGCGCGTGGGCCAGCGGGGCGGCGGGCTCGAGCGCCTTCAGGGTCTCGATCCAGTCGACCGCGTCGGGCCGGGACGACGCCTTGGCGCCGAGCGTCAGGTAGTCGCGCAGGTCGACGGCGATCTGCGGGTAGGGCGCCTGCCGGTTCAGGTCGCGGTCGAGATCGGCCAGGGTCTGGCCCGGCTGGTCGCGATAGGCCAGGGCGCGCAGCATGCCCCGGGTCTCGCCCTTGCCGAAGGTCCCGTCCGGCGCGGCGGCCAGTTCGGCGATGGCCGCGCGCGAGCGGGCGAAGCTGGCGGGGCTCGGCTTGGCCAGGGCCTCGCGCTGCAAGGCCCGGACCTTCAGATAGAGGCCCATCGGCCGCCAGGGCGAGTTGGGATCGCGGGCGATGTCGCCGAAGCGCTCGGCCGCGGCGTTGTGGAAGCCGTTGTAGAGGGCCAGGGCCGCCGACTGGTAGGCCCGGTCCGCGCGCAGCCAGCCGGGCTGGTCGGCCAGCATCGGCGGCATCTCGACCCCGGCCTGGCCGCAGGCGGCGAACACCGAGTCCTGCCCGTCCAGCCAGGCCCGCACGGCGGGCGACGAGGCGCCATAGCGCCTGGTCCGGTCGCGCAGGGTGACGATGGCCGTGTCGAAGGCCTCGCGGAAGCAGTTCTGCCGGGTCTGGTAGTTGCCGATGTCGCGCTCGACGCTCAGGTACGACAGCTCGGACTTGACGCCGGGCAGGGTCTCGCGCGCCCGCTGCCAGCCATAGACGCCGCCCTTGTCGTCGTAGAACACCGGCGGCGGGGTGCAGCAGTCGTCCGACAGCGCCGCGCCGGCCTGGGGACCGACCTTCAGTCCGTGCAGCAGCCGCCAGTTCAGGAACAGCATCGGCCGGGGCGCGCGGGCCATGACCACGCCCTGCTGGCCGGCATACAGCCGCTGGAGGTCGCGGGCGTCGCCGCCGCGCGGATCCAGATACCAGGGAACGTCCTCGTCATAGCCCGAGCCGTGGGCCTGGCCCGCCAGAACGCCCCCCAGAGCGCCCACGAAAACCGCGGCGGCCAAGACCGCCCCAACACGCCGCTTCACCGCCATCCCCCAACCTGCCGTCGCGCCGTCTCGAAGTCGGCTTCGCTCCAGCTGTGGGGGGCGAAGAGATAGACGCGGCGTCCGGGAGGCGCTCGAACTATAGGCGTGTCGGTGGAGACCGCCAGAGCTTGGCGACACTTCGGGTTGCGAAAATCGCGCCCTTTCGCCAGGCGCCGGCGCAGCGGCTCGCCGCCCTGGGTCATGCGGAACAGCATGGGTGCGATCTCGTCCACCGGGGCCTGCTCCAGCCAGGTCTCCGTATCGCACCACGAGGCCAGGGCGGTCATCGACAGCAGGGTTCCCGGTGGCAGTCCGGCCCGCACGTCGGCCAGCACGTCCAGCAGCACCTGACGCTGCGAGGCGCGCACCTCGAAGTCGACCTGCACCCGGCGGGCGGGGATCGCGGCGGCGTAGTGCAGGATCGCCGCGGACGTCCGGGCGCGCAGCGCGGGCGTCCACGCCAGGGGACGGTCGGGGTCGATCTGCACGTGCACCAGGGCGGTGGTCGGCGGCCGGCTGACCTTCAGCGGAAACCGCCGTCCCCGCGCCTCCACCGCATCGCCCGACAACTCGACGAAGCCGGTCTGCACCGCCACCTCGGCCCGATCGCCCAGGAAGCGCAGATCCTCCGGCCGCTCCCAGGCCCAGACGACGAGGGTCGAGGGCGGCCGTCCCGACGGCTCACAGCCGGCCAGCGCGATCAGAGCGGCCAGGACGACGGCTGCGCGCAACGGCGGTTCCTTCAGGCGAATCCGGGGAAGGAGGTCAGGCTAGCAACCCTGGCGGTCGCCGTCGTGTGGCGAGGGGGAGGGGTCGCCCTACTTTAATCCGAGCATCCCCGCGAAGGCGGGGACCCAAGCCGAGTCCGCTGATCCACGGCCGCGCCTCATCGCGAGAGCCAGCTTGGGTCCCCGCCTTCGCGGGGATGCTCGGTGAAAAAGCGAGTACCGCGTGGCCCAGCGGACGCCAACGCCCCCTTAACCGGGAAACCGCCGCTCCAGCCACCCCAGGATCGCCGCGTTCACTTCCGCCGGCTTCTCCTGCTGGGTCCAGTGGCCGCTGCCTTCGACCAGCACCTTCTCCAGGTCCGAGATCTGCTCGCCCATCCGGTCGGCGAGCGACGGCGGCAGCACCACGTCGTGCTCGGCCATGATCATCAGGCAGGGGACGCCATCGATGCGGCGGGGCAGGGGCTCGGAGCGCTCCCAGTTGCGGGTGAAGTTGCGGTACCAGTTGATCGGCCCGGTGAAGCCGCCCTTCTCGAAGGCCTCCACATAGACCGCCCGCTCGGCGTCCGTCAGGAACTGCTTGTCGTCGCCGGCCGGGTCGAAGTGCTCCAGGGCCAGTTGCAGGGCCAGCGAGCGCCGCTCGGCGGGGCGCGACGAGAAGCCGACCACGCCGTCGCCGGGCAGGCGCATGAAGAAGCGGATGGTCTTGTCGACGTCCTTGGCGAACAGGGCGTCGGCCGCGCCGGGCGTCTGGAAGTGGACGATGTACATGTCCTCGCCATAGGCCGCCTTGAACATCTCGATGGGATCGATGGGCAGGCGCGGCACGAACGGGGTGTTCAGCCCGATGATCCCGGCCACCCGGTCCGGATGCAGCAGCGGCATGGCCCAGACGATGATGCCGCCCCAGTCGTGGCCGCAGAAGATCGCCTTCTCGACGCCCAGGTGATCCAGCAGGCCGACCAGGTCGCCGGTCAGGTGGGCCATGTCGTAGTCGGTGACGGCGGCGGGCTTGTCGGTCAGGCCGTAGCCGCGCTGGTCCGGGGCGATCACCCAGTGGCCGGCTTCGGCCAGCGCGGCGACCTGGTGGCGCCAGCTGTAGGCCAGCTCCGGAAAGCCGTGGGAGAAGACGATGGGGACGCCCGTTCGCGGGCCGGCCTCGTAATAGGCCATCCGAACGCCGTTGATCTGCGCGAACCGCGGCTGCGGCCAATGGGCGGCCATGAGCGTCTCCCTTGTTATGTTATCTGCGGTCAGATTGCGGGCGGGGAAGCAGCCTCGCAAGACCGATAAGGGCTTTCCGTAGCGGCAGACGGGAGTAGAAGGCCGGGATGACTTCGGCTCCTCCCGCTTCCCCGCCCGCCACGCCCTGGCGGCTCGTCCTGCTGCTGGGGGCGCTGACGGCCTTCGCGCCGATGTCGATCGACATGTACCTGTCCAGCCTGCCGGCCATCGGCCGCAGCCTGCACGTCGGCGCCGAGCAGACCCAGCTGACCCTGGCGGCCTTCTTCGCGGGCATGGCGCTGGGCCAGTTCGTCTACGGTCCGGCCTCCGACCGCCTGGGCCGGCGCGCGCCGATCCTGCTGGGCGTGGGCATCTACACCGTCGCCTCCCTGACCTGCGCCCTGGCCCCCAACATCGAGGTGCTGCTGGGCGCGCGCTTCGTCCAGGCCCTGGGCGGCTGCGCCGGGGCGGTGGTGGCCCGGGCGGTGGTGCGCGACCGCTTCGACCATGCCGAGACCGCGCGGGTGCTGTCGCTGATGACCCTGATCATGGGTCTCGCCCCCGTGCTGGCGCCGCAGCTGGGCGGGGCGATCGACGCCGTGGCCGGCTGGCGCTGGGTGTTCGGGGTGATGGCTGCCTTCGGCCTGGCGATCGGCGTCTGGGTGGCCCTGGGCCTCAAGGAGTCGCGCTCGGAAGAGACCGCCGCCCAGGCCCGCGCCGAGAACCCCTTGCGCGCCTTCGGCCTGCTGCTGCGGGAAAAGCGCCTGCTGGGCTACGGCCTGGCCGGGGCGCTGAACGGCTCGGTGCTGTTCACCTACATCTCGACCGCGCCCGACCTCGTCATGGGCACCTACGGCCACTCGGCCCTGGTGTTCAACATCGTCTTCGCGCTCAACGCCGTCGGCATCATCGGGGCCAGCCAGGTCAACCGCTTCCTGCTGCGCCGCTTCAAGCCCGACCAGGTGCTGATGCGCGCCAGCGCCGCCTCGGTGGTCCTGGCCCTGGTGCTGACCTTCTTTTCGTGGACGGGCCTGGGCGGCGAGTGGACCGTGCTGCCGGTGCTGTTCCTGGCCCTGTCGACCTACGGCCTGATGTCGGGCAACACCATGGCCGGCGCGCTCAGCGTCGATCCGCGCCGGGCGGGCTCGATCTCGGCCCTGATGGGCGGGGTCTCGTTCGCGGCCGGCGCCGTGGCCTCCTGGGCCGGCGGCATGCTGCACGACGGCACCCCGCGCCCGGTGGCGGCGGTGATGTTCGCCTGCCTGGTCGGCTCGGCCCTGGCTATCTTCCTGCTGGCGGTTCCGAAGAAGGCCGCGCCGCGATGACGCCCATCGGTTATCCGGCGCTGATGGAAAAGCTCTGCGTGCAGTTGGGGCTGTGTGGAACGCCGCTGCACGTCGAAGATCTGCTGCCCCCGCAGGGGATCATCGACGCGGATCGGTTCGCCGTCCTGGTTCTGATCGCGGACGAGATGGATCCCGAGGCCGAGTCCTCGGCCGACCTGAAGGCGGCCGTCAGGACGGCCTTCGTAGAGGCCATGGGAAGCGACGCCGTGGACGTCGCGCTACTGCGCTACTAGCCCTCGTCGCCGACCTTGCGCGCGGTCCAGGCCAGGACCAGCCAGCCGGCCAGGAAGGCCACGCCGCCGATCGGGGTGATCGCGCCCAGGATCCTCGGCCCGCCGAAGGCCAGGGCGTAGAGCGTGCCCGAGAACACCAGCGATCCGAACAGGAAGAGGCCGGCCGTGAGGCCCCCTGAACGCCCCGCCGCCCGCGCCACGGCGAAGGCGGCGAACACCGCCAGCGCGTGGGTCATCTCGTAGAGCGCGCCGGTCTTCAGCAGCTCGACGGGCCGGGCCTCGTGCACGCCGTGGGCGGCGAAGGCCCCGACGGCCACCGAGACGAAACCGCTCAGCGCGGCCAGCGGCAGGTACGTCCTGGGCGTCCAGATCCTGGCCATCGGGTTAGCGGTGCTTCTCGTGCTGGGCCACTTCGTCGGGCTTGATGTCGATCACGTTCGGGGCGGCGGCGTTGTATTGCTCGGTCTTGTGCAGGTCCATGACGACGCTGCGGTGGCCTTCCCAGATCATGTGCAGCGAGACGTAGAGCACGATGGCCAGGCCGATGAAGCCGATCCAGCGGTGCTTGTGCAGCAGCTTGGCGATGGCGTTGGCGGCCAGGCCCATCAGGGCGATCGACAGCAGCAGGCCGAACACCAGGATGGCCGGATGCTCGCGGGCCGCGCCGGCCACGGCCAGCACGTTGTCCAGCGACATCGAGACGTCGGCGATCAGCACCTGCAGGAAGGCGCTCTTGAAGCTCTTGGGCGCCCGGGCCTGGGGTTCGGTGTTCGGGTCGGAATCGAGCATGGCCGCGGCGTCGGCTGCGTCCTGGGCGGCCTGCTCGCGCAGCTCGCGCCACATCTTCCAGCACACCCACAGCAGCAGGAAGCCGCCGGCCAGCAGCAGGCCCACCACGCCCAGCAGCCAGGTGGTGATCAAAGCGAAACCGATGCGCAGCACCACGGCCGCGCCCAGGCCGTAGAGGATGACCTTCTTGCGGTCCTTGACCGGCAGGCCGCCCGCCGCCAGGCCCACGGCCACGGCGTTGTCGCCGGCCAGGACCAGGTCGATCATCAGGACTTGCAGGAAGGCCGTCAGCGGGCCGCTAGCGGAGGAAAAGAGCGCGTCGAGCATGCGGTCTCAATGGGGCAGGCGGCGCGCCCTGGCAAGCGCTCAAGGCGGCATGGACGGCGATCGAGGCGCGCCCTGCACGGGAGCGAACGAAAAAGGGCCCGTCCTGCTGGACGGGCCCTCGATCTTAGTGGACCGGTTCCGGTTCGCGGTGGTGGTGATCCGCCGCTTCGTGATGGTCGGCCTTGTGGTCGTCCCCGTGGCCATCGTGGTGCTCGGCGGCCGGTTCATGATGATCCTCGGCGTGGCCGTGATCGTCATGAGGCTCGGCGTGGGCGACCGGCTCGGCGTGGCTGACGTCGCTGACGTGCTGCACCTGCGGGCTGTCGTCGGCCGGAGCCGGGAAGGGCTCGTGCTCGGCGACCGCTTCGGCCTTGGCTTCCTCGTGGTGGTTGAAGGCGGCCACGGCCGCCGCGCCCGCCACGGCGCCGCCGGCGGCGGCCACCATCGGGTTCACATAGGCCACGTCCTGCGCCTTGGGCGTGTCGAACTCGGCCTCGTTGCGGCCGTAGTCGGTCAGGGTGCGGAACTTGCGGCGACGCTCGGCCTGGGCCTTGGCCTTGGCGGCGTTGCGCGAGATGGCGACGATGATGATCAGGGCCAGCAGCAGCAGGCCAGCGCCCAGCAGCGACTTGCCCGGCACCTTGCCGATGCCCGGCACCTCGACCTGCTGGTCGAGGAAGGCCGGCAGCTTGAAGCCCTTGGCGGCCGCCTCGACCTTCTCCGGAACCGCGGCCACCTGCTTGGTGATCGCGCCCAGCGAGAAGGGCTGGGGCGCCTTGCCGCCGTCCAGCGACGCGCCGAACTGCGTGGTCAGCTGACCCTTGGCGTCGGGCGTCGGCTTGACCTGCCAGGCGAAGGTGGTCGGCTCGCCCGGCTTGACGGTCGCGGTCTGGCGGCCGTTCGGGGTGATCTCGTAGCCCTGGCCTTCCAGGTCGGCGTAGGCGCTGACCTTCTTGGCCGGCTTGCCCAGGCCGAACTTGGCGGCCTGTTCCTTGATCAGGTCGCCCAGGGTCGCGGGCAGCGACAGGGTGACCTGGCCTTCCTTGCCGGTCTTCAGGCTCTCGGCCGTGGCCAGCACCGCGCCGCTGGTGGCGGCGGGCGCGACGGCGGCCTGCAGCTTCTCGACCTTCGGCGGCAGCTTGACGGCGGCCGGAGCCGCGACCGGCGCGACGACCGGCGGAACCACCGGAGCCTTGGCCACGACCGTCGGCTTGGCGGGCGGAGCGGCGGGCTTCAGGACCTCGGGCTTGGCGACCTGCACGGGCGGCGGCGCCTTGGCGACCACCGGAGCCGGCTTCGGCGCGGGTTTCGCGGCGACCACGGCCGGCTTCGGCGCAGGCTTGGCGGCGACCACGGCGGGCTTAGGAGCCGGCTTGGCGACCGCGACCGGCGCGGGACGCGCGGCGGCCACGGTGGTGGTGCGCGCATGGTGCGGCTTTGCCGTAGCTTGGGGCTTGGCGTGCGGACGCGTCTCGACCTTGCCCGAGCCGCGCGGATTGGCGATCGGCCGCATGGCCGTGACCAGGGTGCCGTCGGCGCGGCGCCAGGTCTTGATACGCGAATCGCTGCTGGTGACGGCCACCGGCTGCGGCTGGGCGACCGGGCCGCCCAGCAGGCCTTCCGACGGCGGCGCTTCGCTCGGAGCTGCCCCCAGCAGCTCCGGCTTCTGCGCCGGCGCGGGCGCCGGTTCGCTGGCGGCGGTCGGCGGCGTGTCGGCCGGCTCCCGCGCGCCGCAGCCCGTCAGGGCCAGCGCCAACACCGCGGACGAGGCAAGAGCCGCCGTCCTGAACTTCACCTGCAACATCGGGTCCCCCGATCCCATGCCTATGATCCCTCGCGAGCTGTCGTACTTGAAGGCTCGCGAAGCCAATCGCCCGCGAGGAAAACACGTCGTTGCGACGAAATCAAAACGGTTAATCGTATTTTACGAACCGATTTCCCCCGTGGCGCGAACTCTGGACGTTTCATAGAGCGCGATCGCCGCCGCGGCGGACACATTCAGGCTCTCGAAGCCGCCGGGCATGGGGATTTTTCCCATCGCGTCGCAATGTTCGGCAACCAGGCGCCGCACGCCTTCGCCCTCCGAACCGAGCACCAGCACGGTCGGACCGCCGTCGAGCACCGCTTCCAGGCTCTCCTCGGCCTCGCCGGCCAGGGCCACGGCCCGCCAGCCCAGGTCGGCCAGTTCCTCGAGCGCCCGAGAAAGATTGACCACGCGCGCGTAGGGCACCTTGTCCACCGCCCCGACGGCGGTCTTGGCCAGCACGCCGGACAGCACGGGGGCGTGGCGGTCCTGCAGCACCGCGCCCTTCACCCCGAAGGCGGCGGCCGAGCGGAAGATGGCGCCGACGTTCTGCGGGTCGGTGATCTGGTCGAGCATGACGATCACGCCCTTGGCCGGCGTGCCCAGTTCGGCCAGCGACAGCGGCTCGGGCTCGTCCACCTTCATGGCGATTCCCTGGTGCACGGCGCCCTGGGGCAGCTGGCGGGCGATATCTTGCGCCTCCATCACCTGCAGGGCGGGGTGGCGCTGGAGATTCGGCGCGAGTCGCTTGGCGCGGTCCGGGGTGACCAGAAGGCGCTTCGGCGCGGGTCTGGCGGGGTTCGAAAGCGCCGCCTCGACCGCGTGATTCCCCCAGATCCAGTCCTTTTCGTCGCTGTGAGGCTTGGAAAAGTGCTTGTTTTTCTGAGGCTTGCCGCGATTTTCACGTTCTGGCGCTTTTGGCCTTCCACGGTCGTTGCGTTCAGAATGAGAGGACACTATAAGACGCGCTCCGATTTGGGGGCCACGAGGTTCCGCGAGCCGGTCCGGCGCTGCTTAGCACCGTCCGAACCTGCTCAAAGAGCTTTTGTTCCTCGATCCACAGCAGCCGTTTGACACGGCCGCCAAGATCGAAGATACGGCCGCCTCTTCCGGAGTTCACATCGCGCCGTGGGGGAATGTCCCGAGCGGCAAAGGGGGCGGACTGTAAATCCGCTGCGAAAGCTTCGAAGGTTCGAGTCCTTCTTCCCCCACCACGCGCGATGAACTGAACGACCGGAAGGTGGGCGAGGCCCCCGAGCCAAGAGACGGGAGCCGATCGCGACCCCGCTGCCAGCTAGGCCCATTCTTGGTCCTACAGGGCGGGTATAGCACAATGGTAGTGCAGCAGCCTTCCAAGCTGAGGATGCGGGTTCGATTCCCGCTACCCGCTCCAGCTCCCCCCGAAGTGATACCCGTAACAATCAGCCGCCGGCGCGAAGGTAGAGACGATGGCCAAGGAAAAGTTCGAACGTAATAAGCCGCACTGCAACATCGGCACCATCGGTCACGTTGACCATGGCAAGA
>NZ_JBWKNI010000010.1:176760-208309 GCF_059415485.1 Caulobacter sp. GW821-FHT10C03 | reverse complement strand
TCGGCGCAGGCCCCCTCAGTCGCTTCGCGACAGCTCCCCCAGAAGGGGAGCATCTTGTCGCCCACTACAGATACTTGCTCAGGCTCAGCGAGGAGAGGGTGCTGATCATCGAGTACATGGCTTCCAGCTGGGTTTCGTACTGGGTGGCCAGGACGGCGGTCTCGGCGAGGTCGGCGTCCTTGAGGTTGGACGACAGGGTGTCGATGCTGTCGATCTTGGCCTCGTTGCGCGAGGTCAGGTCCGACAGGGTCGAGGCCTGCAGCGAGACCTGCTCCTGCAGCGAGCCGACGCCGGTCACCGCGTCGCTGACCATGTCGTAGGCGCTGGAGATCACCGTGGTGTCGCTGGGCGAGGCGATGACCATCTTCAGCGCCCGGGCCAGCTCCTCGAAGGCCGAGGAATCGGCGGTGACCGACAGGTTGATGGTCTGGCCGTCAGTGGTGGTGAAGGTGCGGCCGGCGCCGGAGCCCTGGTAGTAGTTGGTGTCGGCGACGCTGGTGTCGGCCGTCGGGTCGTAGTCGGTGTCGCTGTAGTCGACGGCGGCGGCGTCGCCGGCCGTGCCCGAGAACAGGTAGACGCCGGCCGAGTTGCTGTTGAGCAGGGCCTGGAGGTCGTTCAGCCAGCTGGTGGCGTACTGCGTCATGGTGTCGGCGTCGGTGGTCGTGCTCGACATCATCGAGGCCAGCTGGGTCTTGATGGTGGTGGCCAGGTCGGCGATGTCGCCCAGGGCCGAGTAGGAGGCGTTGACATAGGCCGCCGCGGTGCTGGCCGCGCTGTTCTCGGCCGTCAGGGCCGCGCTCTGGCTGGACAGGCGCAGCAGGCTGCCGGTGTCCTTGCCCAGGCCCCCATAGGTGGTCGACTTCAGGCCCGAGGCGGTCTGGGCCTGCTGGTCGGCCAGCTTGGCCTGCACCTTCAGGCTGGCCGTCAGCATGGTGTTGGAGTGGTTGAAGGTGGCGATGCGGCTGATCATGGTCAGCTCACCATGCTGATCAGGGCTTCGAACAGTTCCTTGGCCATCGAGACGAGCTGGGCGGTGGCCTCGTACTGCGACTGGTAGGTCGTCAGCAGGGCCAGCTCTTCGTCGACATTGACGGCGGTGGTGTTCTGCAGCCGGCTGGCAGCCGCCTCGTAGGTGGCCTGGGCGGTCTCGGAGCTGGAGGAGGCGTCGGAGACCAGGGTCGCCGCGCCGGCGACGAAGCTGGCGGTGTAGGACGACAGGGTGACGGTCTTGGCCGGCTGGTCGCCGGCCGCCGCGAAGCTCAGGGTCCCCGACAGCATCGAGGTCAGGGCGTCGACGGTGGTGCTGTCGGAGGTCGACAGAGCACGGTCGCCGGCCGACAGCGTGGTCGAGGTGTCGAGCGCGCCGGTGGCCAGCAGGCTGTAGTCGTTCGCCAGCTTCGAGGAGATCGAGATGTCGGCTGCGGTCGAGCCGGAGAACAGGTCGTTGAAGCCGAAATAGTCGGAGACGCCCTGGGCGTCGTCGCCGACCGAGGCGCCGATGTCGCCCAGGGCCACGCCGTTGGCGCTGTCGTCGGCGGTGATGGTCAGCTTGCCGTCGGTGCCGATGCTGGCCGACAGGCCGTCGATGGCGTCGAGGGCGTTCACCAGATCATCGACGCTGGAATAGGACGACAGGTCCAGGTCCTCGGTCGAGATCGTGGTTCCGCTGGAATCGACCACGGCCACCCGCAGCGTGCCGCTGGCCGAGAAGCCGTCGCTGCCCGACACCGTGCCGGCGCTGGTCAGGGTGGTGGGGGCGGGCACGGCGGAGCCGGCGTTGGTGATGGCGTTGACCTGCGAGATCAGGGTCGACGCCATGGCGTCCAGCTCGGCCTGCTCGTCGACCAGGGTCTCGTCGCGCAGGGTGATCAGCGCGCCCAGCTGGCCGGAATCGACGCTCTCGGTGATGTCCTTGCCGTTCAGCATGATACCCGAGATCGTGTCGGGATAGACGCTGGTCGCGCCGAGTGCGCTGGAGGCGGTGTAGCTGAGCTTGGCCGCGGTGGTGCCCAGCAGCTGGTCGCCGCCGGTGGTGTAGACCACCAGCTTGTTGTCCGACGTCGTGTAGCTGCTGATGCCGATCAGGCCCGACAGGGTGGTCAGGGCCGAGTCGCGCTGGTCCTGCAGGCTGGTGACGTCGCCGCCTTGGGCGGTGACCGACGAGATCTGGTCGTTCAGCGAGGCCAGGGTCGACAGGGTCGAGTTGATGGTGTCGACGGTCGTGGAGATGTCGGTGTTGGCCTGGGTGCGCAGGTCCTGGATCGAGGCCGACAGGCCGCCGATGCTGGCGGCCAGCGACGAGGCGGCCGAGACCACCGAGGCCTTGGCCGTGTCGCTGTCGGCGCTGGCCGACAGCGAGGTCAGGGCGCTGGTGAAGGTGTCGAGCAGGCTGGAGAGGTCGCTGCCGGCGTCCACCGAGCCGAGGGCGGCGTCGTAGGACTGCATGTAGCTGTCGATCGTCGAGGCGTAGCCCGCGCCGGCCGCCGTCTTGACCACGGTCTTGGCCAGATAGGTGTCGGCGGCTCGCTGGATGGTGGTCGTCGAGGCCGAGTTCAGCGCCGTCGTCGCGGTCGAGCTGACGCTCTTGCGCGTGTAGGTCAGGTCGTCCGCGTTGGCCACGTTGGCGTTGGCCACCGCGATCTGCATCTGCGTGTTGGACAGCGCGGACGAGGCGGAGCTGATGATCGACGACAGCGACATGGCGCTAGTCCTTGCGGCGGCGGTGGTCGCGCAGGGCCCGGACGCTGCCGCGATAGCCGGCGGTGGCGCTCAGGCCGCGCGTGACGGCCTGGATGCGTTCGCGGCTCTCGGCCATGTCGGTCTCGAGCGCGGCGACGCGGGTTTCCAGCACGGTCTGCACGTCGTGCAGGTTCGACAGCATCAGCAGGCGCTGGTCGTCCGACAGGGCCGACAGGCCCTCGGCGATGCTGCGCGCCAGGGCCCGGGCCTCCTCGACCGAGGAGACCACCGGCGTGTCGCGGTCCCGGCGCGCCTTCTGGGCGCGGGTATGCAGGCGTTCGATGGTGCCCATGGCGCTCACCGCACCGCCTGGATCAGGGTGTCGAACATGTCGCTGGTGGCGCTGACGACCTGCGAAGCGGCCGAATAGGCCTGCTGGGCGATGATCATCTTGTTGAACTCGGTGGCCGTGTCGGTGGTCGAGCCTTCGAGGGCGCTGGCCACCAGGCTGCCGGCGCTGCCTTCGCCTGGAAGGTTCAGGTGCACCTGACCGGCGGCCGAGTTCTCGTCATAGACCGTGCCCGAGACGTGGGTCAGGCCGTTGGGGTTGCTGAAGGTGGCGACCGGGATCTGGTAGATCGCCAGGCTGACCCCGTTGTCGAAATTGGCCGTGACCAGGCCGCTCTCGTCGATGGTGATGCCCGACAGCTCGCCGTAGTTGGCGCCGTCCTGTTCGAAGGTCGGGCTCAGCGACAGGGTCGAGGAGGTCGAGGCGAACTGGGTCAGGCCGTCGGTGCCGCCGGTTTCGCCCAGGTCCAGCGTGATGGTGCTGTCGGCGGCGCCGGTGGAAAAGCCGCTGATCGACAGGTCGACGGGCGACGGGTCGGTCGAGGCCAGGCTGCCGTCGGAATTGAAGGTGACGGTCACCGAACTGGGGCTGATCGTGCCCGAAGTGGTCGAGCTGTCCGACGTCAGGGTCGGATCCGACAGGCTCAGCGTCCAGGTGTTGTCGCCGGTCTTGGTCCAGGTCTGGCCGACGGTGTGGCTGACGCCCAGGGAGTCGATGACCTCCATGCTGGTGTCGTAGCTGTCGCCGGTGACCGTATCGGCCGGCAGGTTGGCGGCCATGGTCACCGTCGAGGTGGCCTTGGCCGTGCCGCTGATCGAGTCGAGGTTGATCGCTGACAGGCTGGTCAGGTCGCTGGTGTTGGACGTCAGGATGTTGCCGTCCGAGTCCGTCGCGTAGCCCATCAGGTAATAGCCTTCGCTATTGACCAGATAGCCGTCGGAATCCGTCGAGAAGCTGCCGTTGCGGCTGTAGACAAGCGCGCTGCCGGTGTCGCCCGGATCGGCCGCGACCACGAAATAGCCCGAGCCGTCGATGGCGACGTTGGTCGAGACGCTTGTCGACGAGATCGTGCCGGTGACGTTCAGCGCCTGGCTGGTCTTGGCCACCACCGAGCTGGTCGAGGTGTTGGAGTTCATCGCGCCGCTGACCAGCGACTGGAACGAGACCTCCGAGGTCTTGTAGGCGGTGGTCGAGGCGTTGGCGATGTTCTCCGAGATCGCCGACAGAGCGATGCTCTGGGCGGTCAGGCCGGAGACGGCCGTGGAGAGGGCGGAGGAAAGGCTCATCTCGGCTCGCCCTTATTCGCTTTGCGAGGCCAGCAGCTGGACCTGGGTCAGCAGCGACGAGAGGTTGTCCGACATGCTGGTGGTCGTGTCGGACAGGGTCGACATGGTGTCCGACAGCGAGGTCAGGGTGTCGTTGGTGCTGATCTGCTGCTCCAGCGAGGCGTAGCTCGCCAACTGGCTGGTGAACTCGGTCGGATCGGTCGGATCCAGCGGGTTCTGGTTGGTCAGCTGGGTCATCAGCAGCGACAGGAAGTCGGTCGTGCCGAGTTGCAGCGTGCTCGACGCGCTGGACGTGCTCGCGGTGCTGGTCGTGCTCGTCGTCGAAGAGACGGTGGTCATGGAGAGATCTCCGGTGAAATCGGTCCGACGCCCTGGGCGCCGATCGATGGGTTCAACGGAGGCTCCGCCGCGGATGGGGCGGTTTATTTTTGGAGGGGTGGGGAAGGCCGCTTTTGTCGCACACGGGCGGGGCGGGTGATCAGTCCTGGCCGGGGCAGCCCCGGTGGGCGATCCGCGCGGCCAGCAGGTTGATCGCCTCCCAGAAGTCGGGCGAGGGCGGAGGCGTGTAGTCCGGCGGCGGGGTCAGGTATCGGCACTGCTCGGTCAGTTCGTCCGCGCTGACGTCGCCGCGCGCCAGGGCGGCGGCCATGAAGATCTCCTGGGCGCCGCCGTTGAGGTCGGGCCACAGCTGCGAGGTCGGGGCGTCGTAGATGGCCGAAGAGGCGGCCGGCGGCGTCGCGACCCGCTGCGGCCGCTCGCCCGCGGCTTCGGTCAGCAGGGCGTCGCTCGCCGTCCGCAGCGCCGCGACGGCGGCGTCGTGGGTCAGCAGCTCACAGGTGGCCTTGGCGGGTTGCGACGACCAGGCGCCGCAGGCCGGATCGAAGCTCGCGCCCGCGCGTGCGTACGTCTTCATGCGGGCGATCGAGGCCGCGGCGGCCGTTCGCTCGTCGGCCGGGGCCGAGGCCGCGTAGAGGGCGGCGAAATAGAGATATCGATGGAAGCCCAGCGCCCGCCAGCCGCAGGCCGAGCGGGGGACGATGTAGATCTCCCTGATGTCGTCCGGCGTATCCGGACGCACATCGACCCGTTGCGGACCCACGCGGTCGCCCATCGTCTGGGGCGGGCAGGGCGCGGCGGGGGCGAGGCGGGCGACGGCGCGCTCAACCTCCTTCAGGCTGGGGGCGCCGGCCAGGTCCTGGCCTCGTAGCCGGCGCTCGGCCCACAAGGCGATGTCAGGGACGCGCGCGCGGCAGGCGCTGTCCTGGATGTCCGGCTCGCAGCGCAGGATATCCGCTCCCTTCAGCGGCGCGATCTTGCCCGACTGGGCGTTGCGCCCTGCCGGAAGCTGGTTGGCGGCGTAGATCAAGCGACTTTGCCGATACTCCACGTCGAGATCGGCGGTCGCCGCCCGGGCGAGGGCCGGCGCCGCCGCCAGCAGCATAAGGGCCAGCCAGCCGGCCGCCCCGAACGCGCGTCTCGATGAAGCCTGGCCCATGCCGCCCCCGTCGTCCGATGCAGGCTGACGCGATCGGCGGATGAAAATCAACTCGAGGCGGTGTGCGGCCGCCTTTCCAGCGCCTGCGCGCGGAGGGCGAAAAGAAAAACCGCCCCATCGTCGGGGGACGTCCCGTTCAACTCGTCGAAGCCAGGCCGACAGAACGGCGGACAGCTTCCCGGCCGGACTCTCCCCCGGACGGACTCCAGACAGAGAACCGGACTAGAACATGCCAGTTATCTCCACCAACACGGCCGCCAACACCGCCCTGCGCTACCTGAACAACAACTCGGCTGCGCAGAGCGAGTCCCTGGCGAAGCTGTCGAGCGGCTCGCGGATCGTCAGCGCGAAGGACGACGCCTCCGGCCTCGCCATCGCGACGTCCATGAACGCCGACGTGACCGTGCTGAACCAAGCCGCCACCAACGTGACCAGCGGCACCTCGGTGCTGAACACCGCGGACGGCGCGCTGTCCAACATCGCCGACATCCTGCAGCGTATGAAGTCCCTGACGGCCCAGGCCCAATCGGGGAGCTCGAGCTCTGACGACATCAGCTACATCGACGCTGAGTATCAGCAGTTGCTCGAGGAAGTGGACGACATCACCACGTCGACCACCTTCAACGGCATCACGCTTCTGGATGGCGCGAGCGACTACGGCTCCTCGGCCGGCGTCGACTTCCTGGTCGGCACCTCGTCGAGCGACGTGATCTCGGTGAAGCTGGGCGACGCGGACACTGCCGCGCTTTCGCTCGACGGCACCTCGATCACCTCGTCCTCGGCTTCGGCGCTGATGGACACCCTCGACCAGGCGATCACGGACGTCTCGAAAATGCGGGCCGACGTGGGCGCCACCCTGTCGCGTTTCGAATTCCGGGGCGACGTGATCTCGACCTCGCTCGAGAACCTGGAATCGGCCGCGTCGGCCATCACCGACGTGGACATCGCCAGCGAGCAGACCAACTTCACCAACGCTCAGACCCTGACCAGCGCAGCGATTTCGGCCCTCAGCCAGGCCAACTCGATGAGCCAGTCGCTTCTGAAGTTGCTGCAGTAGTCGGCTCATGCCGTGACGGCGCGGGCCCGCCCGCGTCGTCCTGCAGACTGGGCGGGAGGATTCTCTGGATCCTCCCGCCGACTTTCCGGACATCGCCATGACGACGACCAGCACCGTCTCGACCTCCGGGTCGACGACCTACCTGACCGGCACGATCTCGGGGCTCGACACCGACTCGCTGATCGAGGCCGCCGTCGCGCAGAAGACCGCGCGAGCCGACACCATCGACGCCAAGGTCACGACCAACGAGACCAAGATCGCCTCCTATCAGGAGCTGCAGACGCTGCTGCAGGCGGTCTCGGACTCCATGGAGTCGCTGGCCTCGACGACCTACAGCTCGGTCTCGACCACCACCAACGCCTTCGACGAGAAGAGCGCCTATCTCACCGCCTCGGACGGCACCGACGCGACGGACGTGCTCGCGGTCAGCGCCGACGCCGACGCGGTCGCGGCCTCCTATTCGATCACCGTCACCCAGCTGGCCAAGGCCATGAAGATCGCCTCGACCGCCCAGACGGCCGACACGGCCCTGGGCCTGGACGGGGTGTTCTCGCTGAACACCACCGACGGGACGGCTGCCCAGATCACCGTCACCTCGGACATGACGGTCGAGGACCTGGCCGACGCCATCAACAACGTCAGCGGCGACACCGGCGTCGTCGCCACCCTGATCGCCAGCTCGACGGGCACGCGCCTGGTGATGTCGACCAGCGACACCAACCAGGAGATCACGCTCTCGACCGTCTCGGGTGACGACATCGGCCAGAGCGTCGGCCTGACCGACAGCGCGGGCGACTTCTCCAACGTGCTGCAGGAAGCCCAGCCGGCCATCGTCACCATCGACGGCGTCGAGATCGAGAGCGACAGCAACGAGCTGACCGACACCATTCCGGGCCTGTCGATCTCGCTGCTGCAGGCCACCTCGGGCCAGACCATCACCCTCGACATCGAGGCCAACTACGACGACATCAAGACGGCGATCACCGACTTCATCACCGCCTACAACGCGCTGCGGTCGTTCGTCGTCACCAACCAGACGGTCGGTTCGGACGGCTCGGTCTCGGACGACGCGGTGCTGTTCGCCGACAGCATCCTGCGCGACGTCAACCGCCGCCTGAGCGACATGCTGGGCGGGACCGCTGGCTCGGACGACGAGCTGACCGACCTGTCGGCCCTGGGCGTCACCATCAACGCCGACAATCAGCTGGAGCTGACCGACGAGACGACGCTCGACAACCTGCTGCTGACCGACCTTTCGAGCGTGGCCAAGTTCTTCGAGACCGGCTTCACCAGCAGCAACAGCAATCTGAAGCTGCTGAAGAACGACACCACCGTCTCGTTCGACTTCGACATGCAGGTCAACGTCACCGACGGGGCGATCTCCAGTGTGTCGGTGAACGGCGACTCCAGCCTGTTCACGATCTCCGGCAACCGGATCATCGGCGCGACCGGCTCGATCTACGAGGGCCTGTCCTTCGCCCTGGCCTCGCCGACCTCCGGCACGATCTCGGTCGAGATCAACCAGGGCTTCGCGAACATGATCACGAGCCTGATCGACGACTACGCCAACACCTCCAGCGGCGTGATCCAACAACGGATCGAAAGCCTGGAGACGGTCAACGAAAACCTCACCGACCAGTCCGACCAGATCCGCGAGGACGCGGAGACGTACCGGACCAAGCTGATCTCGAAATACTCGGCGATGGAGACCGAACTCTACGCCGCCCAGATCCTCCAGCAGCAGATCGCAGCCATCTTGGGAGCCGACAGCAGTGACGACGACTAACCAGGCGCTCAGCGCCTACGCGGCTTCCAGCCGCCTCACCGCCAACCCGCGCGACGTGCTGGCTTCCGTGCACGAGGAGCTCTACCGCGCGATCGCCTCGGCAAAATTCGCCCACGAGCAGGGGCGGCTGGATCAAATGTGCCGACATGCCATGCGGGCCACCCAGATCCTGACCGTCCTATCGACGACGCTGGATTTTTCGGCGGCCGGCAAGGACGGCGCGACGTTGCGAAAGTTCTACCAATACGTGCTCGACGGCCTGCTTCGCGCCAGTCGCAGCAAAGATGTGTCCAGTGTGTATCAAATCGTACTGGACTTGTTGCGCCCGTTTTGCAAAGAACTGCGTTCTGAAAAATAGCAATGTACCGATAGTATCGGAAATGTATCGATCAAATACAGTAATGTAGTTATTCGATATATGGCACGCTGTTTGCCTATTCCATTGCGATACAGCGATGGAGGCGAGTAATCGCCATGGCGAATTCAGCGACGATTGCGACGACGGGCGAGTTTGGTCTGTCTGACGTGCGCTCTGACGAGGAGCTGTTCCTGGCCTGCCGCGACGGCGACCAGACGGCTTTTCGGGTTCTGGTCGACCGGCACCTGCGGATGGTGCGGCGACTGGCGCTCAACGTCCTGGGCGACGTTCAGGAAGCCGAGGACGCGGCCCAGGAGGCATTTATTGCCGCCTGGCGCGCTCGCGAGCGCTGGACGCCGGACGCCCGGTTCTCGACCTGGCTGCACCGCATCGCCGTCAACAAGGCCATCGATCGTCGCCGGGTCCGCAAGGCGACGCCGGAATCCCAGGAGGTCATCACCCGCCTGGCCGACGCCGAAGTCCAGGCGCCGGCCCAGGCCGACGCCCTCGCCAATCTCGAACGCACGGAGACCGCCAAGACGCTTCAGAAAGCCCTCGACAAGCTTCCCGACACCCAGCGCCAGGCGCTGACCATGTTCTATTTCGAAGAGCTCGACGTCGGTAGAATCGCCGACGCCATGGACTGTTCGGAACAGGCGGTGCGCTCGCTCCTGAAACGGGGCCGGCAAACCCTCAAGACTCGACTCCAGAAACAGAAGAAGATCTGTGGCTATGGACCTGAAACTATTCGAAGCCCGGCTGAAGGCGCTGGGTCCCGCGCTTGACCGCTGGCCGCCCGACGAGGCGCAAGCGGCGATCGCGCTGATGTCGACCTCGGAAGAGGCCCAGGACCTGTTCGCGACCATGACCGCCGAGGATCTCGGCGTGTTCGACGACCCCGGCGGCGACCTGTCGGCCCTGGCCGACCGCATCGGCAAGGCGCTGTAGGCGAGGGCGGCCGCGCGCCTTGAAGCCGTCGTGATCGGCGGCGCATGCTGGGCGTCCTGCAACGCAAGGACGCGCCACATGCTCTTTCGACGCTCGATCCCCACCGTGCTGCTGCTGGCTCTCGCCGTCGCGACGCCGGCCTTGGCCCAGCCGTCACGGATCGATCCCGAGAAGGAATACTCCCCGGCCTACGACCGCTGCCTGAACAGCGGCGACGCCCTGAAGGGCGTGACCGTGGCCATGGCCGGCTGCACCAACGCCGAACTCCAGAAGCAGGACGCCCGCCTCAACCGCGCCTACAAGGCGGCCATGGCCAAGCGCTCCAAGCCCCAGCAGGCCAATCTGCGCACCGCCCAGCGCGCCTGGATCAAGCGTCGCGACGCCGAGTGCCAGGAAGACCTGACCGGCGGCACCATCGACATGCTGAACATCGGCGGCTGCCACCTCAGCATGACCACCGTGCGCGCCGTGGAGCTGGAGCGGATGGTCAAGGCGCGGCGCTAGGAACCTCCCCCTCTGGGGGAGGCGGCCGAAGGCCGGTGGGGGGACGTTTTCAGCTTTCGAGGCGGCGGGTGATTTCGCAATCACTCCCCCCACCGATCGCTGCGCGATCGCCTCCCCCAAAGGGGGAGGTTCCCGCCGCGCGCCCTCCCGAATTTGCGCCTACGCAAAAACCCTTATGCGCGGCCCCCGAATTTACCCCTACGCGGAGAAGGGGGAATGTGCCGGCGTCACGGGGCGGTCTCCCCACCGCCTCCTTCCTCCCCGGGAGCCTCCGATGCTGTCGCCCCTCCGTTTCGAGCCCGCCTTTGCCCAGCCGGCCCTGCCGGGCGTCTCCGCCGGCGTCATCCGCTACGCCGCCGGCGAGGAGATCTTCGCCGAGGGCGACGCGGCCGATCAGGTCTATGAGCTGGTCGAGGGCACAGTGCGCACGGGCCGGCTGCTGCGCGACGGCCGCCGCCAGATCGACGCCTTCCACTTCGCCGGCGAGGCCTTCGGCTTCGAGGCCGGCGACATCCACCGCACCACGGCCGAGGCCGTCGGCGACGTCGCCGTCCGCATCGTCCGCCGCCGGGCGCTCAGCGATCTCGCCGCCCGCGACGGCGACGTGGCCCGCAAGCTCTACCAGGTGACCATCGCCGGCCTGCAGCGCAGCCAGGACCACGTGCTGATGCTGGGTCGCCGCAGCGCCTGCGAGCGGGTGGCGGGCCTGCTGCTGCTGCTGGCCGACCGCAAGGGCGAGGCCGCCTTCGACCTGCCGATGAGCCGCCAGGACATGGCCGACTATCTGGGCCTGACCATCGAGACGGTGTCGCGCACCCTGACGGCCTTCCTGCAGGAAGGCCTGATCGCCCTGCCCACCGTGCGCCACGTCGAGCTTCTGGAGCGCCCCGCGCTGGAAGCGCTCTGCGAATAGCGAAACGGCCTCCCCGCGGGTGCGGGGAGGCCGTTCGACGATCTTCGAAGTGGTTTGAGCCCGATCAGGCCGCCGGCAGTTCACCCATGGCGCTCTGCAGGTAGTTCTGCTCGCCCAGCGACTTGATCAGCGACAGCTGGGTTTCGAGGTAGTCGATGTGCTCCTCGGTGTCGTTGAGGATCTCGCGCAGCAGTTCGCGGCTGATGTAGTCGCGGGCCTGCTCGCACTGCACGATGCCGGGGACCAGCAGTTCGCGGTTGAACAGCTCGATCGACAGGTCGGCGGCCAGGCATTCCGGCACGTTTTCGCCGATCTTCAGCTTGTGCAGGTCCTGCAGGTTGGGCAGGCCCTCGAGGAAGAGGATGCGGTTGATCAGCTTGTCGGCGTGCTTCATCTCGCCGATCGACTCTTGATAGACGATCTGGCCGAGGCGCTTGAAGCCCCAGTTGTCGTGCATGCGGGCATGCAGGAAGTACTGATTGACGGCCGTCAGCTCGTTGGTGAGCACAGCGTTGAGGACGCGGATAACGCCGGGATCGCCTTGCATGGCGGCCTCCTAAGGTTCGAGTTCGCCCGCACCCTTAAGCTGCTTTTCAAGCGCTTCAACAGTAATGTCTGCAAGTGTTTCGCAGCCTCACAGAAAAGCGTGAGAGTGCTTCGCGGTTACTGGGAATCGGCGACTTTGCGTCGCAAGACGCCTTATTCGGCGGCGAAAGCCAGAGCTTCGCGGGATTCCTGAATCATCTGGCGCATCTCGCACACGCACTTGGCGCACTGGGCCTGGCAGCCCTTGTGGCGGAAGATGTCGGCCGGACGAGTCGCGCCCGCGTCGATCGCGGCGCGGACTTCACGCTGGCGGATGCCGTTACAATTGCAGACGTACAAGGAAAGAACGCCCTACCGAATGATTGTCATTCTCATCTAACAGTTTTCCACCGGTTTGCAACTGACTCTCAGTCGAGTTCGCAGCGGCGCGTCGTCACAGGCGAGCGGGGGCTGGGAGTGAAGTGTTGGCTGAGGACCCGGCCCTTTCATCCGTGCATCCCCGCGAAGGCGGGGACCCAAGCTGAGTGGCAGGCCTGTCGCGGCGCACGCCTCATTCTGAAAAGTCGGCTTGGGTCCCCGCCTTCGCGGGGAACTAGCGGTTTGGATGGTGGGGGTCTCTGCGGCTTCCGGCTCCCCAAAGTCGCGCTCCGCCTCAAATCGGCGTAAAGGCGGCGCATGACGCTCGACTGCCGCCTCTATCTCATCACCCCGCCGTCCCTGCCGGACCTGGCCGCCTTCGGCCGCCAGCTGGCCCGCGCCCTGGAGGGCGGCGACGTGGCGGCCCTGCAGATCCGCCTCAAGGACGTCTCCGACGACGTCGTGGCCGCCGCCGTCGCGGCCCTGGCGCCGATCGCCCGCGTCCACGACGTGGCGGTGATCCTCAACGACCGGCCGGATCTGGCCGCCCGCCTCGACTGCGACGGCGTGCACGTGGGGCAGGGCGATACGCCCTACGCGACCGCCCGCAAGCTGATGGGCAAGGACCGCATTGTCGGCGTCACCTGCCACGACAGCCGCCACCTGGCCATGGAGGCCGCCGAGGCCGGGGCCGACTACGTGGCCTTCGGGGCCTTCTTCCCGACCGCCACCAAGGACGCGCCGATCGTCGCCGAGCCCGACATCCTGTCGATCTGGCAGGAGACGATGGAGGTCCCGTGCGTGGCCATCGGCGGGATCACCGCCGCCAACGCCGCGCCGCTGGCGAGCGCCGGCGCCGACTTCCTGGCCGTCTCGGGCGGGGTGTGGTCCCATCCCGAAGGCCCGGACACGGCCGTGGCGGCCCTGAACGCGGCGATCGCCGAAGGGCTCGCCGCCCGGGGTTAAGGCTGCATAACGGCGTTCTCTTGCCGTGGTTGTACGACAGGCATAGCCTCCTCCCCAGCGAACGATAACGGGGAGGGACCGCCATGAAGAAGCGGCTCGTAGCGTGTTTGCTTAGCGTACCCATGCTCGCCGCGAGCATGGTCTTTGGGGCGATGCCGGCCCTGGGAGAAAGCTGGAAACCGGCCCCTGGCGAGGCCAAGACCTATTACGACGCCGATTTCCTGAGGGTGGACGAGAGCTCAGGCCTCGTCGTTCTGCGCATCGCCGAGGGCAAGGGGGCCGGCGGGCCCTACAAGTCGTGGCCGGCCGGCAAGGGTCCGATCATGATCTTCGCCCTCGACTGCGCCGCCGACAAATGGATGGACCTCGGCATGGACTTCGCCGGTGACAAGGGCCTGCCCAAGAACTGGCGCAAGGAAGCCAAGGTCGACGACATCTCCGGCGCCGCCGGCAAGGCCGGCAAGATGGCCTGCGAGACCAGGGACAGCCTGCCCAAGGCGACTCTTCCCTAGCCGCCGGCTTCCAGCCGAATCAGCCAGGCGCGGGCCTGCTTGGGTTCGCCGGGCGCGTTCTCCTGGGCCGGACCGCGGGCGGCCATGAAGTCGTCGTGCAGCGGGTAGGGCGGCAGGCCCAGCCGGTCGCGCACCTGCGCGATCGCGTCGGCCATGGCCGCGAGGTTCTCGACGACTTCAGGTTCGGACGCGTGGGGCGTCAGGTGGATGTTGTGGCCGAACAGGCCCCAGCGACCGGCCGCGCATTCGCGCAGGGCCGCGACCAGACGGGTCTGATAATCGGTCTCGAGAACGGCAAGGCGTTCGGCGTCGTTTCTGGACATGGTTCCTCAGGCCCGCACCCGCGCCAGCTTGTCGGGGTTGCGCATGGTGTAGACGGCGGCGATGCGGCCGTCGACGATGTCCAGGCCCATGGTCTGGAACACCACGCCGTCGTGGGCCATCACCACCCCCGGCTGGCCGTTGATGCGGGCCAGGCGCGCGGTCGTACCGTCCGGATGGGGCCACTTGCGGGCGATGCCTTCCAGCAGGCGCACGGCGTTGTCGAGGCCGAACACCGGGTTCATGGTCGCCGAGACCTTGCCGCCGCCATCGGCGTGCATGACCACGTCCTTGGCCAGCAGGCCGCGCAGGGTCGCCGCGTCGCCGCTGAGGGCGGCCGCGACGAAGGCTTCGGTCAGGCGGCGCTCCTCGTCGGCGCTGGGCTTGTAGCGCGGCTTGCCGGCCTTGACGTGCTCACGAGCCCGGGCGGCCAGCTGACGCACGGCGGCCTCGGAGCGGTCCAGGGTGGCGGCGATCTCGGAAAAGGGCGTGTCGAACACGTCGTGCAGCAGGAAGGCGGCCCGCTCCAGCGGGGTCAGGCGCTCCAGCGCCAGCAGGAAGGCCACCGTCAGGTTCTCGCCCAGGCCGAAGGTCTCGTCGACATCGACCACCGGCTCGGGCAGCCACTCGCCGACATAGAGCTCGCGCCGGGCGCGGGCCGACTTCAGGCGGTCCAGGCACAGGCGCGAGACCACGCGGTTGAGGAAGCCGGCCGGGTTGCCGATCTCGGTCGTCTCGACCTCGCGCCAGCGCAGCCAGGCGTCCTGCACCACGTCCTCGGCCTCGGCCCGTGAGCCGAGCATACGATAGGCCAGGCCCGTCATGGCGGGGCGGCGGCTTTCGAAGATCGTGTCGGCTGCGCTCATGGTCGATCCCTCGGTTTGCCCGACAGGACGAGGCGAAGGCGCCAGACGTGACATGGCCGCGAGCTTTTTTCCCGCGAATTCCGCGCCGGCCTTTTTCTGCCTTTGGCGGCTTACGCCGCCGGGGAGGGATCCCGGCGGCGCGGCGGGGGAGGCCGTTACTCGGCGGCGCTGGCGGCGGCCGAGCGCAGGGCGGCGTAGTCGGCGCGGGCCTGGCCGAGGGTCTCGGCCACGCACGAGGCGTAGTTGGGGTGGCGGCTGCCCTTCAGGGCCGCGCTGCACACCTGGCGGGCGGCGCGGGTCAGCTCTTCGCTGACCACGGTCGAGGACTTGCCGGTCACCGAAATGCGCTGCGAGGCGCCAGCGGCGTGGGTCGCCGCGGTCAGGGGAACTTCGGCGGCGGCGGGTTGGGCCAGGGCCAGCAGGGCGGCCGCGGCGGTGGCGATCAGGGGAAACTTGGTCATGTTGGTCGTGTTGGTCATTGGGGGAGGACTCCTTCTATGCGCGTAGTTTGCGCGTGGCCTGACCCCTCGCTTTGCGCTGGATCAATTGCCGCCTCTAAAATTGACCGATCGGTCCCCTTTTTCAAGCGACGCAGGGTTGACCGCGACAATTCGCCCCGTCTTGCCTTCGCGCGGCCCCGCGTCTAGGTTCCGCGCCCGCTCTTTCCCACTGCCATCGTCCGTCTCCCGCCGCCGCGCGTCCGCGCGTCGGTACAGGGAATTCCATAGGATATCCGCCCGTGCCCACGCCTTCCGCCCTTCTCAACGTGATGATCGACGCCGCGCGCAAGGCCGCCCGCGGACTGGCCCGCGACTTCGGCGAGATCGGCGAGCTGCAGGTTTCCAAGAAGGGCGCGGCCGACTTCGTCTCCAACGCCGACCTCAAGGCCGAGCAGACCCTGTTCGAGATCCTCAGCAAGGCGCGCCCGGGCTACAGCTTCCTCGGCGAGGAACGCGGCATGATCGAGGGCACCGACAAGACCCACACCTGGATCGTCGACCCGCTGGACGGCACCACCAACTTCCTGCACGCCATCCCGCACTTCGCGGTCAACATCGCCCTGCAGCGCGAGGGCGAGATCGTCGCCGGCGTCACCTACAACCCGATCACCCACGACCTGTTCTGGGTCGAGAAGGGCAAGGGCGCGTTCCTCGGCGCCGAGAAGCGCCTGCGCGTCGCCGCCCGCAAGCACATGGACGAGGCCATGCTGGCCACCGGCATCCCGTTCATGGGCAAGCCCGGCCACGGCCAGTTCCTGAAGGAGCTGCATCAGGTCAGCCAGAAGGTCGCCGGCGTGCGCCGCTTCGGCGCGGCCGCGCTCGACCTGGCCTGGGTGGCCGCCGGCCGCTTCGACGCCTTCTGGGAACGCAACCTGAAGCCCTGGGACGTCGCGGCGGGCGTCCTGATGGTCCAGGAGTCGGGCGGCAAGGTCACCACCATCGAAGAGCACGGCGACCCGGTGGAAGGCTCGTCGATCCTGGCCGCCAACCAGGACCTGCACCCCCTGGTGCTGAAGGCCCTGCACGCGGCGGGCTGAGACTTCGAGCGCTAGATTGGAAGAGGGCTCCGGGACGAGGTTCCGGAGCCTTTCTCGTGGGCAGGGCGTCGCCGAAGCGATGCGCTCCCCTCGCCAAACCGTCACATCCGCGCGCTAATCAGCGGCCATGACCCTACTGACCCGCCGCGCCATGACGACCGCCGCCCTCGCCGGCACGATGGGCGCCAGCATGATCCCCGCCATGGTCCGCGCCGGCGTGCGCAAGCCGATCGTCATCGCCCACCGCGGCGCCTCGGGCTATCGCCCCGAGCACACCCTGCTGGCCTACGGCCTGGCCATCGAGCAGGGCTGCGACTTCATCGAGCCCGACCTCGTCGTCACCAGGGACGGCCACCTGGTGGTGCGCCACGAGAACGAGATCGGCGGCACGACCGACGTCGCCTCCCGTCCCGAGTTCGCCGCCCGCAAGGCGACCAAGACCATCGACGGCGAAAGCCTGACCGGTTGGTTCACCGAGGACTTCAGCCTGGCCGAGATCAAGACCCTGCGCGCCCGCGAGCGGCTGCCGCAGCTGCGTCCGGCCAGCGCCGCCTTCGACGGCCAGGCCCAGGTCCTGACCTTCGACGAGGTGGTCGCCTTCGCCCGCGCCGAGAGCAAGCGCGTCGGCCGCACGATCGGCGTCTATCCGGAGATGAAGCACCCGGCCTATTTCGCCTCGGTCGGCCTGCCCATTGAGGGCCGCATGGTCGAGGCGCTGAAGCGCAACGACCTCAACTCCAAGACCGCCCCGGTGTTCGTGCAGTGCTTCGAGGTCGGGCCGCTGAAGGCCCTGCGCCTGAAGACCGCCGCCCGCCTCGTCCTGCTGGTGGCCGGCCAGGGCGGCCCGGCCGACCTGCCGGCCGTGAAGTACGCCGACCTCGTCACGCCCGAGGGGCTGAAGGGCGTGGCCGCCTATGCCGACGGCCTGGGTCCGGAAAAGACCATGGTCGTGCCGCAGGACGCGCAAGTTCTGCTGCCGGCCACCTCGCTGGTCAGGGACGCCCACGCGGCGGGCCTGCTGGTGCATCCCTGGACGGTGCGGGCCGAGAACTACTTCCTGCCGGCGACCCTGCGGAAGGGCGACCCGGCCGCCGCCGACTACCTGGCCAAGGCCGGCGATGCGACCGCCGTGCTGAAGGCGCTCTACGCCGCCGGCGTCGATGGGGTGTTCAGCGACTTCCCGGACCTGGCCGCCGCCGCTCGCGGCTGACCCGAGATTGGGCGAGACCGGCGTTTTCGCCGGGCCGCCGCGTCATTCGTCACACGCGAGCGTTGCAAAGGCGGCATGCTGGCCCTTCCAGATCGGGAGGTCCCTAATGTCCGAACCGTTCCAGCTTTCCCTCGCCCCGCGCCAGCTGACCCAGACCATCAATCCGTGGTCATGGAGCTTCGGCGATTTTTCCCTGTTCACCGTCAATCTCGGCACGTCGGGCAAGCCCGAGGTCGAGGCCCGGGTGCTCGACGAGGTCGGCAGCTACGGCCGCCAGATCGGCCGCATCGGCGAGGCGCTGGAGAAGCTGATCGACTGGGCCGAGAAGCAGGACCCGGCCCTGGTCGGCGAACCGGCCTTCGAGGAACTGCGCAAGCAGCTGCTCCACGTCTCCCTGATCAAGGACCAGGAGACGGCGAAGGCGGAGAAGGACTAGCGGTCCTCCAGCGTGTGCCAGATGCGCAGAACGAAGATCGCGGCGTCGGTGATTTCGTAGCGCAGTTCATAGCCGCCGACGATCAGCCGCCGGACTTCGCGCGGCGCGAACTCCGCGAGGCGTTCGCCCAGTCGGGGTGTCGTCAGCAGGCGTTTCGGCGCGGCGACCAGTTCGCGGGCGGTGCGGGCGGCCGCGCGGGGATTCATTTCGGCCAGGAAGGCATGGAGCCGGGTGAGGTCGGAGGCCGCCTTGCCGGTCCAGACCAGGCGCATCAGCGCGGTTGCGTATCGGTTTCGAGGCTGTCGGCCCAGGCTTCCATCGCGGCCTGTTCCACCAGACGTCCGGCGTCGACGTCGGCAAGGCCCTCCAGGGTCATCGCCCGGAAACGCTCCTCACGATCCGCCCAGGCGGCCAGCGCCTGACCAACCACCCAATCGGGAGACCGATCCATGCGGACGGCCAACTGGTCGATCTGATCGGCCAGCGGGGCGGGAACCTCGACAGTCAGGACCTTGGTGTCCACAGGCGTCTCCAAGACTGGACGACCAGCATAGCCCATGAGGCCCTGCCTGCGAACAGTCCGAGTCTACGCCGCCTCCACCCCGAACTGCAGCCGCGCCAGGCGGGCGTAGAGGCCGCCGCGGGCGACCAGGTCGGCGTGGGCGCCTTCCTCGACCACGCGGCCCTCGTCCATGACCACGATGCGGTCGGCCTGCAGCACGGTGGCCAAGCGGTGAGCGATCACCAGCGTGGTGCGCCCGCTCATGGCCGCGTCGAGGGCCTGCTGCACCAGCCGCTCGTTCTCGGCGTCCAGGGCGCTGGTGGCCTCGTCGAGCAGCAGGATTGGGGCCTGGCGCACCAGGGCGCGGGCGATGGCCAGGCGCTGGCGCTGGCCGCCCGACAGGGTCTTGGCGCGCTCGCCCACCGGCGTGTCGAAGCCCTGGGGCAGGGCGGTGATGAAGCCCGCAGCCTGGGCGGCCTCGGCGGCGGCGCGGGCCTCTTCCTCGGTGGCGTCCTCGCGGCCGAAGCGGATGTTGTCCATGGCCGAACCGGAGAACAGCGGCGAGTCCTGGGCCACCAGGGCCATGGCCGCGCGCACCTCGGCGGGCTTGGCGTCGCGCAGGTCGACGCCGTCCAGGCGCACCACGCCGCCCTGAGGGTCGTAGAAGCGCAGCAGGAGGCGCAGGACGGTGCTCTTGCCCGCGCCCGAGGGGCCGACCAGGGCGACGGTCTCTCCGGGCCTCACGGTCAAGCTGAAGCCGTTGAGCGCCGGCAGGTCGGGGCGGCCAGGATAGGCGAAGGCCACGTCCTCGAAGGCGATCTCGCCGCGCACCGGCGAAGGCAGGGTCCTGGGCGCTTCCGGCGGGGCGATGCCCGGGCGGGCGTTCAGCAGGTCGGAGATGCGGTCCATGGCCCCGGAGGCCTTCTGCACGTCGCCCCAGACCTCGCCCAGGGCCCCGACCGAGCCGGCGGCCATCACCGCCAGCATGGCGAACTGGGCGAGCGTGCCCGGCGTCATCTCGCCCGACAGCACCATCCGCGCCCCGAACCACAGCAAGAGGGTCACGCCGCCGAAGGCCAGGGTCATCACCAGCACCGTCATGCCGGCCCGGGCGCGGATGCGGCGCACCGAGGCGTCATAGGCCGTCTCGACCGCCGAACCGAACCGGCGGCCGGCCTCGCGCTCGCGCACGAAGGCCTGGACGGTGTCCAGCGCGTCCAGGCTCTCGCCGGCGTAACCCACCGCGTCGGCGAAGCGGTCCTGGGCGGTGACCGACAGCTTGCGCACCTTGCGGCCGACGAAGAACATCGGGGTCAGCACCACCGGCACCATCAGCACGATGAAGCCCGCCAGCTTGGGGCTGACCACGGCCATGTAGCCCAGGCCGCCGATCAGGCTGAGGGTGTTGCGCAGGGCGATCGAGGCCGAGGCCCCGACCAGTTGGTCGATCAGCGAGACGTCGGCGGTCATCCGCGACAGCACCTCGCCGGTGCGGGTCTTGAGGAAATAGGCCGGGTCCAGGGTCAGGACGTGGTCGTAGAGCGAGCGGCGCAGGTCGGCGACGACGCGCTCGCCCAGCCGCGTGACGAAGAAGAAGCGCGAGGCCGTGGCCACGGCCAGCACCAGGGCGACGGCGGCCAGGGTCAGGAAGGTGTGGTTCACCGCCCCTTCGCCGCCCTTGGCGAATCCCTTGTCGATGACGTTCTTGAACGCCCCCGTCAGGCCCAGGGTCGCGCCGGTCGAGAACAGCAGGAAGAAGCCGGCGGCCAGGGCGTCGCCGATATGGCGGCGCACGAAGGGCAGCAGATGGGCGAGCGGCCGGATGTCCTTGCGGCGCGGGCGGCGGGCGGCCGATTCCGACAGGCTCTGGGCCAGTTCGGCGCCGGCGCCGGGGCGGCCTTCGACCGAAATCTCGCCGCCGTTAACGTCGCTCATCAACAGGGTCCTTGCCAAAAACGCGCGGGTTCTTTATAGCCGCGCGTCTTCGAGGGCCACCCCGCACGGCGGCGCTCACTCACATTTCACGCCGCCCTCTAGTCGGTTGGACCGCCCGATGAAACAAGACATTCACCCCGACTACCACTTCATCAACGTCACCCTGACCGATGGGACGAGCTACCAAACCCGCTCGACCTACGGCAAGGAAGGCGCGAACCTGGCGCTCGACATCGATCCGCGCACCCACCCGGCGTGGACCGGCGGCAACGCCCAGCTGATGGACCGCGGCGGCCGCGTCTCGCGCTTCAACGCCAAGTTCGCCGGTTTCACCGCGAAGAAGTAAGACCGCAAGGTCTCGCCGTAAGGGCGACGAAAAGCCGGCTCCGCGTTCGCGGGCCGGCTTTTTCTGTATCTGGACCCCAGATCCTCCCCCTCTGGGGGAGGTGGCCCGAAGGGCCGGAGGGGGGCGTTTTCAGCTTCCGCTGAACTGGCCTTCCTCCCCCGTAAAATCCCCGCGAAAGCGGTTTTCGCACCAGATCCCTCTCCCCTTGCGGGAGAGGGTGGCCTCGCGGAGCGAGGTCGGGTGAGGGGTCTCCCAGAACTGAAAGCCGCGTACAGCGGTCAGGCCGGGCGCGATGTCGGATGTCTGAGAGACCCCTCATCCGACGGCCTTCGGCCGCCACCTTCTCCCGCAAGGGGAGAAGGGTCATCGCCAAGGTTCAGGAGGAAGGTCCGCGGCCCCTCACCCGCAAGGCCATGCCCGCCGCCACGCCCATCGCCAACCCCGCCAGATGACCCGGCTTCACCGCGCCGTGGCCGCTGACGACGATGTCGAGCAGCAGGGCGACGGCGATCGCCGTCCAGGCCGCGATCCGTCCCCAGCGCGCTACGCCGCCGACGGCCACGGCCAGGCCGCAGATCGCCAGACAGGCCTGGGAGGCGCCGGAGATGAAGGCGTCCGGCTGGGTGACGACGGCGATCCACTGGCCCAGGGTTCCGCCCGCCAGGGCGACCAGGGCGGGCGTGAGCCGACCGAGGCGCGCCTCGACAGCCAGGCCCACGCCGCCGATCACCAGCACGTTCAGCAGCATGTGCGGCGGCTTGACGTGAAGCCACTGCGAGGCGACCAGCCGCCAGGCCTCCGCCCAGGTGAAGTCCGAGCCCTTGATCGCTCCGAAGGCGACGAGGTCGCGGGAATGCTGCTGGACCCAGACGGGCTGGCCCAGGCCGATGGCGACCAAGATCGACGCCAGCAGCAGGCTGGCGGCCCAGATCAGGCAAGGCGATCGTTTGGCCAAGGCTCCCCCCGAAGCCGGCCCCGAGGCTCAGCGTGGAGAGGCTCAGCGCGGCGGGGCGAAGCGGATGACGTTTTCGCCGAGGAAGGGCTCGTCGGAAGCCTGGCCCTCGGAGGGCGGCTCGAACAGCTGCTCCATGGCGTCGGCGGTGGCCGTGGGGCTTTCCGGGACGGGGGGAGCCACCGGAGCGGCCAGCAGGATCGGCATGCGCACCGAAACGCTGGTGCCAGCCCCCAGGCGGCTTTCGACGTGCATCTCGCCGCCGTGCAGCTGGGCGAAGGCCCGCACCAGCGACAGGCCAAGGCCGGTGCCCTTGGCGCGCTGGTCGACGCCGCCGGCCTGCTCGTAGGGGCGGCCCAGGCGCTCGAGGTCCTCGGGGCTGATGCCGACGCCGGTGTCGGCGACGACGATCTCCAGCATGCCGTCGTGGCCGTCGGCGGTGACCGTCACCTGGCCGCCGCGCGGCGTGAACTTCAGGGCGTTGGAAACCAGGTTCAGCACGATCTGCTTCAGCGCCCGGCGGTCGGCGTCGACATCGAGCTCGCCCGGCGGCAGCACGCCGCGCAGCTGCACACCGACGCTGTCGGCCTGGACGCGCAGCAGGCGCATGGCGGCGTTGACGGCCTCGCGGGCGTCGAATTCGCCGCGCGACAGCTCGAAGCGCTCGGCCTCGATCTTCGACATGTCGAGCACGTCGTTGATCAGGTCCAGCAGGTGGCGGCCGCTTTCATGGATCAGCTCGGCGTATTCGCCGTAGCGGTCGGTCAGGGGGCCGAACATGCGGGCGCGCATGATGTCGGAGAAGCCCATGATGGCGTTCAGCGGCGTGCGCAGCTCGTGGGACATGTTGGCCAGGAAGCGGGCTCGGCCGGCGGCCAGTTGCTCGGCGTCGTTGCGGGCCTGGTCCAGCTGCAGCAGATGGCGGGTCTCGGCGGTGACGTCGCGCATCACGCCCACCAGCACGCCCGGGCCGACGCGGCGCAGGGTCAGCGACAGGGTCTTTTCCGGGGCCTCGGCGGCCGGGAAGGTCAGGACCGCCTCGCGTTCGCGCAGGGCCTGGCCCAGGGCGAAGTCGACGCGGGCGCGCTCGCCCGGCACGGCGGCCTGCGAAAGGCCGTCGATCATGATCCGGTCCAGCGCCGCGCCCTCGGGGGCGACGCCGCGCACGGTGCGCACCCGACCTTGCAGGGTGACGACGAAGGCCAGGAAGGGCAGGCCGTCGAGCAGGGTCGAGAGGGCGGTCAGTTCGGACAGGTTGCGCACGTCGCGCTCGCCGGCCCGGCGGTGGGTCAGCATCAAGCCGGCGGCCAGGCCAAGACCGGTGGTTGCCACGGCCAGGAAACCGAGGATGAAGGCGGTCGGGCCCGTCGGAGCGGGTGGAGCCAGGCCCGACAGCTGGACCAGGGCGGCCATGGCCCCGCCGATCAGGGCCAGGGCCGCGCCCTCGGCCAGGCGGCGCGGCGCGGCCAGGGTCGAGGCGGCGGCGACGGGAGCCAGGCACCAGGCGCTCATCGCGCCCGAGACGCCGCCGGTCAGGGCCGCGGCCAGGGCGCCGCCGGCGGCCCAGCCGACCAGCAGCAGCGACTGGACGCGCTCGTCCTCGCTGTCGCCCAGCAGCAGGGCGGCGATGGCGGGCAGGGCGCCGGCCAGCAGGGCGATCCAGACGGGCCAGCCGGTGGAGGCGGGAACGAAGGCCACAGCCCCGCCGGCCAGCAGCGCGGCCGCCAGCCAGCCCAGACGCCAGGCGCGCGCCGTCTCCCGCCCCGAAAGGACGGGGCGGAGGGCGGCTTCATCCTGCCGCGGCTGCACCGGGTCGATGTCCAAGGGGGCGGGTCCGCCTCGAAGTTGTTGTTATTGGTGAATCCTAACCCCGGTTCGGCCCTTCTCCAAAGCACGCACAATTGTGGGGCGACCGGGCGAGTCCAGCTTCTTGTGGACGGAAACGGATTCGTAAGCGGGTTGGTTCAGGGTGGCACAGAATGCCTTTGCGGACAGAAGGTCCGGGAGTTTCACATGCCTCAGACGGCGTCCGCGGACGCTTCGACATCAGCCGAAGACCTCGCCGAAAGCGCGGGCGGTGCTGATTCGCGCCAGGCTCAGCGGCCTTCGGAAGGACCCACCGCGACGTTTCGCCGCGCGGCGGCCCGCGCTCGCCGCAAGGCCGCCCTCGATGATCAGAAGCGTTCGTTCCTGCGCATGGTCAGCCACGAGCTGCGCACGCCCCTGAACGCCGTCATCGGTTTTTCGGAAATCCTGGCCAGCGAGCTCTACGGTCCGCTCGGCGCGCCGCAGTACAAGGAGTACGCCAAGCTGGTGCACGAGAGCGGCCTGAAGCTGCTCAAGCTGGTCAACCAGATCGTCGAGATCGCGCGCCTGGAAGGCCACGTCACCGACCTCGACGTCGCGGCCGAGCCGCTGGACGAGGCGGTCGAGGACGTCATGGCCCAGCTGCGCGCCGAGTGCGAAGCCCGCGGCGTGGTGATGAGCGCGCCGGACCTGGTGGGCATGCCCGCCGTCCTGGCCGACCGCAGGGGCCTGCGCACCATCCTGTCGAACCTGCTGCAGAACGCCGTCGCCCACTCGCCGTCGGGCGGGGTGGTGACGATCGAAGCCGAACTGGTCGGCGGCGGCATGGTCGAGATCTCGATCCGCGACCAGGGCGAGGGGGTGGAGCAGGGCGACCTGCAACGCCTGCTGCGCCCGTTCGAGCAGGCGGGCACCTCTCTGACCCGCAGCGGCGAGGGCGCGGGCCTGGGCCTGCCGATCGTCGATCTGCTGACGCGGGCCATGAACGGGGCGCTGCGGCTGAAGTCGGCGCCGGGCGCGGGCCTGACGGCGATCGTCACCCTGCCGGGCGCCTGATTGCTTGCATCGGGGGCTCGCCCCGCCTAAACGCCGCGCCATGAGCACCGACCCCAACGCCGCCCTCGACGAACTGGCCGACGAGTTCGAACTGCTCGGCGACTGGGAAGAGCGCTATCGCTACGTGATCGAGCTGGGCAAGGACCTGGCGCCGCTCACGCCCGAGGAGCACTCGGAAGACAACAAGGTGCGCGGCTGCGCCAGCCAGGTGTGGCTGGTCACCGAGCCGCAGGCCGACGGCACCGTCCGCTTCCGCGGCGACAGCGACGCCCACATCGTCAGCGGGCTGATCGCCATCGTGCTGCGGCTCTATTCCGGCGCGGCGGCCGGCGACATCGTCGCCTTCGACGCCTCGGCCGCCATGGCGCGCCTGGGCCTGTCGGAAGCCCTGTCCTCGCAGCGCTCCAACGGCCTCAAGTCGATGGTGGCCCGCATCCAGCGCGACGCGGCGGCGGTTGCCCAGGCCTAGAAGCTGCGCCTAGAAGAACCCGGCCCGGTTTCCGATGAACACGATGGCCACGATGATCAGCAGAAGCTGGATCAGCCAGTTCACGGGCGAGGGGATCGGCGAGCGCTGGACGGCGTAGAGCGCCAGGCCAAGCAGCACGAGGGCGATGATGACGGTGATCAGGATGCTCATGGCCCGGTAACCCGCGTTCGGCGTGCTTGGTTCCGGCCGTGCTTGAGCCCGGGGCGTTCATCTTCTATGGCCCGCCCATGACCTCGCCCTGGCGCATCGCCGCCCTCTACCGTTTCGCGACCTTCGACGATCCCGACGCGATCCGCGCCGATCTCGCCAAGCTGTGCTGCGGGCTGAAGATCAAGGGCACCCTGCTGCTGGCCCGCGAGGGGATCAACGGCACCATCGCCGGGACGCCCCAGGCCATCGACGCGGCCATCGCCCATATCCGCGCCCTGCCGGGCTGCGAGGCGCTGGAACTGAAGTTCGCCGACGCCGACGCCCCGCCGTTCCATCGGCTGAAGGTCAAGGTGAAGGCCGAGATCGTCACCCTGGGCGAGCCCGACCTTGATCCGGCCCACAATCACGGCGTCCATGTTGATCCGGCTGATTGGAACGCCCTGATCGCGCAGCCCGACGTGATCGTGATCGACACCCGCAACGGCTACGAGGTCGACTGCGGAACCTTCGAAGGCGCGATCGATCCGGCCACGCCCAGCTTCGCCGACTTCCCCGCCTGGTTCGACGCCTTCCGCCAGACCTGGGACCCGGCCGCGCCGGCCCCGAAGGTGGCCATGTTCTGCACCGGCGGCATCCGCTGCGAGAAGTCGACGGCCCTGCTCAAGGCCCGCGGCGTCGAGGACGTGTTCCACCTCAAGGGCGGCATACTGAACTACTTGGAGACCGTGCCCCAGGACGAGAGCCTGTGGCGCGGCGAGTGCTTCGTGTTCGACGAGCGGGTGGCCGTGGGCCACGGCCTGTCGGAAAGCTCGCACGTGCTGTGCCGGGGCTGCCGCATGCCGGTGTCGGAAGCGGGACGGGCCTCGCCGCTGTACGTCGAGGGCGTGTCCTGCGCGCGCTGCCACCATACCCGCAGCGACGACCAGAAGGCCCGCTACGCCGAGCGCCAGCGCCAGGCGGCGCGGGCGATCGAACTGGGCATCGACCACGTCGGCGCGGCCTTGCCGGTCAAGCCTTCGCGCGAAACCTGACGGATCGTCGTCGGCCTCACGGCGTTATTCCGACCGAGCCCTCTTTCTCGGACACGGAGATGACCCATGGTCGCCTATGACCCCACCCTGAATCCTGGCCACACGAACGGCGCCGGTCCCGCCCGCGCTCGCCAGGGCCTGATCGACACCCTGTCGGACAAGGTCTCGACCTTCCTCGACCAGCATTCCAAGTCGCCTGAACCTCAGGCTCCGGTCGCCGACTACGCGGTCGGCGGGCCCGCGAAGAAGCCGCTGACCATCGCCGGCCGCGATATCCAGCTGGGCGGCCGCACCATCCCGCTGGCTGTCGCCGTGCTGGGCGGAGCGGTGCTTGCGGGTCTGCTGATCAACAAGCGCACGCGGGGCGCGGCCCTGACGGCGGCCGGGACCGCCTGGACTTTCCTGCAATCGAAAAAGCCTTAAGGCGCCGCTTCGAACCTTTCGCGGAGGGGCCGCGTTGCTGCGGTCCCTCCATTCGAAAGCCACAGGAGTTCACCCATGGCCCATACGAACGAAGACCACATCAAGCTCGTCAACGGCCTGGTCGAGATCACCATCGACAGTGCCGACGGCTACGAAGCCGCCGCTCGCGACGCCGAGAGCCGCAGCTTCAAGTCGCTGTTCGAGGCTCGCGCCCAGGAACGTCGCGGCGTGGTCTCCGACCTGCAGAGCGAAGTACGCCGCCTGGGCGGCACGCCCGACGACGACGGAAGCATCCTGGCCGCCGCCCACCGCGTGTTCCTGAACGTCCGCGACTCCCTGACCAAGGGCGACGAGTCGGTGGTCAAGACCGTCGAGGACGGCGAGGACCACATCAAGGCCAAGTACGAGAAGGCCCTGCAGGACCTCGACGTGGATCCGCAGACCCGCCGCGCCATCGAGGCCGCCTACGCCAAGGTCAAGGCCGGCCACGACCAGATGCGCGACATCAAGCACGCGCAGAGCCACTGAAGACGCTGAGCGAGGCGGCGGTCTAGATCCGATCGCCGCCTCGTCTCACAGCATGCCGTAGTGCGCCGCCAGGCGCTGCAGGGCCGCCCTCAGGGCGGCCTTGCCCGTTCTGGGCTTGAGGCCCAGGGCGACCTCCGTGGCCTGGAGAGAGGCGCCGTGCAGGCAGATCGGCGACAGGATCGCCCTCTGCTCGGGCGCCAGCGTCATCATCGCCCGGGCCATGCGGGCCTTGGCCCCGATCGCGCGCTCGGCGGGCTCCAGGCGCGGGCCGCCGCCGCGCGGAGTCGGATCCCAGTTCATGGTCAGGCGACCGAGCAGGCCCGAGGCGTGGGCGTCGGCCTCCAGGCGCCGGCCCGCCGCGCGCTCGACGGCGCTGAGCAGGCCGCGGCTGAACAGCCAGTCCAGCGGGTCCGCGCCGAGATTGGCCCGGTGCGTCGTGGCTTCACCGTTCTCGACCACCACCTTCTCGCCCTCGACGACGCCGGGGCGGCCCGGCGGCATCGGCTGCGGCGCGCGGCCCAGTCGCCAGCCGCCCTCGGGGCGGGGGACCAACTGGTGCATCAGCTTGCGGAAGGCGGCCTCGTCGATGGTCAGCATCGGCTTGCGCCCACGGGCGAAGCGCACGGCGTAGGCCAGACCCCGGGCCTCGATCACCGAGCCGGCGCGGGCCAGCAGGCGGGCGGCGCGGTCGGCCAGGTGCTCGGCCTCCAGGTCGCGCTCGACAATGGCGGCGGCGCTCATCGATCGATCCCCGCGGCGTTGGCGAACATCATGCCGGTTAGATCCGGAATGGTCTCGGGCGCCTGGCGTACGCAGGCCTCCAGAGCGCTCATGCGGGCGTCGAACACCCGGTCCTCGCGCATGTCCTCGATGCGATGGCAGGCGTGGGCGCAGGTGGTGCGGTCGCGGCCGAAGGCGAAGGCCACCCGGGCCAGCGGCCAGTGGAAGATCACGTGGGCCAGGTAGATGGCGATCTGCCGCGCGCGAGCAGCGGTCTTGGACGCGCGCTTGTCCGAAACGATGTCGGCGGGCGCGACGCCGGTGGCCAGGGCCACGGCGTGGGTGACGAAGGCCGCGGCGAGACGGTCGCGACGCGGATCGGGCGAGATCGCCCAGGCCTCCTCCAGGATTTGAGCGAGCATGGCGGTCCCTCAAGAGCGGCGCCCCCAGTGACGCCCATGAGCATCAGCCTAGGCTGATATTCCTCCTGTAGGATAACTTTCCTATTTCGCGCGTCTAGTCGGAATTTAAACCACTGATTGTATTCGCCCGGACGGTGGTCGATCCCCGTCGGCCGACGGGGATCGACGCCCGATTCAAGGATTGGCGGGCGCGGCCGGGGCGCTCGCCGCCGGCGGGTTGGGCTTCAGCAGTTCGGCCTCGATGGCGACCGTGACCTCGTCGCCGACGCCCATGGTCGAGCCGGGCTTGGGCACGCCGTAGCTGACGCCGAAGTCCGAACGCTTGAAGCTGCCGCTCAGCGAGAAGCCGATGCGGGCGTTGGGGTCCATCGGCGGGAAGCCGGCGTAGCCGCCGTTGAACTTGGCCTTCAGGGTCACCGGCTTGGTCACACCGTGCAGGGTGAGGTTGCCGCTGACGTCGGCGGTGTCGGGGCCGGTGGTCTCGACCTTGGTCGAGCGGAAGGTGATGGCCGGGTACTTGGCCGCGTCCAGCCATTCGGCGCCGAGCAGTTCGTCGGTGAAGCCGGGCGGCGGGGCGGGGAGGGTCAGGGAGCTGGTCTTGATGCTGGCCTCGACGCTGGCGGCGGCCGGCGCCTTGGGATCGAGATTCAGCTTGACGTCGAAGTCGGTGAAGCGGGCCGTGTACCAGGAGAAGCCCAGGTGGCTGAGTTTGAACGACAGGTCGGCGTGCGACTTGTCCAGCTTGTATTCCCCGGCCGGCAGGTCGGCGGGCGGCTTGGCCGGGGCGGGCGCGGCGGCGGAGGTTTCACCGGCCGGCGGCGGCGTTTGCGTCTTGGCGGCCTTCGGGTCGGAGCAGGCCGCCAGGGCCAGCAGCAGGGCGCCGCCGATCACGAACTTCGAGGCGTAGGACATGAAACCTCCCTTTTCTGTTGGGCGGGGAGGTTCGGCCCGGGGCGACGATGCGGTCAACCCCGGGGCGTTGTGACGCTTACGACTTCTTTTTACGCTCGGCGATCCAGGCGTCGGTGCGGGCGTCCAGCACCGCCAGCGGCGTCGAGCCGCCCAGCAGCACCAGGTCGTGGAAGGCCCGCTCGTCGAACTTCGGACCCAGCTGGTCCTCGGCCCGCTTGCGCAGCTCCAGGATCTTCAGCTCGCCGATCTTGTACGACAGGGCCTGCCCCGGCCAGGAGACGTAGCGCTTCAGTTCGACCTCGATATTGGTCGGCGACAGGGCGGTGTTGTCGGTGAAGCAGGCGCGGGCCTGGTCCAGGCTCCAGCCCTTGGCGTGGATGCCGGTGTCGGCGACCAGCCGGCAGGCGCGCCACATCTCGTAGGACAGGCGGCCGAACAGCTCGTAGGGGTCGCGATAGATTCCCATCTCCTCGCCCAGCCATTCCGAATAGAGCCCCCAGCCCTCGCCGAAGGCGCTGAAATAGAGGTTCTTGCGGAACTCGGGGCCGGCCTGCTCCTGGGCCAGCGAGGTCTGGACGTGGTGGCCCGGCGCGCCCTCGTGCAGCACCAGGGCCGGCAGCTCGTAGAGCGCCCGCTGGTCGAGTTCGGAGGTGTTGATCATCAGCCCGCCGGCGCGGCCGGCCTTGGGATCGCCGCCGAAATAGCGGCCGGTGGTGTAGCCCTTCTCGATGCTGGCCGGCACCGGCCGCACGCCGTAGGTCAGGCGCGGCAAGGTTCCGAAGTGGGCCGGCAGCTGGTCGTCGGCGCGCTTGGCGATCTCGCTGGCCTTCTCCAGCAGCTGCTGGCGGCTCGTCGCATAGAACTTTGGGTCCTTGCGCAGATAGGCCAGGAAGGCCGGCAGGTCGCCGTCGAAGCCGGCCTGCTTCATCACCGTCTCCATCCGCGCGCGGATGCGGCGCACCTCGGCCTGGCCGATCTCGTGCACCTGGTCGGGGGTCATGTCGGTGGTGGTGTAGCGCTTGACCAGGAAGGCGTAGTAGCGCTTGCCGTCGGGCAGGTCGGAGGCCGCCAGGCTCCTGGCGGCGTGTGGCACGTACTCGTCCTGCATGAAGGCGACGAAGCTGGCGCGGGCCGGGGCGACCTTGGCCTTCAGCACCGCCTCGCCCTCGGCGATCAGGGCGGCCTTGCGATCGGCCGGCACGTTGGCGGGCAGGGCGCGCAGCGGCGCCAGCAGCGGATCCTCGGCCAGCGGCGTGGCGGCCGTGCGCTGGGCGCGGTCCAGCACCGACTCGGCGGTCGAGCGGGCGTGGACGAAGCCGGTGGCGATCCCGCGACGGGCCTCGGCGATGTTGGCGGCGTACCACTCCGGGCTCTGGGCCAGCAGGGTGATCCACTTCTTCGCCTCGGCCTCGTCCTTCAGGCGCATGCCGTTGGCGCGATAGAGCAGGGAGACATCGAAGCCGCCGTCGCTGCTGAACGGCATGCGGCTTTCGTCGAAGGACAGGCCGGTGAGCTTGTCGTCCAGGCTCCAGGCCAGGATCTGGCGGGTCAGCTTCTCGTCGTCGGTCAGGCCGGCCGCATCGACCTCGCCCAGCAGGGCCTTGGCCTTCTCGTAGCGGGCTTTGCGCTCGGCGTCGGCCTTGGGGTCGACCGGCGGAAACCGCCAGCGCGAGGCGTCGGTGGCGCTCTCGTCGTCGTCCACCGCCGAGACCGACTCATAGGCCTTCACGGCTTCGGTAAGACGCGTCGAGGCGCTGACCTGGGCCGCCTGGACCGGTCCGGCCAGCAACACGGCCGACAGGGCCGCGCCGGCGGCGAGACGGAGAAGATGATGGCGCATGAACGCTCCCCGGAATGAACTCGGGGGAGGTTAGATCATGTCGTCGGGCGCGGCCAAACGGCCAAGCCGAAGCTTTCTGATCATTTCGCAGGAAGGAAAAGAAGAGAAGAAAATGGAGCGGGCGAAGAGATTCGAACTCTCGACATCCACCTTGGCAAGGTGGCGCTCTACCACTGAGCTACGCCCGCGCACCGATTTTCTTGTCTCTGTCCACGACCCCCGAGAAGGAGGGAATGGAGCGGGCGAAGAGATTCGAACTCTCGACATCCACCTTGGCAAGGTGGCGCTCTACCACTGAGCTACGCCCGCA
>NZ_JBWKNI010000010.1:31969-176663 GCF_059415485.1 Caulobacter sp. GW821-FHT10C03 | reverse complement strand
CGAATGGAGCGGGCGAAGAGATTCGAACTCTCGACATCCACCTTGGCAAGGTGGCGCTCTACCACTGAGCTACGCCCGCATCGAAGAGGCTGAAAACAGCGCCCCGCGACGAGGAGGCGGCTTATGGCAGAGCGATCCGGGCTTGGCAAGCACTGTTGGCCAACTTCATGGGGATGAATGTCGCACTTGCGGAACCGGCCGTTTGAGCGGCTCATTGGACCCTTGGATTTGAGGTCGGGGCCTGGGTTTGCGTCTCTTCGTGTTCGGATTGGGCTTCGTCGGCGCCGCTTTCGCCGAATCTCTGGCCGCGCAAGGCTGGTCGGTGACCGCGACGGGCCGAACGCCCGAGGCGCGGGCGGCGGTGGAGGCCCAGGGCTTCGCGGCGGTGGACCCCGACGACAAGGCCGCGATGGTCGAGGCCATGCGCGGCGTCAACGCCGTGCTGGTCACCTCGCCGCCGACCGGCGAGGGCTGCCCGGCCCTGGAGGCGGTGATTCCCGCCCTGGCGGCGGCCGAGGCCTTCCCCGACTGGATCGGCTATCTCTCCACCACCGGCGTCTATGGCGACTTCGACGGCCGCTGGGTGTTCGAATCGAGCCCGCTGAAGGCCCAGTCGGTCGAGGGCGCGCGCCGCGTGGGCGCCGAGCGCGACTGGCGCCAGGTTTGCCGGGGCATGGGGCTGACGGTCGTGACCTTCCGCCTGCCGGGGATCTACGGCCCGGGCCGCAGCGCCTTCGACCGCCTGAAGGCCGGCGAGGGCCGCCGCATCGTCAAGCCGGGCCAGGTATTCAGCCGCATCCATCGCGACGACATCGTCTCGGGCCTGCTGGCCTCGCTGGAGCGCCCCCGCGCCGGCGCCGTCTACAATCTCTGCGACGACGAGCCGGCCCCGCCGCAGGACGTCATGGAGCATGCCGCCCTGCTGTTGGGCGTCCCGGTCCCGCCGGACCTGCCGTTCAACGCCCTGGGCCTGTCGCCGGCCACCCGCCGCTTCTACGCCGAGAACAAGCGCGTCTCGAACGCCCTGGCCAAGGCCGAGCTCGGCTGGCGGCCGAAGTATCCGACCTATCGCGAAGGCCTGGCGGCGATCTTGAAAGGGTAGGGAGCTTAGGTGATCGAGTCCGGCAGCAACCTGCCGCTTCGCTTCAAGCGGCTCTCGATCAGCAGCCAGATGTCGCGCAGCCGGTGCACATGCAGGTCATCCAGGACGATGTTGGCGAAATGGATGAGCGTCTGATCGGGTGAGTCGGGCATCGGCCGGCCTCGGTGGTCGGTCGGGATCTCACCCAGCAACTGCGCCACGTAGTCGCCGAACTCGGTCGAGCCTACGAGACCGGGATTGGTGGCTTTCCTCAGATCCCAGAAGCGCCAGGCGCGTTTGGGCTGCTCGGGCGGAATGGTGAACATCAGAGCGCCGACCAGTCGGCGCAACTGCGATGTCGTTTTCTCCCCAAGGATCGCGCGCTCCACATCGAAGACGGTGCGTATGTTGAAGCTTCTCAGCGCCAGGAAGCGCTCCGGACCGACGACGGTGCACAGCTGCGCCTGGGCGACCCAGTCTATGCACTGATAGATGCCGTAGGGGGTCTCGACGAACAGCATGATGGGATTGGCGACCGCCAGGTGTTGGACCTCGTAGATGTCGGCCTGCTGCAGCCGAAAGCGGATGAAGAAGTCTATTCCGTCGATCACCTCCGGCGAGATCGACTTGGTCGAGGCCAGAAGGCTGTTGTCCCTGATCTTGGAGCCTTGCAGGTTCTGAAACCTGCTGATCAGCTCGTTGACCGCCAGATCGGGCAGCAGCCCGAGAATGAAGGCGGCGGCGTACCAGGTGAACGGCAGTCCGTCGGCGTCGAGCGTGTTGACGATCGGAACATTCTCCAGAGGCGGGAGCATCGTGATCAGGTCGGGGAAGGCCCGGAAGAGCGTGATCGCGCCGGCGACCCCGATCACGACATGCACGCACAGGCGCGTGAAGGTGAGCGGCGAGAGGTCGAACGTGGCCACCGCCCTGACCAGGGTGTTGAGCGCGAAAAGGTACGCGCCCAGAAAGGCGAAGGCGGCCACGGTCAGCACCTCGCCGACATAGGCCTCGTCGGGATGGCGCAGGCCGCCGACGAGCAGGACGGGGCGCCACGGCTTTTCCAGCAGGACGTCCCACGAGGCCGTGCCCAGACAGCAGAGCAGAAGGTAGAAGCCGAAGGTGGAAAGCAGGGCGAAGGGCGCCGCGGCGGCCATGAGGCGCCAGCTGCTTGCGACGCGCAGCCAGGCGATATGCTGCTTGTTCTTGATGATGGTGGCCTGAGCGTCGCTCAGGTCTTCGAGATATTTTTCCCGCGTGTACTCGAGAGACGTGACGTAGCCGTCTATGGGGCCCGCTGTCCGGCTCGGTTCGGCTCCTTTGTCGGCGGGACGCTCCGTCTCCTCGGAAGGCCCAGATCGCCGCCGGCCGCCCTGCTCGAACGTCGTCTGGAATTGGTCGAGAATCCGCAGCCTCTGAAGGCGCACCTGATGGCGCAGATAGATGAAGGTCGCCGGCGCGATGCAGGCGAAAAGCAGCGCCAGGATGAACGGCGCCAGGCCGTTGTTCGTCGTCAGACCCATAGGCATGCCCCCCGGCTGCTCGGCCTTCCAGTCCAGCAAAGGCGGCAAGGCCTTCACATGGATTTCAAAGAACGATGATATGCAACCTTGGGTGAGTCAATCGGGATCGATGACGCCTGACGTTTGTTTTGACCGGGCGAGAAGGTCTCTACTCCTCCTCGTCCCCCAGGTCCGCCGCGGCCCAAGCGGCCGTCGGGGCCTGTCCCGCCGAACGCGCGCGGGCGGCGCGGGCGAGGCGGCGGGCGACCGGGTCGTCGTCGACCGGCGTGGCCAGCACACGGGCTTCGGCGACGGCGGCGGTCAGGCGTTCCAGGTCCTGCGGGCGCGACAGGCGGTGGTCGCCGTCCTTGATCAGCGAGAAGACGACGTCCTGGCTGGTCAGGCCGTTGGCCAGCTCCAGGGCGTGGGTCCAGGGCACGGCGTCGTCCTGGCCGCCCTGCAGCACGCGCACCGGAACGTCGATCGGCACGGGGCCGGGCAGGATCGACCAGCGGCCGCCGTCCTCCAGCAGGTCGCGGGTGATGGCGTAGCCGTCGTCGTCATATTCGGAGGGACGAACCCAGAAGCCGTCGCGCTCGATCGCCGCCTTGGCCTCGTCCGAAAGCTCGGGCCCCATCAGCTTTTCGGTGAAGTCGGGCGCGGGGGCGACCAGCACCAGGGCTTTCACCCGCTCGGGCCGGGCGATGGCGGCCAGGCAGGCCAGCCAGCCGCCCATCGACGAGCCGACCAGCACCAGCGGACCCTCGGTCAACGCGTCGATCACCGCCAGGGCGTCGGCGCGCCAGCGGCTGATCGTGCCGTCCTTGAACGCGCCCGATGATTCGCCGTGGCCGAAATAGTCGAAGCGCAGATAGGCTCCGCCCGTCGCCAGGGCCTGTTCGGCCAGAACCTGGGCCTTGGTTCCGGTCATGTCGGAGTGAAAACCGCCGAGCCAGACCACCGTGGGGCCTTCGCCGTCCACCTGGCGGTACGCGAGACGCTGATTTTCCTCGCGCGGATGGAAATCGCGGACTTCGGTCATGGCGCGGCCTTGTTCGTTTCGCTAACTAGCTTCTCCTAACCTCTTCAGAGCGCGGCGTGTCCATCCTTCCCGATGATTTCACCCTGCTGCAGGTGACTCCGGAACTGGAGACCGGCGGCGCCGAGCAGACCACGATCGACGTGGCCCATGGCGTGGTCGCCCTGGGCGGCAAGGCCCTGGTCGCCACGCGCGGCGGCCGCATGGCCGCGCGGCTGGAGGCCGACGGCGGTCGCCTGGCCCAGATGCCGGCCCAGTCGAAGAACCCGCTGGTGATGCTGGGCAACGCCGCCCGCCTGATCGACCTGATCCGCCGCGAGAAGGTGACCCTGGTCCACGCCCGCTCGCGCGCCCCGGCCTTCTCGGCCCTGTGGGCGGCGCAGGCGACCAAGGCGCCGTTCGTGGCCACCTATCACGGGGTCTACAACGCCAAGTCCAGCCTCAAGCGCTGGTACAACGCGGTGATGACCAAGGGCGACCTGGTGATCGCCAATTCCGAATACACCCGCGCCCACGTCATCGCCGAGCACGGTATCGATCCCGACAGGGTGGTCGCCATTCCGCGCGGGGTGGACCTCTCGCGCTTCGAGCCCAGCTTCGTCTCGGCCGACCGGGTCGAGGCCCTTCGCCAGGCCTGGGGCGTGGCCCCCGACGAGCGACGCCTGAAGGTGCTGCTGGCAGGCCGGCTGACCCGCTGGAAGGGGCAGGGGCTGGCGATCCAGGCGCTGGCCCGGCTGAAGGCCCTGGGCGACTCCCGGATCCTGCTGCTGCTGGCCGGCGACGACCAGGGCCGCAAGGGCTATCGCGCCGAGCTTGAGCACATGATCGCCCAGGCCGGCCTGGAAGACAGCGTCAAGCTGGTGGGCCACTGCGACGACATGCCGGCCGCCTACCTGCTGGCCGATCTGGCCATCGCTCCGTCGCTGGAGCCGGAGGCCTTCGGCCGCACGGCGGTCGAGCCCCAGGTCATGGGCCGTCCGGTGATCGCCGCCGACCATGGCGCGGCGCGCGAGACGGTGGTCCCCGGCGAGACCGGCTGGCTGGCCGCGCCCGGCGACGTCGAGGCCTGGGCCAAGGCCCTGAACGACGCCTGCGAGGCGGGCGCGGCCGGACGCCAGGCCATGGGCCAGGCCGCCCGCACCCGAGCCCGCCGGTTGTATTCTGTGGACGCCATGGTCGAGGCGACCCTTAAGGTCTATGCGCGCGTGATCGCGGCCCATAGGGCCGGTGCGAGAGTTTCGGAGTCGAAGGGTTGAGCAAGGAGATCAAGAAGGTCCTGGTCATCAAGCTGGGCGCGCTGGGCGATTTCGTCCTGGCCCTGGCGGCGATGAAGAAGATCCGCGAGGCTCACCCGCGCGCCAAGATCACCCTGCTGACCACCCCGCCGTTCGAAGCCCTGGCGCGCCTGTCGCCCTATTTCAACGCCGTCGAGGTGGACGGCCGTCCGTCCGACGCCGGCGACCTCTTCAAGATGCTGGGCCGCATCCGCAAGGCCAAGTACGACCGCGTCTACGACCTGCAGACCAACAGCCGCACCGGCTGGTACTTCCAGGCCCTGCGGCCGTTCCCGCCGCAATGGTCGGGCATCGCCAAGGGCGCCAGCCTGCCCCAGCGCGGCCGCGCCCGCTATCACATGCACACCCTGGAGCGGCACGCCGACCAGCTGCGCCAGGCCGGTATCTGGCCCGACGCGCCGATCGAGCCGGGCAGCGCCCCGCCGCCGGACCTGTCGTGGATCCTGCGCAAGCACAAGGACGCCCGGCCGGTGGCCGGGGCCGTGGCGCCCAAGCCCTATGTGCTGCTGGTGCCCGGCGGCTCGGCCCACCGGCCCGAGAAGCGCTGGCCGGTCGAGAGCTACGCCCAGCTGGCGGCGCTGCTGAAGTCCAAGGGCCTCGACATCGTCATCATCGGCGGGCCGCAGGAAAGCGCCATGGCCCGCCAGATCCAGAAGGCGGCCGGCCAGGCCCGCGACCTCACCGGCCGCACCGACTTCGCCCAGCTGGCGGTGCTCGGCGCCAAGGCCGCGCTGGTGGTCGGCAACGACACCGGCCCGACCCACCTGCTGGCGGCGGCCGGCGCGCCGACCATCGCCCTGTTCTCCGACGCCTCGGACCCGGCTCTGTGCGGCCCGCGCGGCCACGTGGCGGTGATCCGCTCGCCCGACCTCAAGGCCCTGCCGGTCAGCACCGTGGCCAGCACGGCGATCTCGCTGCTGCCGCGGTAGGTTTTTCCTTCTCCCATAGGGAGAAGGTGGCGCGTCAGCGCCGGATGAGGGGTTAGGGACCGAAGACGGCGTGCCGGCACGACGTCCACCACTGTAACCCCTCACCCTCCCACGCTACGCGCGGGCCCCTCCCTCTCCCTTTGGGAGAGGGTTACAGCTTGCGCGCCATGAACACCCGCGCCGCCTCGTCCAGCCCCCGCGCCAGATGCTCGGCCCTGATCGCCGCCATGCCCGGCGTCAGCGCGCGGACCTCCACGAACCCCAGCCGCGCGTAGTAGGGCGCGTTCCAGGGCACGTCGCGGAAGGTCGACAGGACGAGGCCGCCCTCCGTCCGCGCGGCGACGGCGTCCAGCAGGGCCGCGCCGATCCGGCGGCCGGCGAAGGCGGGCAGGACGTCTAGCTGCTCCACATAGAGCCCGTCCTCCAACGGCCGGAACATCACGAAGCCGGCGATGACCCCGTCCGCCTCGGCGACCAGCAGGCCGTCCTCGGCCATGCGCCGGACCAGCACCGCCGCAGGCGTCGGCTCGTCGGCGGCGATGGCGTCCATCAGGCCGACGAAGCGCTGTGCCGAGGCGCGCTCCAGCGCACGGATCGTCTCGACCTCGACGGCGCGAGCGGGACGTAGCAGGATGGGAGTCGTGGGGGCGCGGGTCATCTGGAACCAAGCCGAAAGCTGAGCGGTTTACGGTTCCAAGTTATCGAGGAGTCCGTCATGCGCATCACCACCGGCAAGCCGTACGCCCATCGCACCCTGGCCGGCCGCGAAGCGTTCCAGCCGGACACCAGCGGAAACAGCGCCGGCGCGCAACTGGCCATAGGCCTGGCCCTGGCCGGCGGGGCGCTGCTGGCCGCGACGCTGATGGGCCGACGCCACGAGCGGGTGATCGACGACGAGGAATACGCGGTCGGCTACGCCGAGATGCACGAGCCCGTCGCCCACCAGCCCAAGCCTCTGACCAGCCTGCTGCTGCCGCCGCTGTTCATCGCCATGACCCTGTCGGGCCTGCGCACCTGGAACGCGCCGTCCAGCCCCGCCCGCACCCGCGCGCTTACCCTGTGGAGCCTGACCCAGGGCTTCAACGCCCTGTGGCTGGCGTTCGGCACGAAGCGGGGCGGCGGCCAGCTGGCCGTGGCCACCGCCTCGCTGGGCGCCTCGGCCGCCTACGCCGTCGAGGCCCGCAAGGTCGGCGGCGCCTCGTCGCCCGACCTCGGCTGGCTGGGCGTGGCCAACGCCCTGACCGCCCAGCTGTGGCGGCGTTCGCCGGTTCGGCCCACCTTGCACTGAGCGCCCCAACGCGGCTTCCTCCTCGTTCTCGAGACGGGGAGGGGCATGCGGATTCGGTTGGGTCATCTGGTTGTCGCCATCGGCCTGTTCGCGGTCGAGGTCGCCATCGCCCTGTGGTGGCGCGACCGTTTCGTGCGGCCCTATCTGGGCGACGTGCTGGCCGTGGCCATGGTCCATTTCGGCCTTCGCGGCATAACCCCGTTGAATGCGACGAGCGCCGCGGCCTGCGCCTTCGGCCTGGGCGTGGCCATCGAGCTTGGCCAGGCGGCGCACGTCCTGGCCCTGGTCGGACTGCAGGGCAACGCCCTGGCCCGCGTGGTGTTTGGCGGGGTGTTCGATCCGAGCGACCTGGTCTGCTACGGCCTGGGCGGCGTCCTGGCGCTTCTCGCCGATCGCCGGGCGACGGGAAGATCCGTGATCGGAGCGAAACGCGCGGCCTGAAGGGCGGGCGCCGAAAGCGTCGCCATGCGCGAATGAAGAGCGTCCACAACCGCTCCACAGGAGTCGGAGAACGCCGGTATTGACTTCCGCTGCCCAGTCTTTACGCATTCGCCCCGGCTTATGAGATCGCATCTCAAAAGCGCGCCGTCAGGGGACGACGGCGACGATAATCGCTGCGGGGGAACGGCCGGTTGGCTTTCGACGACGCGACCTATCATGAGGGCTTCTCGGCCCTGGCGCGCCGCGTATCGCGACGCTCGACCGGCCGTGGCCCGCGAGATGCGCGCCCGGCCTGGCGGCTGGTCGAGATCGGCGTCGCCGGCGGGCTGGCGGCCCTGCTGCTGGTGTTCTTCTGGCTCGACCTGCGGCCCGACATCGACACCGCGCCGGAGCACCCGTTTTTCTGGCTGAAGTTGGTCTTCACCGCCTCGCTGGGCGCGGCCGGGTTCGACGGTCTGGCGCGCCTGCTGCGCCGGGGTCCGCCGGCGCCGACCGCCGTGCTGGTGGCCGCGGCCGCGGCCCTGGTGTTCCTGGTCGGCGGCGTGACCGAGGTCCTGCGCCTGGATCCGGACAGTCTGGCGCGCCTGTTCCGGCCCGCCTCGGTGACGGCCTGCTTCTTCAACATCGTCGTCATGGCCCTGCCGACCCTGCTGCTCAGCCTGACGGCGCTGCGGGCGACCGACTGCGAGCGGCCGGTCCTGGCCGGCTTCGCCGCCGGTATCTTCGCCGGCGGCGTGGCCGCCAGCCTCTACGGCCTGCACTGCCCGCACTCGACCTTCGTCTTCGTGGGCCTGTGGTACACCGGCGGCGTGCTGCTGTGCGGCGCGGCCGGGGCGGCGATCAACCGCCTGGCCGCCTGATCACCCACCAAAGCAAAAGGCCCTCCCGGCGAACCGGAAGGGCCTCTGTAGCTGCCTGAAGGCGGCGAGCCTTACTCGGCGGCGGCCTTGCCGGCCGGAGCGCCGAACTTGGCGTCCAGCTCGCCGGCGGCGTAGCGCTTGGCCATGACCGCGGTCGAGATCGCCTTGATCTTGCTGGCGTGGCCGGCCGAGCCGAACTCGGTGAAGCGGGCCTGGCAGACCTTGCGCATGGCTTCCTTGGCCGGCTTCAGATAGGCGCGCGGGTCGAACTCGTGCGGCTTCTCGATCAGCAGCTTGCGGATGGCGCCGGTGATGGCCATCCGGTTGTCGGTGTCGACGTTGATCTTGCGCACGCCGTGCTTGATGCCGCGCTGGATCTCTTCGACCGGCACGCCCCAGGTCTGGGGCATCTCGCCGCCATAGGCGTTGATGATGTCCTGCAGGTCCTGCGGAACGCTGGACGAGCCGTGCATCACCAGGTGGGTGTTGGGCAGGCGGCGGTGGATTTCCTCGATCACGTTCATGGCCAGGACGTCGCCGTCCGGCTTGCGCGTGAACTTGTAGGCGCCGTGGCTGGTGCCCATGGCGATGGCCAGAGCGTCGACGCCCGTGGCCTGCACGAAGTCGACCGCCTGGTCAGGATCGGTCAGCAGCTCGTCATGCGACAGCTTGCCCTCGAAGCCGTGGCCGTCCTCGGCCTCGCCCATGCCGGTTTCCAGCGAGCCCAGCACGCCCAGTTCGCCCTCGACCGAGACGCCGCAGCTGTGGGCCATCTGGACCACCTTGCGGGTGACGTCGACGTTGTACTCGTAGGAGGCCGGGGTCTTGGCGTCCTCCATCAGCGAGCCGTCCATCATCACCGAGGTGAAGCCGTACTGGATCGCCGTGGCGCAGGTCGCCGGGCCGTTGCCGTGGTCCTGGTGCATGCACACCGGGATGTGGGGATAGAGCTCGACCAGGCCGTCGATCAGGCGGGTCAGGATGATGTCGTTGGCGTAGTTGCGCGCCCCGCGCGACGCCTGGATGATGACCGGGCTGTCGACCGCGTCGGCGGCCTCCATGATGGCCAGGCCCTGTTCCATGTTGTTGATGTTGAAGGCGGGCAGGCCGTACTCATGCTCCGCCGCATGGTCCAGCAACTGCCTAAGCGTGATCCTCGCCACGTGGTCTTTCTCCTGCAAGCTTGAAGTCGTTGGGTTGGTTCTTGTTTTTGGGGCGCGGCGCTTTTGCGCTCTTTGCCCAGGGTTCCCGGAGCCGGTTCCTCGTCCGGTGATCCGAGAGCGGAAGCCCCGGACCCGAAAGGCTCGGGGCGGGGCGTTCCGACTTTGCTGAGGTCCGGCGCCGTTCGGCTGGCCGGAGAAGGTCCTCCCTTTAGGCCTCCAGGGCCGCGACGCCCGGAAGCGTCTTGCCCTCCATCCATTCCAGGAACGCGCCGCCCGCCGTCGAAACGAAGGTGAAGTCGGCCGACACGCCCGCGTGGTTGAGCGCAGCGACAGTATCACCGCCGCCTGCAACCGCCACGATCTTACCCGATTTAGCCAGTTCCGCCGCGTGTTTCGCCGCCGAAACGGTCGCTTCATCGAACGGTTGCACCTCGAAAACGCCCAACGGGCCGTTCCAGATCAAGGTGACGCTTTGATCCATGGCCGCCAGCAGGCGCTTGGCGCTCTCCGGGCCGGCGTCGAGGATCAGGTCGTCGGACTGCACTTCGCCAAGGCCGCGCACGGCGGTCTCGACGCCCGGGGCGACCTTCTTGGCCACCACCACGTCGACCGGCAGCAGCAGTTCGCAGCCGGCCGTCTCGGCCTTGGCGATGATCTCGCGGGCGGTGTCGGCCAGGTCCTTTTCGCAGAGCGAGCCGCCGACGTCGTGGCCCTGGGCGAAGAGGAAGGTGTTGGCCATGCCGCCGCCGATGGCCAGGCGGTCCAGCTTGGCGACCAGGTTGTTGAGCAGGTCGAGCTTGGTCGAGACCTTCGAGCCGCCGACGATGCCGATCACCGGCTTCTTCGGGTTGCCCAGGGCGGCGTCCAGGGCTTCCAGCTCGCGCTGCATGGCCAGGCCCGGATAGGCCGGCAGCAGCTTGGCCAGGCCCTCGGTCGAGGCGTGGGCGCGGTGGGCGGCGCTGAAGGCGTCGTTGACATAGACGTCGCCGTTAGCGGCCAGGGCCTTGGCGAACTCGGGATCGTTCTTCTCTTCGCCGGCGTGGAAGCGGACGTTCTCCAGCAGGGCGACGCCGCCGTTCTCCAGGCCGTCTACGACCTTGGCGGCCTCGGGACCGATGGCGTCGCTGGCGAAGGCCACCGGCTGCTCAAGCAGCTTGCTCAGCGGCTCGGCGACGAAGGAGAGGCTCATCTCCGGCACGACCTTGCCCTTGGGGCGGTCGAAGTGGGCCAGCAGCACCACCTTGGCGCCGGCCTTGGACAGGAAGGCGATGGTCGGCAGGGCCGCGCGCAGGCGGGTGTCGTCCGTGATCCGGCCGCCGTCGACGGGCACGTTGAAGTCCACCCGGACCAGGGCGCGCTTGCCGGCGAGATCGGCGGTGTCGAGGGTGCGGAAGGTCATGGATTTTCCATCTAGCGAGTAGCGCCGGCCGTCGTAACGCAGAAGCCGGCCACCATGGACAACAGGAACATCGCGGCGGGAACCACCACGTGAGCGAGATGCATGCGCCGACGGCGCGAGGCGTAGAAGTGAAGGCCCAGGGCCGCCAGCCAGCCCACGACCGCGGCCATCACGGCCGCGTTGCTCTGAAGCAGGGGAACGTCCAGCAGAGGAGGTTCGGCCAGCAGCGCTTCCTTGCGCGCGGCGCGGGCCTCCCAATGGGTCACCGTCATGGCGCCGCCCAGCGCGACGGGCAGGGCCGTAAGATACAGAACGAACGAGACGATCCAGGTCCACAGGCGGGCGATCGGATGCGCCCGGACGAGTGGTTCTGTGGACAGGGTCGTCATCTAGGTCCTTTGCCGGCGGGCCAAGCAAAACCCCCGCCCTTGGAAGGGCGGGGGTTGGGTCGGCTGCTTAGAGGAACTTCGCCATTTCCAGAGCGGTGTCGCTCATGCGGGTCGCGAAGCCCCACTCGTTGTCGTACCAGCTGAGCACGCGGACCAGCTTGCCCTCGATGACCTGGGTCTGGGGCAGAGCGGCCGTCGAGCTGGCGGCGATATGGTTGAGGTCCGACGAGACCAGCGGCTCGGTGGTGGTGAACAGCACGCCCTTCATGGCGCCGTCGGCGGCGGCCTGCAGAGCGGCGTTGACCTCGTCGACGGTGGTGTCGCGCGAGGGCACGACCTTCAGGTCGATGACCGAGACGTTCGGGGTCGGGACGCGGATCGACGAGCCGTCGAGCTTGCCCTTCAGTTCCGGCAGCACCAGGCCCAGGGCCTTGGCGGCGCCGGTCGAGGTCGGGATCATGCTCAGGGCCGCGGCGCGGGCGCGGTAGAGGTCCTTGTGCATGGTGTCCAGCGTCGGCTGGTCGCCGGTGTAGCTGTGGATCGTGGTCATGTAGCCACGCTCGATGCCGACCAGGTCGTGCAGGACCTTGGCCACCGGGGCCAGGGCGTTGGTGGTGCACGAGCCGTTCGAGACGATGATGTCGTCGGCGGTCAGGGTCTCGTGGTTGACCTTGTAGACGATGGTCTTGTCGGCGCCGTCGGCGGGAGCCGAGACCAGCACGCGCTTGGCGCCGGCCTTCAGGTGCAGGGCGGCCTTGTCCTTGGCGGTGAAGATGCCGGTGCACTCGAAGGCGATGTCGACGCCGAGGTCGCCGTGCGGCAGTTCCTCGGGGTTGCGGATCGCGGTGACCTTGATCTTGCCCGTGCCGACGTCGATCCAGTCCTCGCCCGAGGTGACGACGCCGGGGAAGCGGCCGTGCACGCTGTCGTAGCGCAGCAGGTGGGCGTTGGTCTCGACCGGGCCCAGATCGTTGATCGCCACCACCTCGATGTCGCGGCGGCCGTTCTCGGCGATGGAGCGCAGCACGAGGCGGCCGATGCGGCCGAAGCCGTTGATGGCGACGCGAAGGGCCATGTGGTCTTTCTCCTCACGATCGGACCCGCTCGGAAGCGAGCGGCGTTCCTTGATTTTGCAGGCGGTTTCGCGGTCGCGAGAGCCGAAGTCAAGCCCAGGAACGCTCACAACAGATTAGCTATTGTTGTGACGCCGGTAACATCGCCCAATTGTGGTCACGCCCGCTGGCGAAGTCGGCGGCGATCTATATGTTGCGCCGCATGATGGGAACTTGCCGATGACCCCGGGCGAAGGAAGCGCCCTCGACCTGGCCGCGCGCCGGCTCGAACGCGCCGTCGCGAACCTGGAGCAGAAAATCGCCGCCGAGCGGGCCGAGCATGCGCGTCTTGCCGCCCAGCCGACCTCGGGCGACCTGTTCGAGGCGCCGCCGGCACCGGCCGACGCCGCGGTGGTCGAGCAGGCCGCCCAGCTGGCCGCCGACCTGGAAGCCGCCCGCGTGCGCGAGCGCGCCTTGGAACAGGCCGGCGAGCAGGCCAGCGAGGCCCTGGGCCGCGCCATCGCCGAGATCCGCGCCGCCCTGGGCGACGAAAGCCTGATCGGCGAAGGCGTCCACGACGACGAGGAGGGGGCACCCGACGATCTCGAGGACGATCTGGAGCCGCCGTTCGACGAGGACGATCCGCCCTTCGACCCCGACCCGCCCGCGAAGGCCTGAGCCCATGGCGCAATTGACCATCCACGTGAACGGCCGGCCCTACACCGTCGGCTGCGAAGACGGCCAGGAGGCCCACCTCCTCGAGATCGCGCGCCTGTTCGACCGCCAGGTCCGCCAGGTCAGCCAGGAGGTCGGGCAGCTGGGCGAGACGCGCCTGTTCCTGATGGGCGCCCTGCTGCTGGCCGACGAGCTGTCGGACCTGAAGCTGCGCCTGGCCCACAACCAGTCGGAACTGGCCCGCCTGCAGAACGAGCAGACCCGCGTCGAAATCCGCGCCATCAAGGCCATCGACGCCGCCGCCGAACGCATCGAGAAGCTGGCGGCGGGGTAGGGCGCTCGCCCTTCGCTCCGCCGACGAGGCGGGGAGGGGCCGCTCGTCTCGTCGCCCGCCACGCTCGGACTCCGGCGCGGCGGGCATTCTCGCAAATCCCAATCCTTGCTCGCGACCGCTCTGCGGCCGTCCCACGGTCTCTCCGCGGACGCATCGCTTGACGATAAGTATTTAAGCAATTAGCTATTTATCTTGTGCGTCGTGGCTTTCCGACTGGGCCTTCGCGTACTGGAGGGAAGCATAGAATGACTTCATCCGCCTTCGGGGGCGCCGGCGCGCGGGCGCGCTACCTGCTCGCCTCGCTCGCCGTGTTGCTGGCCCAGCATCTGGTCCTGTTGGCCATCGTGTGGTGGGCGCGCGAGCCGGGCGTTCCGCCCTGGTGGATCTGGATCAATCCCGGCCGCGCCCTGGTGATGGACGCGGCGATGCAGCGGCAAAGCCTGGGCGTCGCGGCGCTGCCCCTCGGCCTGGTCGTGACGCTGGTTGCGGACATCCTGCTGGTCATGCTGGCGTTCCGGCGCGCCCGCGACGTGCGGGGATCGGCCTGGATCGCGCTGCTGGCCCTCACGCCCCTGCTGCAGGTGCTGGTGATCGCCTGGCTGACCGTGGCGCCCGGCCGGCCGGAACACCAGGGCGAGGTCGCGGTTGTCGACCGCCTGGCCGTTCGCACGGCGGCTTTCGGCCTGCTGGCGGGCGTGGGCCTGATCGTGCTGGTGGTCGCTTTTTCGGCCCTGGTCCTGGGCGTCTACGGGTACGCCCTGTTCGTGGGCTCGCCGTTCCTGATCGCTCTCGTCATCGGCTACATCGCCAATCGTCCCGAGCGGGTGACGCTGGGGTGGACGTTCAGCCTGGCCGTGTTCGCTTTCCTGATGGGCGGCCTGGCGCTGGTCGGCTTCGCGTTCGAAGGCGTGATCTGCCTGGTGATGGCCACACCGCTGATCGTGGCGATGGGCCTGGCCGGGGCGATGATCGGCCGGGCCCTTGCGGGGCTGGGGCGGCGGGGGCGGGGAACGACCCTCGCCAGCGTCGCGGTCCTGCCGCTGCTGCTGGCGGGTGAGGCCCTGGCCCCGCCGCGCGCCGATTTCGAGAGCGTGGAGTCGGTGGAGGTCGCCGCGCCGCCAGCCGCCGTCTGGGATTCCGTGGTCCACATGGGGCCGATCCCCGGCGCGCCGGCCGCCCCCTTCCGCTGGGGGCTGGCCTATCCGATGCGGGGAGAGATCCAGGGCGAGGGCGTCGGCGCGATCCGTCGCGGCGTCTTCTCGACTGGCGTGGCCTACGAACGCGTCACCGCCTGGGAGCCGGAGAAGCGGCTGGACTTCATCGTCCTCAGCGACCCGCCTTCGCTGAAGGAGCTCAGCCCTTACGACCATGTGAACGCGCCGCACATGAACGGCTACTTCCGCACCCGGGACGCGCGCTTCTCCATCACGCCGCTGCCGGGCGGGCGCAGCCGCCTGACCCTGGCCACCCACCACGACCTGGATCTGGCGCCGGCAACCTACTGGACGCCGATGGCGCAATGGGCGGTGCACGCCAACAAGCGGCGGGTGCTGAATCACTTCCGCCGGCAAGCCGAAGCCGGCGCTCGGGCGCCTGCGACATCGATTTCGGAATAGGGGCCTATCGCCGGAGCCTCCGAACCCCTATCTTGTTCGGTGGCGGGTCGTGCTGCGGCTCTCGTCGAAGATTTCTATTCCCAGGGACCTTAATCTCTCTATCGGGACCTGTTCCCTCCCGTGGCCGTGGCTGCGGGAACACGGGGCCCACCTGTAACTAACAGGTTCGAGTGGATTGAAACGTCTTCACGGTTCTTCGCGGCGCCGCCACCCTTTACCTCTCCCGCCATTCCCGCGTTAGAAGTCGGCCATGACCATCGCCGACCCCGCCGCCGCCAAGTCCGCCCTGCGCGTCTTTGTGCGCAATCGCCGCAAACAGCTGGCTCTCGAGCACCCCGAAGCCGACTGGATGCTGGTCGACGCCGGGCGCGAGGCGCTGTCGGCGCGGTTTCCGCGGCCGCAAGGCAAGGTCGCCGCCGTCTATCATGGCCTGGGATCCGAGGTTTCGGCCCGCGCCCTGGCCGACTGGCTCGCCGAGCAGGGCTGGAGCCTGGCCCTGCCCAGCGTCGAGGGCGCCGATCCGCACGGCAAGGGCGGCCGCATGGTGTTTCGCGCCTGGACGCCGGGCGAGCCCCTGGCCCGCGACGCCATCGGCCTGGTCGCGCCCGTCGCCGAAAACCCGGTCGTCCAGCCCGATCTCGTGGTCGCGCCGTTGCTCGGCTACGACCGCGAGGGCCGCCGCCTGGGGCAGGGGGGCGGCTACTACGACCGGGCCCTGGAAGCCCTGCGCCAGCACAAGGACGTCTTCGTCCTGGGCCTGGCCTATCACGGCCAGGAAACCCGCAATCTGCCCGACGAACGGCACGATCAACGATTGGACGCCATTCTGACCGAAAACGAGTATATCGAGGTCCGAAAGGACTGATCGATCATGCGTTTTGCTTTCTTCGGCGACGTCGTCGGCAAGTCGGGCCGCGACGGCCTGGCCGACCACCTGCCGGGCCTCCGCCGCCAACTGGGCCTCGAGTTCGTCATCATCAACGCCGAGAACGCCGCCGCCGGCTTCGGCATCACCGAGAACACCGCTCGTGAGTTGTTCGACGCCGGGGCCGACTGCCTGACCCTGGGCAACCACAGCTGGGACCAGCGCGAGGCCCTGACCTACATCGTGCGCGAACCGCGCCTGATCCGTCCGGCCAACTACCCGATCCTGTCCGATGCTCCGGGCCGGGGCAGCCACCTGTTCCAGACGGATTCGGGAAAGACGGTGTTCGTCGTCAACCTGCTGGGCCGGGTGCACATGGACGCCATGGACGACCCCTTCGCCGCCGCCGACCGCGAGCTGGACAAGGCTCCGCTGGGTCAGGTCGCCGACGCCGTGATCGTCGACATGCACTGCGAGGCGACGTCCGAGAAGATGGCCATGGGCCATTATTGCGACAGCCGCGCCAGCCTGGTGGTGGGCACCCACACCCACGTGCCGACCGCCGACTGCCAGATCCTGCCCGGCGGCACGGCCTACCAGACCGACGCCGGCGCCTGCGCCGACTACGACAGCGTCATCGGCAACCAGAAGGAAGAGCCCCTGCGGCGCTTCACCACCAAGATCAGCGGCGGCCGCTACCAGCCCGCCAGCGGCCCGGCCACGGTCTGCGGCGTGTTCGTCGAGACCGACGACCGCACCGGTCTGGCGGTGCGCGTCGAGCCGATCCGCGTCGGCGGCCGGCTGAAACAGTCGGTGCCGGCGGTCTAGAACTTGCCTTCGGCGCAGGTGGTGTTGCTGAGGTTCTCGGCCGCCACCTGCGCGCAGAAGGCCTTGCCGAGCGCCGGGCGAATGGTTTTCTGCGCCGTGAGCGCCGCGTTCGAGACCTGCATCTCCGCCATCATGACCAGCATCAAGGGGGCCTCGAGCGGCTTCAGCTGGGTGTTGATCGCTTGGCTCTCCTCGGCGGTAAGCCGCTCGTGGTTGTCCAGCTTGAGACCAAGCGGCGAGGCGAAGAAGATCCTGATCTGGTCCAACTGTTCAGCGTCGCCGGCCTCGAGATAGACCTTGATGCGCGTGGATTGGGCGGTCTCGCGCAACTGCTGGCGCGGTTGGGCCGTGAGCGTGGCCAGGATCTGCTTCTGGCGGGCGTGCTGGTCCGCCGGCGCGGTCTTGTCCGTGACCCAAGTCTGCTCGTAGGTGTTTATGAGCTCTTCCGCCAGCCAGTCGGAGGAGCCTGGCGAGGTTTTGCGACGAGCCTCGGCGAGCCGGCGAGCGGCGTCCAGCCGCTCCTGCTGGGGCGAAGCCGGTTGGCCCGGTCGCGGCGTGTCCGCCAGGGCGCTGGCGGTCGACAGAATGATCGCCAGCACGGCGCCGCCAAGGTGAGTCGCTGTCCGCATCGGCTCTACTTCTTCTTCGCTGCGGGCTTGGGGCATGACGTGTTGGTCATGCCGATCTTGCCCAGGTTGGCGCAGTAGTTCTTGGTGAAGGCGGCGCGGAAGACCGGGCCGCGGCGCTGCAGCGAGGACCGGGTCGTCTCCATGGTGCCCGGCGCCAGCTGGAGGACGCGCATGAACTGCGGGTGCTCCAGGGCGTAGGCGCCCAGTTGCTCGTTCTCCTCGGGCGTCATCGCGTCGGGCGTCAGCACCGCCTTCTGGCCCAGCGGGGTTTCGTAGAAGGTGCTGAGGTCGCCGATCTCGGCTGTCGACAGCTGGGTGGCGTAGTAGGCCGCCAGGTCGTCGAGGACGCCTTGCGTCAGGCGGGTGCGGGGCGCTTCGACGGCGCTGGCGAAGGCGTCCATCACGGGGCGCTGCTTCTCGACCGGCAGGTCCTTGACCTGGCTGATGGTCTGCTCGCGGGTCTGGCCGATCAGCATGTCCAGCGTCCGGGTGACGCCCGCCTCGAGGTTCATCGCCCGCATCAGGCGGCGGCCTTGAGCGATCTGCTCGGGCGTGGCGGCGACCGGTTTGGCGGGGCTGGCCGGCGCGGCGGCCGGCTGGGCGTGGGCGCCGGCTGGTCCGGCGAGGGCCGCGGCGGCCAGAAACGCGGCGCCGAGGATACGCGTGAAGGTGTTCATTCTTCGCCCCAGATGAATGCGGGCTCGCCTTATCATTGCAGCGCTCGCCCTGTCCACGCGGCGGCTTCCGACAATCCACTCCCGCTTGCATCCGTCATGATCCGGGGCTCAAGCTCGATCCGAGGCCAGCCAGAGGAGCCCTCATGACCGACACCACCGTCTACACCGCCAAGGCCCACGCCGTGGGCGGGCGCCAGGGAACCGCCAAGACCGACGACGGTCATCTGGACGTGCAGTTGGGCTATCCCAAGTCGCTGGGCGGCAACGGCGAAGGCACCAATCCCGAGCAGCTGTTCGCGGCCGGCTACGCGGCCTGTTTCCTCGGCGCGCTCGGCCTGGTCGCGCGCGGCCAGAGCGTCGCCCTGGGCGAGCACAGCCTCGACAGCGAGGTCGACCTGATCAAGGACGACGTCAGCTTCCACATCGGCGTGCGCCTGACGCTGAACGCGCCCGCGGTCGATCGCGCGGTCGCCGAGGACTTGCTGCACAAGGCCCACCAGGTCTGCCCGTATTCCAAGGCGACCCGCGGCAACGTGGTGGTGGAACTGAAGGTGGCGTGAAGCCAAGAGGCGCGGAGCCGGCGGGCTCCGCGCCGTTCTCAGGCTACAGCACGCACCGGCGATAGACGCCGGGCCGCACGCGGTAGGTGTCGGTGCGCGGATTGTAGCTGCGATAGCGCTGCTGGCAGGCGCGCACGTGGCGGTACCAGCCGTTGTGCTTCTTCCAGTGCGACGGCGGGGCCGGCGGGCGCACGCCCCAGTGGTTGTCCCAGTGGCCGTAATCCGGACCGCCCGGACGATTGGGGCCGGGCGAGGGCGTCGGCTTGCTCGGACCAGGCCCCGGGCCGTTTCCGTGCCCGGGACCATTGCCCGGACCCTGGCCGCCGTGGCCGGGCGGGTGCGACTGGGGCGACGATTGAGGCGATTGGGCGATGGCGGCGGGCGCGGCCGCCAGCAGGGCCGCGCCGATGGCGGCGAGCATCAGTTTCCGCATGAAGCATACTCCGGCCGAGCCGGCGCCCGACGCGCCCCCGATCAAGGAACTCGGCGCAACCTCAACCGTCGAGCGCGGCCGTCAGTTCCATCCCCGGGGTGACAAGACGCGGCTTGAGGCGGTAGAAGCGCCGCCAACCCATTCATGTCACACATCTAGAGAAGAGCCTCCGAATGGCCGGCCACTCGAAATTCAAGAACATCATGCACCGCAAGGGCCGCGCCGACGCCGCGCGCTCCAAGCTGTTCTCCAAGCTGTCGCGTGAAATCACCGTGGCGGCCAAGACCGGTCTGCCCGACCCGGCCATGAACCCGCGCCTGCGCTTGGCCGTGAACAACGCCAAGGCCGAAAGCCTGCCCAAGGACGTCATCGAGCGCGCCATCAAGAAGTCGCAGATGGGCGACGCGGCCGACTACGCCGAGATCCGCTATGAGGGCATGGGCCCGGGCGGCGTCGGCGTCATCGTCGAGGTGCTAACCGACAACAAGAACCGCGCGGCCAGCAACGTCCGCTCGCTGTTCTCCAAGCACGGCGGCAATCTGGGCGCCACCGGCTCGGTGACCTTCAACTTCGACCGCCTGGGCCAGATCGAGTATCCGGCCTCGAAGGCCAGCGAAGACGACATGATGGAAGCCGCCATCGAGGCCGGCGCCCAGGACGTCGAGAGCGACATGGGCGAAGACGGCGGCCACACCGTCTACACCGCCTTCGAGGACCTCAACGAGGTCTCGGCCGCCCTGGAAGCCAAGTTCGGCGAAGCCTCCTCGACCAAGATCGTCTGGAAGCCCAAGCTGCTGAACGAGGTCACCGGCGACACCGTCGCCTCCCTGATGAAGCTGCTGGACGGCCTGGACGAGGACGACGACGTCCAGAACGTCTATTCCAGCGCCGACATCAGCGAAGAAGACCTGGCCAAGCTGGGCTGATCTTCCTCGATCGAACGACGAGACGGCCGTTCCAGGCGACTGGAGCGGCCGTTTCCGTGTCAGGCTCCCCTTTGCGGGCGGCGGCCGCTCTGCTATCCCGTCGCACCATGAGTTCCGTTCGGAAGATCGCGCGAATTATCCGCCCGGCGTGACGCCGCCGGACGAGACCTCCAGCGCGCGCCGGGTTCCACCCGCCTTCTTCCGACATTCCAGAGCTGGATAGCCTTCCCATGGCCGACGACGCCGCGCCCGCCCGCGACTACCGCGAAACCGTTTTCCTTCCCGACACGCCGTTCCCGATGCGCGCCGGCCTGCCCAAGAAGGAGCCCGAGATCCTGGAGGGCTGGGCGGCCCTGTCCGACAAGGGCCTCTATGGCGCGGTGCGCGCCAGGCGCCAGGCCGACGGCGCGCCGCTGTTCGTGCTGCACGACGGTCCGCCCTACGCCAACGGCGCGATCCACATCGGCCACGCGCTGAACAAGATCCTCAAGGACTTCGTCGTCCGCTCGCGCTTCGCCCTGGGCTACGACGTCGACTACGTGCCGGGCTGGGACTGCCACGGCCTGCCGATCGAGTGGAAGATCGAGGAGCAGTTCCGCGCCAAGGGCCGCCGCAAGGACGAGGTCCCGGCCGAAGAGTTCCGCCGCGAGTGCCGCGCCTACGCCGCCGGCTGGATCGAGGCCCAGAAGGTCGAGTTCCAGCGCCTGGGCGTGCTGGGCGACTGGTGGAACCGCTACGCCACCATGGACTTCACCTCGGAAGCCAAGATCGTCGAGGAATTCCACCGCTTCGCCTCGAGCGGCCAGCTCTATCGCGGCTCCAAGCCCGTGATGTGGAGCCCGGTCGAGCGCACGGCCCTGGCCGAGGCCGAGATCGAGTATCACGACCACGTCTCGCCCACGATCTGGGTGAAGTTCCCGGTCGTCGAGGGCTCGGACGCCGCCGTCGGCGCCAAGCTGGTGATCTGGACGACCACGCCCTGGACGATCCCGGCCAACCGCGCGGTCTCCTACAATCCCGACATCCCCTACGCCGTCTTCGAGGTGAAGGCGCTGGAGGAGGGTCTCGAATTCGCCCCCTGGTCCCAGGTCGGCGATCGCCTGATCGTGGCCGAGAAGCTGGCCGGCGAGGTCTTCAAGGCCGCCAAGGTCGCCGCCTTCGAGAAGGTCGAGAGCGTCGACTGCGAAGGCATGGTCCTGGCCCACCCGCTGGCCGACCTCGACAGCCACTACGGCTTCGCCGTGCCGCTGCTGGCCGGCGACCACGTCACCGACGAGGCCGGTACGGGCTTCGTGCACACCGCGCCGGGCCACGGCGCCGACGACTATCAGGTCTGGCTGGCTCACGGTCATCGCGAGATCCCCGACACCGTCGACCCGGACGGCGCCTACTACCCGTCGGTGGCCCTGTTCGCCGGTCTCAAGGTGCTGGAGACCGAGGGCAAGAAGATCGGCAAGTTCGGTCCCGCCAACGGCGCAGTCATGGACAAGCTGATCGAGGCCGGAAACCTCCTGGCCCGCGGCCGCGTCGAGCACAGCTATCCGCACAGCTGGCGCTCCAAGGCCCCGGTGATCTTCCGCAACACCCCGCAGTGGTTCATCCGTATGGACCACGAGGTCGAGGCGCTGGGCGGCAAGACCCTGCGCGAGACGGCCGTCCAGGCCATCGCCGACACCGCCTTCCACCCCGACGCCGGCCGCAACCGGATCGGGGCCATGGTCGAGACCCGTCCCGACTGGCTGATCAGCCGCCAGCGCAACTGGGGCACGCCCCTGGCGATGTTCGTCGACAAGCACACCGGCCACCCGCTGGTCGATGCCGACGTCAACGCCCGCATCCTGGCGGCGGTCAAGGAAGGCGGGGCCGACGCCTGGTTCACCCGTCCGGACGCCGACTTCCTGGGCAATCACGACCCGGCCCAATACGAGAAGGTCGGCGACATCCTCGACGTCTGGTTCGACAGCGGCTGCACCCACGCCTTCACCATCGAAGGCCGTGACGACAGCGCCTGGCCGGCCGACCTCTATCTCGAAGGCTCCGACCAGCACCGCGGCTGGTTCCAGTCCTCGCTGCTCGAAGGCTGCGGCTCGCGCGGCCGCGCGCCCTACAAGGCCGTCCTGACCCATGGCTTCACCATGGACGAGAACGGCGAGAAGATGAGCAAGTCCAAGGGCAACACGGTGGAGCCGCAGAGCATCACCAAGGAGTCCGGGGCCGAGATCCTGCGCCTGTGGGCGGCCATGGTCGACTATTCGGAAGACCAGCGGATCGGCAAGACGATCCTGGCCACCACCACCGACGCCTATCGCAAGCTGCGCAACACCATGCGCTACCTGCTGGGCGCCCTGGCCGGCTTCGACGAGGCCGAGCGGGTCACCGACTACAATGAGTTCCCGCCGCTGGAGAAGTTCATCCTGCACCGCCTGTGGGAACTGGATGGCCAGGTGAAGGCCGCCTACGAGAGCTATCGCTTCTCCGACGTGATCCGGCCGCTGGTCGAGTTCTGCCAGAGCGACCTGTCGGCGATCTTCTTCGACATCCGCAAGGACAGCCTCTACTGCGACGCCCCGAGCGCCCTGCGCCGCCGGGCCTATCGCACCGTGCTGGACTACGTTTTCGACCGCCTGACCATCTGGCTGGCCCCGCTGGCCAGCTTCACGATGGAAGAGGCCTGGGTCACCCGCTTCCCTGAAGCCGGTCCCGTGGCCCTGCGCGTGGTCCCGGAGACCCCGGCGGCGTGGGAAAACCAGGCCGAGGCGGCCCGCTGGGCCAAGGTCGAGACCGTCACCGGCGTCGTCACCGGCGCGCTGGAAGTCGAGCGCCGCGAAAAGCGCATCGGTTCGGCCCTGGAGGCGGCTCCGGTCGTCCACATCGCCGACGCTGACCTGCTGTCCGCCTTCGACGGACTGGACGCGGCAGAAGTGTTCCGCACCAGCGCCGCGACCCTGGTCGCGGGCGAGGGCGGGGCGTTCCAGGCCGACGAGGTCAAGGGCGTGTCGGTGGATCCGGTGAAGGCCGAGGGGAACAAGTGCGCCCGTTCGTGGCGCATCCTGCCGGAGGTGGGAACCGACCCCCGCTATCCGGAGCTTAGCCTTCGCGACGCCGACGCCGTGGCCTTCTGGGACGCGGCGCGGGCTTAAGCTCGCCGTATTGTTCCTTCTCCCCTTGCGGGAGAAGGTGTCGCCGCAGGCGACGGATGAGGGGTTGAAGGCGCGATCAGCCGCGCACGGTTTCGGCCGGTGCGACCCCTCATCCGACCTGCTGCGCAGGCCACCTTCTCCCGCAAGGGGAGAAGGAAGATCGGGGATGAGAGAACGAACGTGGCCTCTTTGAAGATCACCCGCCTGGGCTGGACCGCCTACGCCGTCGCCGTCGCCACGGTGGTGCTCGACCAGATCTCCAAGCTCTGGGTGCTGGGCCTGCTGGGCCACGCCCAGGGCGCCAGCGCCTCGCTGCTGGGCCCGGTCCAGCTGACCATGGTCCATAACTACGGCATGAGCTTTGGCCTGCTGCGCGACCACGCCGAATGGGGTCGCTGGCTGCTGACCGTGTTCTCGACCGCGGTGGTGATCGGCTTGGGGTTCTGGGCCCGCAAGGTCCTGCGGCCGCTGACGGCCGTCGGCCTGGGCATGATCATCGGCGGGGCGATCGGCAACAACCTGATCGACCGGGTGATCTACGGCTACGTCGTCGACTTCATCGACGTCTCGCGACTCTACTTCCCCTGGGTGTTCAACGTCGCCGACTCGGGCATCTCGGTGGGGGTGGCGCTCCTGTTGCTGGACAGTTTCATCGGTGAAGAAAAGAAGCTGTCGCACCAGACCGAATAGGGGCCAAACGGGGGCTCAGCGCCCAAGCAAGGCCACAAATCCGAAGGACATTGGCGCCCGCCCTCGGATGTCGTATCGAGGGCGTCCGATTTTTAGGCCCCGGGGGCGGCCGCTGGAGCATGGGTTTCATGAAGTTCAATCGGGTTGCGACCCTGAGCGTGCTGGCCGTGGCCGCCGCGACCGGCCTGGCGGGCTGCCAGTCGGCCTCGAAGGCCCTGGGCATGAGCAAGGTGGTCCCCGACGAGTTCCGCGTCGTGACCAAGGCTCCGCTCGTGGTTCCGCCGGACTACAGCCTGCGCCCGCCGGCGCCCGGCGAGCCGCGTCCGCAGGAACTGCAGCCGGAAAGCGCCGCCCGTCAGGCGCTGCTGGGCCAGAGCCTGGCCGCCAACCGTTCGGACGGTGAAAAGCTGCTGGTCGCCAAGGCCGGCGTCGACAAGGCCGACCCGCTGATCCGCTTCGTCGTCGACGATGAGAACGGCGACCTGGCCCACAAGGACGAGAGCTTCGCCAGCAAGGTGATGTTCTGGAAGAAGGACGACAAGACGGCCGGCGCCGTGACGGCCGCCGAGGCCGGCGCGACCGCTCCGGTTCCCGTCGACGCGGCCGCCGAGGAAGCCCGCCTGAAGGCCCTCACTGGCGGCGGCGCGATCGTCATCAGCCGCGAGAAGCAAGGCAAGATCAAGCTGCCGGGCCTCTAGGCCTGGGGCTGGTTCGCCTCGAAGAATTAGACGGCCCGGAGGCTTTGCTTCCGGGCCGTTTTCGTTGGGCGTCAGCCGCGCGCGGTGCGTTCCAGGATGGCGCGCAGGGACTGGGCCTTCTGGGGCAGGTCGGACGACAGCCGCGAGGCCATCTCCCGCAGCCCTACGGCATAGGCTTCGCCGCCTTCGGCGATCTGCAGGGCGCGTTCGCCCAGGGCGATCAGGTCCCGCTCAAGGGCCTCGACTTCCTCGCGGGCCAGCAGGCGGGCTTCTTGTTGCAGACGCTGCAGACGCTGGGCCGTCGTCTCCGGCCCACGGGTCAGATTATAGACTTCGGCGCCGTCGGTTTCTTCCGGCACTACGGTCAGGTGCGGACCGCTGATCGTCATCTCGGCTCCTCGAACTCACGGAACCCCCATGCGATGACAATGAACCTACAAGCCTTGCTGTTCCTGTAAAAAATAGAGGCTTCGCGCGAAGCTCGGCGCTTGTGGCGTTGGGGCCACATCGCCTGTTTTGGGTATGGTTTTTGCTTAGAGGCGAGGCATTTTCTCTAGTGGAAACCGGCTGCCTCTACTTGGGCCGCACCGAGTCCTGATCCGACGCAGCGGCGGCCACGTCGCAGGGGCCGACATAGACGCTCTCGCTCTGCAGCTTCATGACCTTCTTCACGCCATAGGCCTGGACGGTCATTTCGAGATTGCTGGTGGTGCGGCTCTGGAAGTCGCCCTTGACCACGCCGGCCAGGCTGTAGGCGATCTTGTCCTTGGTGCAGGCCAGTTCGATCGTGAAGCCGTCGATCACCGGGGTGACCTCGGGCTTGCCGCAGGGCGTGTCCTGGGCCGCGGTCAGGGCCGGGTCCTGGCCCTCGCCCACGCATTGGGTGGTGGTGCGCTCGGCGCCGCCGGGCGTGCGGGCGGTGGTCTTCCAGAGACCCGCGCGCATCAGGCGGGGCGGGCCGCCGGCGGCGGGAGCGGCTTCCGATTCCGCCGGGGGCGCTGATCCGCCGGCCGCCGGGGCGGCTGTCTTGTCGTCATTGCGCGAACAGCCGGCCGCCGCCGCGAGGGCGGCCAGCATCAGGGCGAGGCGGACAGTCGGCGCAGTCATGGGCGGGCCTTACTCGAACTGGCGGGCGCCGCTGAAGCGCCCCGCCAGAACAATACCCGGATCGCGCGACCAGTTTCCAGCGATCAGCCGACCGCGGGCGCGTAGGCGGCCGGAGCGGTCGCGACCGGGGCAGCCGGGGCAGGGGCAGGCGCCGGCTGCGGCGCCGGGCGGGTGAACTTGACGCTGCGGCCCTGGAAGTCGGCGCCGGTCTCCATGGCCAGCTGTTCGTGGGCGATATCGCCCTCGACCTTGGCGGTGCCGTAGAGGCGAACGGCGCGGGCGGCGACCGTGCCCTTGACCTTGCCGTGGATCTCGATGGCCTGGGCGGCGATCGAGCCTTCCACCTGACCGTTGGGGCCCAGGACCAGCTTGCCGACCTTGATGTCGCCGATCACCAGGCAGTCCAGGTGCAGTTCGCCGTCGCCCGAGACGTCGCCGCGGATGGTCAGGCCCTGGGCGATCAGCGAGGCGGGCTTGGGGCGGGGCGGGGCGGCCGGCGCGGCGGCCTGCGGCTGCTGCGCGACGGGCGTGGTCGTCAGGGGCTCCAGGGCCAGCGGGGCGGGAGCGTCTTTCTTCTTCTGGAACATCTGGCGGCGGCTTTCTCGAAATGGGTCGCTTGCCAACCTAAGCAGCAAGTGAGGCGCCAATCTGAAAGCCCCGTTTCAGCTCCAGGGAAATCCGGGCCGCAAGCCGGTCTTCACCAGGGCCGGCGACCCGCCACCGTCTCGAAGAACAGCCGGAAATCGCCCATCAGGCTGAACAGCGGATAGGTGAAGGTGGCGGGGCGATTCTTCTCGAACACGAAATGGCCCACCCAGGCGAAGCCGTAGCCGACGACCGGCGCGGCCGCGAAGAACCACGGACTGACCGTGAAGCCCATCACCAGGCTGATGATGACCAGGCCCGTGCCGACCACGTGCAGGCGGCGGCTGGTGCGGCTCTGATGTTCGGAGAGATAGAAGGGATAGAAGTCGGCGAAGCGCCTATAGCGCTCTGCGCCGGCCGCAGGCTCGACGTGCTGGCCCATGGGGCGTGTCCTCCCGGTCGATGTCGCCCGACCTTGTGCCCAATGGAGGACGCATCCGGCGTCGGATGCAAGGGGTCTCGTCGAGGGCGGCTCAGGCCGCCCCCGAACGGGAGCCTCAGCCCAGCGGGCTGACGTAGGGGCTGACCAGGCCGAGCGGCACGGCCGTGGAGTTCTTGACGCCGCGGATGACGATGCGGCTTTCGATGTTCGACACCAGGCCCAGCGACAGGATCTTGTCGCGCAGGAATTCGTCGAAGGCGTGCATGTCGCGGGTGACGATGCGCATCTCGTAGTCCGCCGCGCCGGTCACGGTGGCGCACTGGACGACTTCCGCCCACTTGGCCACGGCGTGCTCGAAGGTCTCGAGGTTCTCCTTGGTCGGCAGCGACAGCTTGACCGTGCAGTAGACCTCGAAGCCGAGGCCCAGCTTTTCACGGTCGAGAATCGTCACGCGGCGCTGGATGACGCCCGCGTCTTCCAGTCGCTTGATGCGTCGCCAGCACGGGCTGGAAGACAGCCCGACTCGCTCGGCGATCTCGGCGACGGACAGTCCGGCGTCGTGTTGGATGAGATCCAGGATCTTGGCATCCACGGCGTCGAGTTGTTCGGACAAGAATTCCTCCCCCCAGAGGGTGTTTGACGCGTCGATCTTGCGCAAAACCGACACGAGTCGGGCACGCCTTGGGCAAACAATTTCCGCGCTTCTATAAGATATTGCGTGACGGGCGAAAAGACCCGGGAGGAAAAATTTTGCCATGCGGCACTCGGAAGTCACGCTCGACGACAAATATGTGCTCGAAGATGGTCGCGCCTTCATCACTGGCGTGCAGGCGCTGCTCCGTGTGCTGCTCGATCGAAAGCGCCTGGATCGACTCGCCGGACTGAACACCGCCGGCTTCATGTCGGGCTATCGCGGCTCGCCCCTGGGCGGGCTCGACCAGCAGGCCGCGCGCATCAACAAGCTGCTCACCGCCCACGACGTGGTCTTCAAGGAAGGCCTCAACGAGGACCTGGCCGCCACCGCCGTCTGGGGCAGCCAGCAGGCCAACCTGTTCCCCGGCGCGACCCACGACGGCGTCTTCGGCCTCTGGTACGGCAAGGCGCCCGGCGTCGACCGCACCGGCGACGTCTTCAAGCACGCCAATTTCGCGGGGACCTTCCCGACCGGCGGCGTGCTGGCCGTGGCCGGCGACGACCACGCCTGCAAGAGCTCGACCCTGCCGTCGCAGTCCGAGTTCGCCTTCCAGGACTTCGAGATCCCCGTGCTGTCGCCGGCCGACGTGCAGGAGGTGCTCGACTACGGGCTCCTCGGCATCGCCATGTCGCGCTTCTCAGGTCTGTGGACCGGCCTGATCGCCCTGGCCGACACCATGGACAGCGGCGTCACCATCGACGTGTCGCTGGATCGCCACCATGTGGTGATCCCCGACTTCGCCATGCCGCCCGGCGGCCTGGGCATCCGGCTGAAGGACCAGCCGATGGAGAAGGAGCGTCGTCTCCGCCTCCACAAGATCCCCGCCGCCCTGGCCTTCGCCCGCGCCAACCAGATCGACCGCGTGGTGCTGGGGGCCTCGCACGTGCGGGTAGGCAAGGCCCGCCTGGGCATCGTCTGCCAGGGCCAGGCCTACAAGGACGTGCTGGAGGCCTTCTCGGCCATGGGCGTGAGCCTGCAGGAAGCCGCCGATCTCGGCGTCTCGGTCTACAAGGTGGGCATGCCCTGGCCGCTGGAGCCTCTGGGCCTGCGCGCCTTCGCCGCCGGCCTCGAAACGCTCATGGTTATCGAGCACAAGCGCGCCCTGATCGAGCCCCAGGCCCGCGCCGCGCTCTACGACCTGCCGGCCCAGGCCCGTCCCCGCATCATCGGCAAGACCGACGAGAAGGGCCATCCGCTGCTCTCGGAGCTGGGCTCGCTGTCGGTGGCCGAGATCGCCCTGGCGATCTACGACCGTCTGCCGCCGGGGCCGCACATGGAGCGCGCCCGGGCCTATCTCGACCGCGTCTCGGCCGCCGGCGTCGCCGCCGTCAGCCTGGCCGCCGACCAGGCCCGCAAGCCGTTCTTCTGTTCGGGCTGTCCGCACAACACCTCGACCAAGCTGCCCGAGGGCAGCCGCGCCCTGGCCGGCATCGGCTGCCACTACATGGCCGGCTTTAACGACCCCTCGACTGACCTCAACACCCACATGGGCGGCGAGGGCCTGACCTGGGTCGGGGCCGCGCCCTTCACCACCGAAAAACACGTCTTCCAGAACCTGGGCGACGGCACCTACAACCACTCGGGATCCCTGGCGATCCGGGCCGCCGTCGCGGCCGGGGCGCACATCACCTACAAGCTGCTGTTCAACGACGCCGTGGCCATGACCGGCGGCCAGCGGGCCGAAAGCGGCTTCACCCCCGCCCAGATCACCCGCCAACTGGCCAGCGAGGGCGTCTCCAAGACCGTCATCGTCGTGGATGACCTGAAGCGCTACGAGGCCGTGACCGACCTGGCTCCCGGCGTCGAGATCTTCCCGCGCGCCGAACTGATGAGCGTGCAGCAGATGCTGCGCGACACGCCCGGAACCACGGTGCTGCTCTACGACCAGACCTGCGCCACCGAAAAGCGCCGTCGCCGCAAGCGCGGGACCATGGCCAAGGCCACCCAGAAGGTCTTCATCAACCCGCTGGTCTGCGAGGGCTGCGGCGACTGCTCGGTGAAGTCCAACTGCGTGTCGATCGAACCGCTCGACACCGCCTTCGGCCGCAAGCGCAAGATCAACCAGTCCAGCTGCAATCAGGACTATTCGTGCCTGGAGGGCTTCTGCCCGTCCTTCATCACCCTGGAAGGCGCCGAGAAGGCCGGCGAGAAGGTCAAGCCCGCGCCGCTGTCGGTCGATTCCACGCCGCTGCCCGCGTTCGAGGAATTCCACGGCGTGCGGCGGATCATCTTCACCGGCGTCGGCGGCACCGGGGTGACCACCGTCGCCTCGATCCTGGCCATGGCCGCCCACATCGACGGCCGCGCCGGCAGCGTCGTGGATATGACGGGCCTGGCCCAAAAGGGCGGGGCGGTGTTCAGCCACGTCAAGATCGGCGAACTGGAGGACACCATCGTCGGCGGCCGCGTGCCGGCCGCCAGCGCCGACGTGCTGATCGCCTGCGACCTGCTGGTGGCCGCCAGCCCCGAGGCCCTGTCGCTCTACGCCAAGGACCGCACCATGGCTTTCGGCAACAGCGACTTCGCCCCCACGGCCGACTTCGTCACCAGCCGTGACGTGCGCTTCGACGGCGGGGCGATGGCCCGACGGGTCAAGGCCGCGACCAAGGCCTTCGACGCCTGCCCGGCCCAGCGCCTGGCCGAGAGCCGCTTCGGCGACGCTATCTACGCCAACATGATCATGGTCGGCTTCGCCTGGCAGCGCGGGGTGATCCCGCTCTCCAGCCGCGCCCTCTACCGGGCCATCAAGCTGAACGGGGTGGACGCCGACGCCAACCTGCAGGCCTTCGAGCTGGGCCGCCAGATCGCCTTCGACCCGGCCGCGGCCGGCGACAAGCCGAGCGACGTCCCCACGCCCCAGACCGAGCCGCTGGACGCCCTGATCGCCCGCCGCGTCGAGGACCTGGTCGCCTACCAGGACGCCCATTACGCCGCCCGCTACGCCGAGCGGATCGCCAAGGTGCGTCATGCCGAGGTCGCCATGGTCGGGGAGGGGGCGGACCTGCCGCTGACCCGCGCGGCGGCGACCAACCTCTACAAGCTGATGGCCTACAAGGACGAGTACGAGGTCGCCCGCCTCTACACCGACGGCCGTTTCGCCAAGGAGCTGGCCGGAACCTTCAAGGGCGGCAAAGCCAAGGTCTGGCTGTCGCCGCCGCTGATCGCCCCCAAGGGCAAGGACGGCAAGCCGCGCAAGATCGCCTTCGGCGGCTGGATGCTGGATCTGGCCTTCCCGATGATCGCCCGCATGAAGGGTCTGCGCGGCGGGGCCTTCGACATCTTCGGCAAGACCGAGGAGCGCCGGATGGAGCGGGGGCTGATCGCCGACTACGAGGTCACGCTCGACCGCCTGGTCGCCGGCCTGCGTCCCGAGCGCAAGGCTCTGGCGCTGAAGCTGGCCGAGGTTCCCTCCGAGATCCGCGGCTACGGCCACGTCAAGGAGGCGGCGGTCGAAAAGGCCAAGGCGACGGCGGTGAAGCTGTGGGGGCAGTGGGAGGGCTGAGGCCCTCCTACCGGGCCTTGCCGCCGCGCACGGTGCAGGGGCGAGCGCCCGGCCCGCCATGAGCCATGGCGGGCCGGGAGGTTCGTGATAGGCTTCCAGCCATGAACAGGCCGGTTCGACATCCAGACAGGCATTATATCCCGCCGTCCTTGGCCGAGCGCTTTCGCCCGGCTGTCGAGGAGGGGGTGTTCGAAAGCGTCGGGGAGGCGGTGTTCGTCGCCGCCGGAGCCTTTGCCGATCGTCTCGAATTCGGTGTCACCGACGATGTCGAGGCGATCCGTCTGTCCATCGAGAAGGCGGCGGCTGAAGACGACTACGAAGACGCCGAAGTTGTTTTCGCGCGCCTCCGCGAACGGTTCGGCGAGGCCGGGGATTGAAGCGACTTCGGTTCTCGCGTCGCGCGGAACAGGATCTCACGGCCATCGGCGACTGGATCGCCGCTGACCGTCCGATGGCGGCGCGGCGCTTTCTGGAGCAACTGATCGAGCACGCCAAGGCCCTGCGGCAAACGCCCGAGATGGGACCTTTGCGTCCCCTGTACGGGCCAAATGTTCGCGGCCTTCCCTTTCGCCCCTACCTCATCCTCTATCGCGTTTCCGGCGAAGACGTATTCATCGAGCGTGTCATCCATGGCGCGCGCCTGCCGAAGAACATTCAATGACCGAGTTCGATTTCGACGCCGTGGTGGTGGGCGCCGGCGCCGTGGGGTTGGCCTGCGGTTACGCCCTGAGCCAGCGCGGGCTGACCGTCGCCGTGCTGGAGGCCGAGGGGCACATCGGGCAGGGCGTGTCGTCGCGCAATTCCGAGGTGGTCCACGGCGGGCTCTACTATCCGACCGGCTCGCTGAAGGCCCGGCTGTGCGTGCAGGGACGGCGGCGGCTCTACGCCTTCCTCGACGCCCACAAGGTCGCCTACAAGAAGTGCGGCAAGCTGGTGGTGGCCACCAGCGACGACGAGATCGCCCGCCTCGACGCCATCTGGGACCAGGCCCTGGCCAACGACGTCGAGGGCATGGAACGGCTCACGGGCGCGCAGGCCCGGGCGCTGGAGGCGGGCCTCAACGCCCACGCGGCGCTGCTGTCGCCGGAAAGCGGCGTCTTCGCCAGCCACGACTACATGCTGGCCCTGCAGGGCGAGATCGAGGCCGCCGGCGGGGCGGTGGTGCTTTCCACGCCGTTCGAGGGCGCGACCCCGCTGGAGGACGGCGGCTTCACCGTGCGGGCCGGCGGCGCCGAACCGACCACCCTGACCACGCGCCTGCTGGTCACCGCGCCGGGGCTGTCGTCCCAGGCCGTGGCGGCGAGCATCGAGGGCTTTCCGGCCGACCAGATCCCGGCCGCCCACTACGGCAAGGGCGTCTATTTCCGGCTCATGGGCAAGGCGCCGTTCCAACGCCTGGTCTATCCGCCGCCGATCCATGGGGCGCTGGGCACCCACTATCGCAACGACATGGGCGGCCAGGCAGTGTTCGGACCCGACCTCGAATACGTGCCCGCGCCCGACTACTCCGTTGATCCGAACCGGGCCGACGCCTTCGCCGCCTATATCCGCAAGTTCTGGCCGGGCCTGCCCGACGGCGCCCTCAGCCCCGACTACGCCGGGGTGCGGCCCAAGCTTCATGGTCCGAACGAGCCCCAGCCCGACTTCCAGCTGCGCGGCGCCGACACGCATGGCCTGCCGGGCCTCGTGGCCCTGTTCGGCATCGAGAGCCCGGGCCTGACCAGCTCGTTGGCGATCGGCGAAGCCGTATCCGAGTTGCTTTCTTGACCCGTGGCGGTCGCCAAAACCGCTCACACTTTCGGCTGCCACGCGCCCTTGTGTCGGCCGGCTGACACCAAACCCCGCTTCGCGCGTTAGCCGATAGGCTGTTTCACGGAGAGGGCGATGGTGGACGATTTCATCGAGCGGCTGACCTCGCGCCTGGTGCGAGGCGCGGGACTGGTCATGGCCGCGGCGATCGCGGCGGTGTCGGGGGCCATGGCGGTTTTCGCCTTCCTGGCCTCGATCGTCGGCACGGCCTGGGCCCACGCCATCGTCGCCGGCATCGCCGCGGCGGTGGTGGCGATCTGGGCCCTGGCCCAGTCGAACCATCAGGCCAAGCACCGCAAGGCGCCGATCGAGGAGCGGGTGGCCGACATCATCCTGGCCCACCCCACCGCCTCGTTCCTGGCCGGCGTCGCGGCCGGGGCCCTGGTCAAGGGCAAGCCGTCCGAGGCCCGCAAGGCCTGGCGAGCCCGGCGCGAGGTCGACTAGCTACAGGTAGTCGGCCAGGGCGAAGCGGGCGTCCGTCGACTGACCCTTGCGTGTCAGCGGCAGGGTCACTTCGCGTCCCGCCGGGCCGCTGGTCATGACCACGGCCTCGCGCACCGAACTCACGCCGCGAACGATGTCGCCGGGCTGCACGCCGGCCTTGGCGGCGGGGCTTCCCGCGCCGACCTCCGCGACCCTGACTTCCGACCCCTCCAGATCGACCCACAGGCCCGATCTGGCGTAGGTCGTCGCCGCAACCGGCAGCCCGTTGCGCTTCACCCACAGGGCGTTGTCGCCACGGTCGAAGGACAGGTTCAGCGTCTGCAGGATCGGCAGGCCCATCAGCGAGCCGGACGTCAGTTCCTGCGGCGCGTGGACCACGACCAGGGGATTCTCATAGACTTCCGACCCCACCTTCAGCCGCTTGGCGCGAACGATGCGCGAGAGGTTCTTGGTCGGCCCGGCGATCCCTCGCGGGCGGATTGGCGCGTAGGGCGTTTGGTCATTCCACAGGCCCAGCTGACGCCCGAGCCGGTTTTCCATGTACAGCGCGTTAGGCGCGCCGGTGTCGAGCAGCGGCCGCAGCGGCTGGCCGTCGAGCTCGACGGCGGCGACGATGCGCGGCGAGCCGGCGACGGCGTTGCTTTCGCGCAGGTCCGATTCCAGGCGGGTGAAGCCGCTACGATCGGCCAGGCCGCCGGGCCAGACCCGCCACAGGCCGGCCTCGAAGTCGAGCTCGCTGTCGAAGCTGGTCAGCATGCCTGCGGCCAGCAGGCCGTCGCCGTCCAGCTTGACGTCGGTCAGGCCCGCCAGGCTGACGCCCGACTGCCGGACCGCGCCGCCAAACACCACGTCATCGACGGCGTAGAGCGGGAAGACCTTGCCCTGGTTCAGGCGCACGTCGCGCAGCTTGCGCAGGCCCAGCTGCCCCGGAAGGTCGGGCCGCATGCCGCTGATCACCGCCCCGGTGTCGATGATGAAGGTGTAGGGACCCTTGCCGTCCAGCAGGACATCGATGACCACGCGCCGTCCCTGCAGCCGCACCTTGGCGGTGATGGGGGCGGTGATGGGGGCGGCGGTCGGGGCGTCCGCGGCCAGGGCGGTATTGGCCCCGGCGGCTCCGAACAGGGCGGCGAGCAGGGCGAGGGTCTGGCGGCGATCGAGCATGGATGCGGACTCGGGACTGGATTGGCGATCACAGTCTCAGGTTGTCGTCCTGCGTCAATCGCGCCTTGGTGAAATTCAGCCCTTCGGCGCGATCCGCAGCACCTTGCCGTCTTCCTCGTCGGTCACCGCCCAGACGGCGCCGTCGGGGCCGACCACGACGTCGCGGATGCGTTCGCCGAATTCGGTGGCGATGCGCTCCTCGCCCACCACCTTGTCGCCGTCCAGCGTCAGACGGGCGATGTGGTGCTCCTTCAGCGAGCCGACCAGCAGGCTGCCCTTCCAGGCCGGGAACAGGTCGGCCTCGTAGAAGGCCATGCCCGACGGCGCGATCACCGGGTCCCAGTAGTAGATCGGCTGCTCCAGGCCTTCCTTGGCGGTGATCCCGTCGCCGATCGGCTTGCCGGAATATTCCTCGCCATAGGTGATGGTCGGCCAGCCGTAGTTCTTGCCGGCGCGGGGGATGTTCAGCTCGTCGCCGCCCTTGGCGCCGTGCTCGACGGTCCACAACTCGCCGGTCTTCGGATTGATCGCGGCGGCCTGCAGGTTGCGGTGGCCGATCGACCAGAGCTCGGGCTTGGCCCCGTCCTGGCCGGCGAAGGGATTGCCCGCCGGGATCGACCCGTCCGGCTTGATGCGGATCACCTTGCCCAGGGTCCCGTCCAGGCGCTGGGCCTGCATCCGGCCCTCGATGATCGAGCGCTCGCCGGTGGTGATGAACAGGTTTCCGTCGCGGGCGAAGACCAGCCGGCCGCCGAAGTGCAGGGCCGAGGCCAGGGTCGGGGTCTGCCGCCAGATCACCTGGACGGTCTCGACCTTGGGCGTCGCGCCCGGAACCAGCTTGCCGCGGGCCACGGTCGTGCCGTTGCCGCCGTCGCGCGGCTCGGCATAGCTCCAGTAGATCAGGCCGTTCTGGGCGTAGTTCGGATCGACCGCCAGGCCCAGCAGTCCGCCCTGGCCGTTGGCGTCCACCGCCGGCAGGCCGGCGACGGCCGGCGACAGGGTTCCGTCCTTGGCGAGGATGCGCAGGCGGCCGGCGCGTTCGGTCACCAGGGCCGAACCGTCGGGCAGGAAGGCGATGGCCCACGGATGCTCCAGGCCCTTGGCCACGACCTGCACCTGATAGGCGACGCCGGCGGCCTTCAGGGGCGCGCGGGTCTGGCCGGCGAAGGCCGGCTTCTGGTCGGGCGCGTTGGCGGTGCGCGTCTCCACCGGCCCGCCGTCGGCGGTCACGGCCGGGGCGGCGCTGTTCTGGGCCTCGCCGGGACCGCAGGCGGCCATGGCGAGAAGGGCGGAGGCGGCGAAGATCAGGGATGAGCGCATGAGGCGACCATAAACGGCTTTTCTCCCGGCAGGCGAGGGGGCGGCGAGGGGCGGGCCTGATTTTCGGCCGGCGCATTGACAGCGTGGGTCTCGCGGGGAAGGTTCCGGCGCTTGTTTTCCCGTCAGTTTCGGAGATCGCCTTGACCGCCATCCTGCACGCCATGCTGGGCAAGGGTCTGGGCGGCCTGGAACAGGTGTTCCTCGATTATCAGCCGATCCTCGAGACCTGGACGGCCCGCCGCGGCGGCCTGTGCGCGGGCGTGGTGCGGGCGGGGAGCAAGGTGGCTCAGGCCCAGGCCGGCCGCACCCCGCCGCTACTGTCGATGCCCGCCTACACCGACTGGGACCCCCTGACCCTGGGCGCGGCTCGCCGCATCGTGAAGGCGGTCAAGCCCGCCATCATCCTCAGCCACGGCCAGCGACCCGCGCGCCTGTTCGCCAAGGCCGCCCCGAAATCGACCCGCCTGGCGATCTGCGTCCACAAGCCGGTCTTCGACATCGAGACCACGCGCACCGACTACATCTGCGTCGGCCGTCACCTCGCCGACCTGGCGATCGAGCGCGGCGTACCCGCCGCCCACGTGCACTTCGTGCCCAACGCCGTGAAGATCCCGACCGTGCGGGCGACGCCCTTTGCCCAGCCTGGCCGCCCGCCACGCATCGTCGCCGCCGGCCGCCTGCATCCCAAGAAGGGCTTCGACGTGCTGATCGCCGCCGCCGCCCTTCTGCGCGACCGGGGCCTTTCCTTCGAGGTCGAGATCGCGGGCGAGGGCGACGAGCGGGCCAAGCTGGAAGGCCTGATCGCCGAGCACGCCCTGGCCGACCGCGTGCGCCTGGTCGGCTGGCGCGACGCCTCGGCCTTCCTGGCCACGGGCGACGTCTTCGCCTTCCCGTCCTACCAGGAGGGTTTCCCCCTGGTGCTGCTCGAAGCCATGGCCGTGGGCCTGCCGGTCGCGGCCAGCGCCATTCCGGGTCCGGACGAGATGATCGTCGAGGGCGTCAGCGGCCGCCTGCTGCCGCCGGGCGACGCCGTCGCCTTGGCCGACGCCCTGGCCGCCCTGGTCGCCGACCCCGCCGGATCGCTGGCGTTTGGCGAAAAGGCCCGTGAAGCGGTGCTGGCCGACTACGGTCCCGACAGCCTCGCGCGGCGCCTCAGCGCAGTTGTGGATGACATCGCAAACCGGGCTTGAAGCCGGCGTCAGTTTGCGCTTATAAGCCCGCTCCGCTTCGGCGGCTGGGTAGCTCAGATGGTTAGAGCGGTGGATTCATAACCCACAGGTCGGCGGTTCGATCCCGCCCCCAGCCACCAACGGTTTCTCCCGACAAGCTTTGTACTTCGTATGCGCCCCGCTCGCTTCTGGCGGGCTCGGCGTCCGTGCGTCTTCTCGGCCCCGGGGCGTATCGACGCTCAAGAACTTCGGCCATTTTTCTACCGAGCATCCCCGCGCAGGCGGGGATCCAAGCCGAGTCGGAAGATCACCCAAGAGCGAGCTTCATCCTGAAAGCCAGCTTGGATCCCCGCCTTCGCGGGGAAGGACGGATTCGGGAAACGACGCCGATCAGATTCAAGGCTGTGCGACGACCGCCGTCGGCGTTCTCGGCTCGGGCGCTCCGCCCAGCGCCTGACGCGCCGCGCGGGCGATGGCCGTGTCCAGCGAGCGCTGGCAGGGGATCGGCTGGTCTAGGATCTTGCGGCAGGCGCTTTGCCGGCCCTCCGCGATCGCCGTCCCGCCGGCCGCCTTGCGCATATAGGCCTTGGCGCAGCCCGACAGAGCCCAGTCCATCGGCGGTTCGAAGGGCCGCGGACCCGTCTGCTTGCACAGCAGGATCGGCTCGTAGTGCGCCAGCGGCGTCGAGGCGTAGAGGATCGGGTTGATGTCCCGGGGATCGCCAGAGGCTTCCAGCTTGAGCTCCCGCTGCAGGTGGCCGGCATGGGCCGAGCGGCTGCCGAACAGGGCCTTCAGCGGCGCGCTCAGTTCGTTGAGGAAGCTGTTGGCCCTCGGTTCGTCGGCCGGGGCGGCGGCGCTGGCCAGGGCCTCGTCGGTGCGCTCGCGATAGCCGATATAGACGAAGACGATGCGCAGCTTGTCGCCGCGCTTTTCGGCGATGGTCCGCAGGGCCGGCGCCAGTTCGCGCAGGACCTCGACCCCCGCCGCTTCGAAATAGCCGCCGTCGACGATGTGGCCAGACCCGGTTCCGTTCTTGCGGGTCAGGGTTCCGGCCGGGCTGATCCAGGGGAAGCGCGCGCCGTTGTGGATCGCGGTGGAGACCGGAACGTCGCGATCGACGACGTTGTAGAAGTCGTCGGCATTGATCTCCCATGGGCTGAAGCGCAGGCGGCTGGTGAGGATGCGCCGGCCGGTCTCCTGGCTCGCGCCGTTGATGATGACCAGCGGCCGCCAGGCGCCGTCGATCGGGCCGAACTGGCTGAAGCTCCGGCTCAGCAGATCCGGATGGTCGCAGCCCGGAACAGCCCTGCAGTGCTCGCGCCATCCGGCCTCGAAGGCCAGTTCCAGGCCCTGGGCCCGGTCGGGCAGCAGGGCCACGGGCACGAGGCGCTGCAGCAGATCGGGGAACAGCATCCCGCCGAAGGTGGGGCTGAGGAAATCCCGGCCGGCGAAGTCGGTGACCGCGCCGCGCAGATCCTTCGGCTGCAGGTTCGGGCGGTCCTGCAGCACCGCCGCATAGCCGACCGCGCCGACGCTGCCGCCGGAAACCGAGCTGATGGCGAAGAGGTTGTGGGCCAGCTTGCCCCCGGTCTTCTCGTGCAGCGAGGCCAGGACCTCGGCGGTCCAGTAGCCGGCCCGCGACGCGCCGCCTTCCGAGGCGACCAGCACCAGGGTGCGCGCGCCGTCGGGTCCGGCCGGCGCCTGTTTGGCCCAATCCTCGTAGGCCCGATCGAGCGTCAGCCGCTGGTCCTGCGTGATCGCGTGATAGGGCGTCGTGGCCGCCCGCCAGCCGACCGGGTGGTTGTCGATCCACAGCCCGAAGATCGCGGCCGCGACCACCAGGAAGGCCAGGGTCGGCACGCGCGCGGCGTCGCCGGTCTGGATCATCACGACCAGCACCGGGATGATGCAGCCCACCCCGAGGAAGGCCACGGCCGGCGCGCCCAGGGTCCAGCCGAAAGCGACGGGGAAGAAGATCGCCCACAGCATCGCGGTCAGGCTGATCAGGAAGCTGGCGATCACCCACAGGCGGCCGATGCGCAGCGGCTCGCGCGGTGTCTGGCGTTTGGCGTTCGCCGTCGCCCTGATGCGTTTGCGGGCGTCGTACTGGGCGATGATCGCCGCGAAGAAGCCCAGGCCGATCAGCACCAGGGCGGCGATCAGTCCGGTATTGGGGGCCGGGTTCTTGAACAACGCCCCGATGACGAACAGGAACGGCGCGACGCCCAGCAGCCTGGGCGTCCAGCGCAGCAGCCAGTTGGGGGTCCAGGCCTGGCGATCGCGTCCGTAGTTCGACAGGATGATCAGGCGGGGCCAGATCCAGGTCTGCACCGCCAGGAACAGCAGGGTCAGGGCGAAGAAGATCTGGCGCACCGCGGTGTCGCCGGAGAAGTCGCCCTCGGCGACGGTGCGCACCAGGTCTCGGCCCTGCTGGACGAAGACCAGCGCCGCGCCGGCGGCCAGGGTGAGGATGGCGGTGGAACCGACGCCCTTGGTCTTGTCCAGCGTGTCGCGCAGCAGCGTCCACTTGCCCGGCAGGCGGTCGTACTGGCTGTGGTCGGGGAGGGGCTCGGGGCAGTCGCAGGGTTCGTAGTCGACCTCGATGGCGCCGCTGTTGTTCCAGTTGAACCCTTCGACGTCGTTGGCGAAGAGCTCGACCGTGCCCGCCTGCTCGAAGGTGACCGTCGCGCCCCGGCCGATGGGGTAGAGCGTTTCGGGGTGTTCCCGCACGCGGGCGGTGAGCTCGAAGAACGGCCGGCCCTTCGACACGGGGTAGATGTCCAGGATGTCGGCCAGGAAGAAGCGGTAGCCGCCGGCGCCCGAAGGCACGAACCAGTCCCACCAGCGGCCGCGGGCCGAGAAGCGCCAGCTTGCGCCGGCGGCGACCTCGCCGATCTCGGCGCCGTCTCGCGCCGGCACCCTTATCGTCTTCGCTTCGCCCATAGCCGCATCCCCCCGGATGTGTCGGATTGGCTACTATAGGTAGAGCAAATGGTTATGGTAAACTATGGCTGTGTTGTCGGCCTGTGATCAGGACGTCGCCCCGTCCTCGGCGGCGTAGACCGTGGCCAGCCTGAACAGCTCCGCCCGGATCGCGTCGGGAAGCTCGACGGCCGCCTGCATGAACGGACTGGCGTCGCGCAGGGCCGTGAAGCGCACGATCAGGTTTTCCCCGTCGGGACCCGTGTCGAGGCCGTCGAACAGGGCCGAGATCGGCACGTTGAGCGTCCTGGCCACCTCGACCAGTTTGGAAGCGCTGATCCGGTTCTCGCCGGTCTCATACTTCTGCACCTGCTGGAAGGTCAGGCCGATCGCCTTGCCCAGCTCTTCTTGTGAAACACCGGCCGCGCGACGATGCGCGCGGATCAGCGCGCCGACATGCCTGTCGACTGGATGTGGAATGGGCGAGCCCGCCATGACGCCGCTTCCGTATACGAAAACCAACGTTTCGGGTTTGCCTTGTGATCATCAAAAAGACAAGCGCTTACAGCGCATTGGCTGGCGATTGTTCCGTACGGTCAAGTTAACGGTATAGCGGTCAGGCCGCGATCGCGATCAGCACGCCGTCGGGGGCTCCGTCTCGCCGGATGGTCGCCAGCCCCAGCTCGACCGTCCGCTCGGCTCCGTTCTTGATCAGCAGGGTCACCGACAGGCGGGCCGGCGGGTCGCCTTGCAGGGCGTGCTCGACGGCCATGGTCAGGCCGCGACGCTCGGCGGGACGGACGATGTCGCTGAGCCGGCAGTCGCGCAGTTCGGCTTCCGAAAACCCGGTCAGGGTCAGGAAGTCGGCGTCCATGCTGGCCAGCACGCCGCGGATGTTCAGCCGGGCGGTCGCCAGGCCCGGCAGCACGGCCAGGGCCGTCTCCAGGGCCGAGGCGCGGTCGAGGCGGCCGCGCAGGTCGCGCTCTTCCGTGCGGTTGACGAACAGGGCCGCCACGCCGCCGGGATAGGGGAAGACGCGCACGCCGAAGCAGCGGCCGGCCTGGACGGTGGATTCCGACTCGAACTCCAGGGTCTCGCCGGTGCGCAGAACGCGGCGGAACTGTTCGCCGATCAGGGCCTGGGACGGCGCGTTGAACACCTCGTTCCAGGCCGCGCCGATCAGTTGGGCGGCGCTAGAGCCCTTCAGGTCCTCGAACACCGGATTGACGGCGGTGATGCGCAGGTCGGGGTCGAGGGCCACGAAGGCCTCGTTCATGTGGCCCAGGATCGCCGATCGCGCGGTCTCGGCCGTGTGCAGCTCGGAATCGTTGTCGTGACCGCCCGGACCTTCGGTGAGGCCGGCGGCGGCGTAGTGCTCGGCCGAGATCATCACCACCCGTGGACGGCCATGGTGCGTGACAATGACGGGCCCCGACAGGGCCACATCCTGCCATTGGCCGAAATTGCGGCTGATTTCTCCGGCGGTCACCCTTGCAGGTGCTATGTCGCGCGACTTCATGTCGCCCTCCAGATTTGCGTGGAATCCGGACGCTACGCATTCACTGAAGCAAACTCTCGGAATGGTTGGTCAGTTGCGCGCTAAAGTTACCGGCGGCTGAGTACGGGGGCAACGCAGTCTGGGGGGTGGCCAAACGTCGCACGGGTCGTCGGTTCCATGTCCGTGAACTTCGCGAAATACGGATTACCCGTACGAACGTGGAGACAGCCAAGGTCGAACTAATCTCGCTTCACAACCCAAAGGGTGTTCGTCCCAACCGGGTACGGGAGGCGTAGATGAGGAAGCCGCGTTCGATCCGGAAGTTCGGCGCCGACCAGCAAGGGACGGCTCTGGTGGAATTCGCGCTCGTGTGCCCGGTGCTGATCGCCATGGTGATCGGCATGGTCGGCTGGGGCTCCTACTTCTGGATGGCCCACTCGGTGCAGCAGGTGGCCAACGACGCCGCCCGGGCCGCCGTGGCCGGACTCAACGCCACCGAACGGAGCCAGCTGGCCAAGGCCTCGGCCGCCGAGGGCGTGACCGACTACGCCGGTCTCGACGCTGCGCGGTTGACCACCAAGGTCACCGATCGCGGCGACCGGGCGGTGATCTCGGTCTCCTACGACGCCTCCAACAGCGTGGCCTTCGCCTTCGCCAAGATCGCTCCCATGCCGTCCAGCCTGATCACCCGTCAGGCGGTCGTCCGTCTGGGAGGGTATTGATGGTGCGGCGTTTCCTTTCCCATCGCGGCTTTCTTTCCAACAACCAGGGGGGCGTGGCGATCATCGCCGCCGCCGCCCTGACCGGCGGGGTCGGCCTGGCCGCCCTGGCCGTCGACCTGGGCTCGGTTTATCTGCAGTCTCGGCGCCTGCAGGGGGTGGCCGACCTGGCGGCCCTGGCCGCGGCGGCCGACCTCGACCGCGCCGATCGCGCCGCCAGCGCGACGGTCGAGGTCAACCCCGTCGGCGGGACCGTGGCCGTGCAGGTCGCCAAGGGCCGCTACGACGCCCAGAAGGCGGCGGCCGCCCAGCGCTTCCAGAGCGGCGCGACCACGCCCGACGCCGCCCGCGTGACGGTGGAGGGCCAGGCCGACCTGTTCTTCGGCCAGGCCCTGCTGGGCCGCCCCTCGATCCCGATCCGCCGGCAGGCCACGGCCGCCCGCGCCGATCTGGCCAGCTTCTCGATCGGCACGCGTCTGGCCAGCGTCGACGGCGGCGTCGCCAACGCCCTGCTGACCGGCCTGACCGGCAGTTCGGTCAGCCTGTCGGTCATGGACTACCAGGCCCTCGCCAGCGCCGACGTCGAACTGTTCGGCTATCTCGACGCGCTCAACACCAAGCTCGGCGTCAAGGCGGCCAGCTACAACGACCTGCTCGCCACCGACGTGAAGACCAGCAAGGCCCTGTCGGTGCTGTCGGACGTGCTGTCGGCGGCCGGCCAGACCCGCGCCTCGGCGGCGGCCAAGGTGCTGTCCTCGGCCACCAACGCCAACCAGAGCATCAAGCTCAGCGCGCTGATCGACGCCGGCCCCTACGCCCGCCAGGACCGCGTGGTCGGCGGTGCGGGGGCGGCGGTCGGCATCGACGCCATGCAGCTGGCCAACGCCATGCTGATGCTGAGCAACGGCTCGCGCCAGGTTCAACTGGATCTCGGAACCGCCATCCCGGGACTGGCCGACGTCGACGCCTGGCTGGCCATTGGCGAGCCGATGAACAACGCCCCGTTCATGACCGTCACCCAGGACAAGTCGGTGGTCATCCGCACCGTCCAGACGCGGCTCTATGTCGAGGCCAAGCTGCTGGGGTCGGGCAGCCTGCTGGGCGGTGCGGCCCAGATCAAGGTGCCGCTGATGGTCGAGCTGGCCTCTGGCGAGGCCAAGCTGGCCGCCCTGGACTGCACGGCCCGCACCACGACCCTGGCGGTCAAGCCCAGCGTCGGCTCGCTGACCATCGGCCAGGTCGACACCAGCAAGCTGTCGAACTTCAAGCAGGCCCTGACCCCGACCAAGGGCCGCATCGTCCAGGCGCCGCTGTTCACGGTGGACGGCTCGTCCAAGGTCGACCTGGGCGGCGGCACGTTCCGCAACGTCGTGTTCAGCAGCGCCGAGGTGAAGGCCCGCACGGTCAAGGCGGTGAAGACCAACGACCTGGTCGGGACGACCGTGGCCACGCTGATCACCGGCCTGACGCTGGACGTCAATCTGCTGGGCATCCAGCTGGGCCTGGGCAAGTCGGCGGTGCTGACGGCCCTGACGCCGGTGCTGGCGGCCGCGGCCGCGCCGCTCGACCAGGTGATCAACAGCCTGACCGGCATGCTCGGCGTGGGCCTGGGCGAGGCCGACGTCCGCACCAACGGCATGCGCTGCGGCGCCCCGGCCCTCGTGGCCTGATCTTCAGTTCAACCCCAAGCAGGAAAGCGTGAGTTCAGTCATGTCCAGGCAGTCGGTTCCGTCGCAGCAGTGGCCAGGTCTCGGTGACGCGTCGGAGGATCTTCCGACCGGTCCGTTCGGCCGGCGCGGGGTGTCGGCGGCCGAGATGGCCGGGCCCTCGCTGCTGCATTCGGATTTCCAGCCGCCCAGCATCCGCGCCCGCCTGCACGTGCTGTGCGCGCTCTACGCCCACACCCCGTCGCCCGACCGGCGGCTGGCCCTGCTCGACAGCCTGGAGGAGCAGGTGCTGGAGCTGGCGCACCTGATGGCCATCGACCTGCTGAGCAACGGCTGGCGGCCCGACGCGAACCGCGACGCGGCCTGATCTGTATGCTCAAGCTTTAGGTAAATATCGGAAAAACCTTTGGAACAGACGGCCGATTAACCGCGCCGTGCGTTCCTTGAGGCATGTCGATATTCGATTCACGTTCGGGGGCTGACCGGCGTACCTCGCCGCGCCTGTCCACGAACAGGTCCGGCAAGGTGCTGTGCGGCGCCTTCGCCTGGGACTGCGTGATCAAGGACATGTCGGACGGCGGAGCCCGCGTGCAGATGCTGTCGGGCTCGACGCCGCCGGCGAGCGCCCAGCTGGTCGACCTGGTCGGCGGCTTCGCCCACGACGCCAAGGTGGCCTGGCGCAAGGACCGCGAGATCGGCCTGACCTTCCTCAAGAGCCACGACCTGCGCGGCCTGGCCCCCGCCGGGGCCCAGACGGCCAAGCGCATCTGGCTGGCGGCCCAGAGCCGCGCCAACGCCGGCTGACATGCAGGCGTTGATATACAGACCAAGAAAAAGCCTCGCCTGGGGGGAGGCGAGGCTCTTCTAAGCAGTTTACTCGGTGATCGCTCGGATCAGGCGTCGGCCCGGGCGGCTTCCTCGGCCATGGCGCGGACGAGGTCCAGCACCTGGCGGCGGACGCGGCCGCGGTTGATCTTCGGGAACACCTCGGCCAGTTCCAGGCCTTCCGGCGTGGTCAGGAATTCCTGAACGACGCGTTCGGCGTGGTGACCGACTTCGTCCTCTTCGGCGCCGTTCATCGGGTCGGCGAGGCCGTCGAAGAAGAAGGACACCGGCACCTGCAGGGTGCGGGCGATTTCGTACAGTTTCGAAGCGCTGACGCGGTTGGCGCCACGCTCGTATTTCTGGACCTGCTGGAAGGTCAGGCCCAGGGAATCGGCCAGCTGCTCCTGGCTCACGCCCAGGAGTTTACGACGCATCCGGACTCGTCCGCCGACGTGCAGATCGACCGGGTTGGGTCGCCGGCCTTCGGTTTCTTCACTCAACTTTTTCGCCTCCAACGGTTGTTTGTGTAAAATGACACGACCGGGGCGTTGGCGAAAGTCGAGCTAGCTCAGGTGCGGCGCTACGTCGCTGAGGTGGAGCTTATGCTCCGCCTAAGCGTTAAGCTGAAACTCCGATTTCTGACCGCGATCGCTCCAGATCCGCCGAGCTTGGCCGCTTGCGTCGTGCAAGCGGAAAAGCGCTTCCGCGGAAAGGGTTTCGTCACGCTCCGAACCCGGAAGAATCTGAGGCGTCATCGCCCGCAGCACCTGGCGCTGCACGGCGACCAGATCACCGAAGGCCCGCAGGTCAAGTTCATCGACGTGATAGCCCACGGTCGATTCGATGGCGATCGATTCGCGAACCCGCTGGAGCAATTCTCGCGACAGGAGAATTTCCGATCCGGCGACCACGCCGTACTCGTAGGGGCGGGGCAGGCCGACCAGCCGGGTGTCGATCGGCGAGTTCATGATTCCCGGATAGAGCGCCATGTCGATCATGCCGACGAAGCGGGTGACGTTGTTGACCAGCGCTAGCTCCATGGCCGCCGCCCAGGCTTCGAACACGCGCGTGCCGCGGCCCGGACCCTTCTTGGCGCGATAGGCCTCGGTGGTGAAAAGGCGGCTGGCCTCCCACACGTCCTGACCCTTCTTGGGGCTTTCGCCCGGGGCGATCAGATGGCCGAACTTGTCGGCCAGCATGCAGCGGTCGTCGGTGGGCCGCAGGCGCAGGCCGACCTCGAGCTGCATGTCGTCGTCGAAGCCCAGCAGGTAGATGGCGCGGGCGTCGTCGTAGTCGTCGACCTCGCCGCCGTCGAGCACGACCAGGTCGACCCAGCCGTTCTTCTCGACGCACTGCTTGCGACGTTCTTCATGCATGGCCCACAGCTGGGGGCCGTAGAGGTGGCGATTTTCGCAGGTGACGATGTGGATCATGGCGATGCTGTCCCCCGTTCTGGACAGCTCGCATTAGGCAGTATGATCCGCCCAATCACCGATAGGCCAAACGGCCTATGCGCACGCCGCCTCAGTCCGTGAGGCATTTCCAGTTTTTAAAGGGAATTGGTCTGTGCGCTGGCGCACACACGACCGAAATTAGCGTTCCGCGCGGGCGCAAAACGACTATGTCGAAGACCTAACAGATCACCGAACCATATTCAAGGTTGTGAAATTTCGCGTATCGACGTTACGCGTGTGGAGTCACTCGGCCTTCAGCAGGCCCAGTTCGCCGGCCTTCATCACCGCTTCCTGCCGCTTGACCACGCCCAGGCGCTTCTTGGCCGCTTCGACGTGATGGTGGACGGTGCGGGGCGAGAGCTCGAGGATCGCGCCGATCTCCCAGTCGGTCTTGCCGCGGCTGGCCCAATAGAGGCACTGGGCTTGGCGCTCGGAGATCACCCCGTAGTCGGGATTGTCGTCCTGCAGTTCCCAATGCTTGAGCATGATGGTGCCGAACACCGTGGCCAGGCTCTCGACCACGGCGCGGGCGGCCGGGTCGGTGTCGGGCGCGCCCGTGGCCATGCGGATCAGCACCTCGTGGCCGGCCGGGCCGAACACCCGCACCACATAGCCGTCGTTCATGCCGAACTCGGAGGCCTCGCCCCACATGGCATGGGCGCGCTGGTCGCCCAGCGGCTTGGCGTCGGTCCAGGCGAAGGACTTGCTCGATTTCAGCAGCAGCTTCACGCACGGGTCGTGGACGACGTAGCGTTCGCCCCAATAGCGGCTGTCCCAGGCCTCGAAGTCCTGGCGCGACAGGGCCGGGGGCTCCTTGCCGTAGCGCTCGGCGTTGACCAGGGTGGCGGCGAAGCGCTCGTAGCCGAAGGCCGCCAGGGCGCGGCCGAAATGCTCTTCGACTTCGGCCGGCGCGCCGTAGTGCGGCGCCTTGCTCAGGAAATCCCAAGCCTGCTGTTCGGCCGAATTCAACACGACGCTCTCGTCTCCCGCTCGCACAACAACTTAGGGCTACTTTGGCGCGCAGGCCAGTAGCGGCGTCGATCTGTCGCGGGCTCTACTCAAGCCAGATCTTGAGACAACTTTCGGTGTCTTTGAGTTTCGTAGAGGTTGAGTCTTGCGGAGCTTGATCAGCCAGGGCGGATCAGGCCGCTTCCTGCTCGTCTTCGCCGGCGAGCAGGGCGCTCAGCACCACGGCCAGGCGCTCGGGCTTGATCGGCTTTTCGACCACGTCCTGCATGCCGGCGGCCAGATAGACGGCGACGTCCTCGGGGCCGGCGTTGGCGGTCAGGGCCACGATCGGGGCCGCGCCGGCCGGGCCGGGCAGTTCGCGGATGGCGCGGGTGGCGGCCACGCCGTCCATGCGCGGCATCTTGATGTCCATCAGGATCAGGTCGAACCGGCCGGTGCGGGCGGCCTCGACCGCCTCGACGCCGTCGGTCACCTGCTCCGAGGTGCAGTCGAACATCTCGCACAGCGCCTCGGCGACCATGCGGTTGGTGGCGTTGTCGTCGACGATCAGGATGTGGGCGGGGCGGGCCGAGACGGTCACCTCCTCGGCGTCGTCGAACAGCGCCTCGGCGACCGGGGCGGTCAGGGCGAAGCGCAGGGTCAGGCCGGCGCCGCGGTTGGGCTCGGCGCGCACCTGGCCGCCCATCTCGCGCAGCACCCGGTGGGCCAGGGCCATGCCGACGCCGAGAGCCATCTCGGCGCGGTCGTCCATCCGGCCTTCGCCGAGCGGGTCGAACACGCGGGCCAGGCGTTCCTCGGCGGTGACGGCGGCGGCGTTGTCGCGCACGTCGCCTTCCAGGCGCAGGCGGTCGCCGTCGAGGCGGGCCCGCAGGCTGGCCTCGATGACGCCGCGCCCGTGGGCCAGGGCGCCGTCGATCAGGGCGTCGAACACCTGCAGCAGGCGCGAGGGATCGATCAGGGCGGCGGCTTCGGGCTCGCCGTCGTAGGAGAACAGCAGGGTCGAGCCGCCTTCGGCCGCGCGTGGCGCCCAGCGGGCCTCGACGGCGTCGGCCAGGTCGCGCAGGCGGGTCGGCTCGGGCGACAGGGCCAGGCCGCCGGTGGCGGCGCGGTGCAGGTCCATGGCGCGGCCGAGGATGTCGCTCATGTCGCGGCTGGTGTCGCTGATGGCGCGCACGCAGGCGGCGGCGTCGGGCGCCAGGCGCTGCTGTTCCAGCCGGTCGGTGAAGGCCTGGACGCCGTCCAGGTGCAGGCCGATGTCGTGCGCCATGCGCTCGACCAGGCCCATGGCCTCGCGGGCTTCGCGCTGCTTGCGACGGTGCGAGGCCAGCAGCGAGGCGAGGCCCCCGACGCCGACATAGTCGCCATGCTCGTCGGTGGCGACGAAGGCGGTGCGGAAGACGGGGGTGGCGCTCTGGGCCAGGGCGTCGACGAAGACGCCGGGGTCCATCGACACGCGCACGCTGCGCGGCTCGGGGTCCATGACCTCGGTGACGGGGCGTTCGTTGAGGTGTTCGGCGGCGACCAGCATCTGGCCGACGAAGACGTCGCGATAGATCAGGCCGATCGGCTCGCGGCCTTGCGTGACCGCCAGGGCCGCCAGGCGCGGTTCGCTCGCGAAGATCTCCAGCACCGTCCGGCAGGACGTCTGAGGATCGACCGGTTCACGGCGATCGATGAGGCGGGCGAGCGTTTCCATGCGGCCGGGGGCTGGACGACGTTGAGTTCACAGCTTGGACGACTTGGCCTTGCAGAGTCGTTAAGTCACAGGCCTGAAAGCAGGAAGGGCGGCGGATTTGCACCCGCCGCCCTCGTTTTTTCAACGAACCTGGTTCAGCCGGATCACCAGGTCTTGGTGATGCTGATCCCGTACAGCCTGGGTTCCAGCGTGTAGACGTTGGTGAACAGGCCCGAGGTGTCGTCGGTGGTGTAGGCGTCGGTGATCGGCGTGTCGTTCAGCAGGTTCTTGACGTAGGCGTCGAACGACAGGCCCAGCTCCGGCTTCTCGATCTTGAGCGTCAGGTTGACGTTCTCCCACGACTTCAGCCGGTCGTACTCGGTGTTGTAGATGCGGGCGTACTGCTCGCTCTGGCGGTAATAGTCGCCGCGCACGGTGGCCGACCAGCCGGACGGCAGGTCCCAGGTGTACTGGGCGCCCAGCGACAGGGTCCAGTGCGGGGAGTTGGGTAGTTCGTTGCCCGACAGGTCGGCCGCGCGGCCGTCGATCGAGGCCCCGGTGGCGTAGTTGTAGAGCCCGGTGCCGTTGGCGATCGTGTTGGCCGTCAGGGCCACGGTGACCAGGCCGGTGGCCTGGGTCGAGGTGAAGCCGTTCGACATCAGGGCGCCGACCAGGGTGCTGGCCCCGGCCGACGGGCCGCCGGCCGCCGCCAGGATGGTCTGGACGGCCGTGGCCTGGGCCGCGGTCAGGCCCGCGCCGCCGCTGGTCGTGGCCAGGGTCAGCAGGGTGTTGGTCAGGTTGCTGTAGTAGCTGCTGGCGCCGGTGCCCGGACCCGCGCAGGCCAGCGGCAGGGTGGCGCCGAGGCCGGCGCTGAGGACCGTGGCGACGCCCGCGGTGGTCAGCACGCAGTTGCTGCCCAGGGCCGCGGTCGGCCGGGCGGCCTTGACCAGGGTCAGAGCCGCGTCGCCCTGGGTGCGGTTCATGGTGTCGATCGAGGTGACGCCGTCGCCGATCTCGGTGTGCAGATAGCCGACATTGGCGTTGAGGCGCAGGCCGTGGATCGGCTGCCACAGGGTTTCCAGTTCGACGCCCCAGACCTTGGCGTCGATGTTCTCGTTCACCGAGGTGCGGTTGACGATCTTCGAGATCTGGTAGCCCTGGTAGTCGTAGTAGAAGCCGGTGGCGTTCAGCAGCAGGCTGCCGCCCAGCAGGGTGTTCTTGGCCCCGACCTCGAAGGCGTTGACGAATTCCGGCTGGTAGGTCGCCGCCACGCCGGCCAGGCCGATGGCCCCCGGCGGGTTGGCGCCGCCGCCCTTGTAGCCCTTCGAATAGAAGGCGTAGAGCAGGCTCTCGTCGGTGAACGGCAGGTTGGCCTTGTAGTCGAAGCCCAGGCGCCCGGTCAGTTCCTTGAAGTCGGAATACTGCGCCGAAGGCGTGCCCTGGGTCAGGCCGTAGCCCGTGGTCAGCAGCGGGGTCGGATAGTAGTCGGACTTCTTCTTGTCCTGGGTCTGGCGCAGGCCCAGCGTGAACTTCAGGTCCTCGTTGGCCTGCCAGTAGACCTCGCCGAACAGCGCGGTGGCCCGCAGGTGATAGGGCGTGTGGTTGTCATAGTAGTTGTGGCCCTGGCCGGTCGGGGTGGCCGAGGTGTCGATGCCGATGCAGTTGGCCGTGGTCGACGGGTTGCAGGTCGGGTTGCCGGTGTTCTGGAAGTTCAGCGCCAGGGCCGAGATCGTCAGGCCGTTGCTGACCACCAGGTAGTCGGTGATGCCCTGGTAGTCGAAATAGATGCCGCCGACGTTGAAGTTGATCGGCCCGTCGAAGGCCGACTGCAGGCGGAACTCCTGGCTCAGCTGCTTGGCCGTCGACCGCGAGATGTCGTAGGTCAGGAAGGTGTTGGACGTGCCGGTCTGCGGATCGGTGAAGAAGCCGCCCGGCGTCAGGGCCGTGCTGTTGAACGTGCCCGGCGAGATGTTCCGGAAGTAGTCCTGCTTCGAATAGATGCTGCCGTTGCTGAGCGAGGTCAGCGAGGTGAAGGTCAGGCTGTCGGTGATGTCGTAGGCGAAGTTGAACTGGTAGACGTCCGAGGTGGACTTGTAGATCGGGTCGAACAGCGTCTCGATCTCGCGCAGGTCCTTGCTGACCGTGTCGCCGGCGTTGAGGTCGCCGCTGGTGAAGCCCACCAGATTTCCAAGAACGCCGTAAAGCGTGCCCGAAGTGTTGACCGTGCCGTAGGCGGCGTCGGTGTAGAGGCTGGCCGAGGAGCACCCTTGCGTCAGGTATCGTCGGGACGTGCCGGTGGCCACCCCGCCGACCGTGGCCGGGCCCGGATCCTTGGTGCAGAGCTGCTTGCCGATGCGGGCGCGGTTGTCGTCCTCGTTGAAGTGCTCCCACATCAGGTTGACGCGCAGGCGCTCGTTCGGATTGACCTGCAGGCTGACGCGGGTGGACCACAGGTCGCGATCATCGACCTTGTGGTTGTTGTAGGTGTTGGTGACGAAGCCGTCGCGTTTCACCGAGGCGGCCGCGATCCGCAGCGCCATCTTCTCCTCGACGATCGGGATGTTGACCATCCCGCGCAGCTTGGTCGTGCCGTAGTTGCCGTATTCGGCGCGGGCCAGGGCTTCGAACTGGTCGGCCGGCTTGGCGGTGATGATGTTGACGACGCCGCCGGTGGCGTTGCGGCCGTACAGCGTGCCCTGCGGGCCGCGCAGCACTTCCACCCGCTCGACGTCGTAGAACTCGGCCTCGAACAGGTTGGAGGCCTGAAGGGGTGCGTTGTTGACGTGCACGCCGACGCCGTTGTCGGCCGAGACGCCGACGCCCTTGGAGCCGATGCCGCGGATCTGGAAGTTGAAGCTGTTGGTGAAGTTGCTCTTGCCGAAGCTGACGTTCGGAATGGCCTGCTGAAGGTTCGGGCCGCCGTCGATCTTCTGGACTTCCAGGCTGTCCTGGCTGAAGGCCGAGACCGCGATCGGTACGTCCTGGAGGGCTTCCTCCTTCTTCTGGGCGGTGACCACCAGCTCTTCGATCACGTTGTCCTGGGCCGGCTTGGCCGGTGCGGACGTCTGGGCGAAGGCGGGGGCGGCCACGGCGGCCAGCACGGCGGCGGAAGCGCTCATGGCCAAGAGGCCGCGCAAGCGCAGGGTCTGCGTCATTCGAAATCCCTCCCTGGACGCGATGACGCCTTGTTGGCGGCCCCTATCCGCGTCCCGTTGTTTCCTCGTCGCCGCACGTTTTCATTGTCGTATCTCCTTTGCGGAGATCGGCGGGCAGGTGTCCGGCAGACCTGCTTCGGCATTGCAGGATTGCATACTTGCGTTCTTTGGCTGTCAACTGCCGCGCCTGTAAGTAAACGGCGATAGGTTACGGCTTTTCACTTGACGCAACGTCATCTGTTGCGCCGAAAACTCGCTTATTGGAAATTTAGAAAAGACGGTCCGCCGGGTGACGCAAGGTCATCCGTGACGGTCTGCTGAAAACAGGGAGAAAATCTGCTCCCCCGCACGCTGTATCTTGTCGCATTCCCGTAAAAGGTACAGTCGGAAAACGCTGGTTGTTGAAGCCCTGGCGGCGTCGCGCCGCGGCCCGCCGTTCCAGCCGGGGGCAAGGTCGTGTAGAGGAGCGGCATGTCCGCATCTTCCATCTCTTCCGCGCCCTCGGGCGCCGCCCTGGTGCTGTTCTCCGGCGGCCAGGACTCCAGCGTCTGCCTGGCCTGGGCGCTCGAGCGCTATGAGCGCGTCGAGACCCTGGGCTTCGACTACGGCCAGCGCCATTCGATCGAGATGGAGGCCCGCCAGGCCGTCCGTCACCAGGTCGCCGCCCGCTTCCCGCACTGGGCCGACCGTTTGGGCGAAGACCACGTCCTGGATATCAAGAGCTTCGGCGCCGTCGCCGAGTCCGCCCTGACCGCCGACCGCGCCATCGAGATGACCGAGCGCGGCCTGCCGTCGACCTTCGTGCCCGGCCGCAACCTCGTGTTCCTGATCTACGCCGCGGCCCTGGCCGACCGCCGGGGCATCGACGCCCTGGTCGGCGGCATGTGCGAGACCGACTTCTCGGGCTATCCCGACTGCCGCCGCGACACGCTGGACGCCATGCAGAGCGCCATGAACCTCGGCATGGACCGGAACTTCCGCGTCGAGACGCCCCTGATGTATCTGACCAAGGCTGAGACCTGGGCTCTGGCCAAGACCCTCGGCGGCGAGGACCTGGTCGACCTGATCGTGGTCGAGAGCCACACCTGCTACCAGGGTGAACGGGGCGAACTGCATCCCTGGGGCCACGGCTGCGGCGAATGCCCGGCCTGCGAGCTGCGCGAGAAGGGCTACGTCGAGTGGGACGCGGCCGGTCGTCTTCCGCTTCCTTCTCCCCTTGCGGGAGAAGGTGGCGGCGAAGCCGTCGGATGAGGGGTCTCTCAAACCGATGACGCCGCGCCCGATCGTTCCGCCCTACGCGGCGGATCTCGCCATCAACCCCTCACCCGACGGTCCTCCGGACCGCCACCCTCTCCCGCAAGGGGAGAGGGGAGGTTCTCGATGACCTACTCGGTGAAAGAAATCTTCCTCACCCTGCAGGGCGAAGGCGGCCAGGCGGGCAAGGCGGCCGTGTTCTGCCGTTTCGCCGGCTGCAACCTGTGGACCGGCCGCGAGCAGGACCGCCACAAGGCCGTCTGCACCTTCTGCGACACCGACTTCGTCGGCACGGACGGGGAGGGCGGCGGCAAGTTCGCCACCGCCGACGCCCTGGCCGCTGCCGTCGAGGCCGCCTGGACCGGCGGTCCCAACGATCGGCTGGTGGTCTGCACCGGCGGCGAGCCGCTGCTTCAGCTGGACGAAGCCGCCATCACCGCCCTGCACGCCCGCGGCTTCCAGATCGCCTGCGAGAGCAACGGCACGGTGATCGCGCCGGAAGGCATCGACTGGGTGTGCATCAGTCCCAAGGCCGACGCGCCCGTCGTGCAGACCCGCGGCCAGGAGCTGAAGCTCGTGTTTCCGCAGGAAAAGGCCATGCCGGAACGCTTCGAGAGCCTGGATTTCGAGCGCTTCTATCTCCAGCCGATGGACGGCCCGGACCGCGACGCAAACACGCAATTGGCCGTCGCCTATTGCCTTTCCCACCCTCAATGGCGTTTAAGCGTCCAGACACACAAGTATCTCGGCCTGCCCTGACGGATAAGGCGCTCGGTTTGGTGACAGGACCGTTGCGCTAGAGCCTCCCAGGCCTAGTCATAAAAGAAGTCCATGTCCGAACCCGTCTTCGAGATCACGAAGGCCGCGCATTTCGATGCGGCCCACTACATTGAGCAAGGCTCCGACGATCACCGTTATCGCCGGCTGCACGGCCACTCGTTCCGCGTCGAGGCCAGCGTGAAGGGCTCCATGCAGGCGGCCGGCTGGGTCGCCGACCTGGAAAGCCTGGACGTCGCCCTCAAGGCGGTGGCGACCGAGCTCGACCACGGCCTGCTCAACGACCGCCCCGGCCTGGAAAGCCCGACCCTGGAGCGGATCTGCCTCTATTTCGCCGAGCGCCTGAAGCCGCAGTTCCCCGGCCTGTCGCGCGTGGTCCTGTCGCGCCCGACCATCGGCGAGAGCTGCGCGCTGACGCTGTAGAGGCGACCCTCCCCCTCTGGGGGAGGCGGCCGAAGGCCGGTGGGGGGACGTTTTCAGCTTCCGCCACGCTGGCCGATCTCGCAATCGCTCCCCCCACCGATCGCTGCGCGATCGCCTCCCCCAGAGGGGGAGGTTCGATTATCCCCGACTTTGACGCCGCCGCCCTCTGGCGCGGCGGCGCGGAGTTCGTCACACAGCGCCCATGCGCATGATCGGCTACTTCCGGGTTCCGCCCGTACGGGGCGCGACCTTCAACGGACCCCTGGCGGACAAGCTCGTCGCCGCCGGCTGCGAGGCGCTGCACCACGACGCCTGCTATGCCCTGGCCGTACACAAGCCGGGGCTGGACGCGGCCATCGCCTCGGCGCGGCCCGGCGACCTGCTGGTCGTCCCCAGCCTGCACGCCTTCGCCGCCCACCTGGTCGACCTGCTGCAGGTGCTGGGCAAGATCCAGGCGGCGGGCCTCTACCTGATTACGCTGAGCGAGGGGATCGACACCCGCATGCCCGGCGCCTTCTTCACGGTTTGCGCCCAGCTGGCCCAGTTCAACGACCAGACCCGCATGGTCCGCAACGCCGAGGAGAAGATCGTCCGCCTGGGCCGTCCGCGTCCCGCGACGCCGGAGACTGAGCCTGAAGGTGATGCGTCGGAAGCGGTCGCAGAGCCGCCGCCCGAAGCCTGAGTCCTCTTTCCAGAGAACGCCGATCGGGCTACCCCTTGCGCCCATAAGCGCCCCGGGAGGCCTCGCCGTGCTCTACGCCATCCTCTGCTACAACGATCAGGACCTGGTCTCGAACTGGACCCCGGCGCAGGACGCGGCCGTGATGGAAAAGCTGTCGGTCGTTCACGACCGGCTCTATGCCGAGGGCAAGCTGGGACCGGCCGGCCGCCTGGGCTTCACCGGCTCGGCCAAGACCCTGGTCAAGGGCCAGGAGCCGCCGATCGTGATGGACGGTCCCTACGCCGAGACCAAGGAGGCCATGCTCGGCTTCTACATCGTCGACTGCGCCTCGATGGACGAGGCCCTCGACGTGGCCCGCGCCCTGGGCGAGGCCAATCCGACTGGCGCCTACGAGATCCGGCCGCTGTCGCTGTATCTGGAGGGCCTGGCCGTGGGCGATCAGATCCCTCAGGCGGCGGAGTAGAGCCCCCTCAGTCGCTTCGCGACAGCTCCCCCAGAGGGGGAACATCTTGGCGCTCCGAAGATCCTCCCCCTCTGGGGGAGGTGGCCCGGAGGGCCGGAGGGGGTCTTCAGCCGCGCTGAGCCTTCTTCCACTCGCGGAATTCGCGCTTTTCGCGGTCCTTCTTGCTTTCGCCGGGGATCACCGCCTTGCCGGCGCCGACCACGACCTTGCCCGTCGTGCCGACCACGGCGCCGGCCGTGCCGACGGCCGCGCCCGCGACGGCGCCGGCCAGGCACCCTTGGGCGCCGACCGCGACGGCCAGCAGGGCGGGAACGAGAAGCAGGCGGGAAACGCGCATGGGGAAGAAACTCGCGGAACAAGGGTCCGCCGGTTCTAGCCGAATAAAGGTTTACGATCTCCGCGTCGCAAGGTCGCTGTCGTCTCGCCGACTTTTCAGGTCTTCGAGTCTGTAGGCCGACAGTTCTCGTGGTAAAAATGCGGCGGTGCAGCTTGATTAAGATTTGTAAACGAAAAAATCAGGAACGAGTCCTAAAGTTCGGCGGTTGGTTGGTCGAATGCTAGAGACTTGAACCGATGCCCCGCCGAGAAGACATGATCAAGCAGGAGGCCCAGGCGCTGTGGCGAGAGCTGCGCGGCGAGCCCGTCCCCGACCTCAGCGGCGAAGAACTGCTTGCCAGATTGTGTCGAGATCTTGACGTCGCCGACTACGACCGCGTCCAGTCGCCCTTCCTGCGCCCGTCGATGATCATGCGGCCGGAAGAGTGGCCGGAACGTCGGGAGGGGTGACGTTCGGGTCCTTCTGATGTGAGAGAGTTCCCGCCAGCCTCCTCTCCCGTAAAATCCCCGCGAAAGCGCAGCCGCCTGGTCCCTCTCCCCTTGCGGGAGAGGGTGGCCTCCCGGAGGGAGGTCGGGTGAGGGGTCTCTCAAACCTCAAAGTCGCGTGCAGCGGTTAGGCCGGGCGGGGCGTCTCCCATCTGAGATACCCCTCATCCGTCGGCCTTCGGCCGCCACCTTCTCCCGCAAGGGGAGAAGGATCGCGGATGGGGATAGAGCGACCTCGATCCCCGACGATCGCGCCAAAGACCCCAACCAATCCAGCCGCTTACAACTTTCTCAGCGCTCTGGATCAGACGCGCTGAAACCCGCTGCATAATCAGAGCTGTCCCGTCGCAGGGAGAGGGCGCAAGGATCCGGCCCGAAGCGTGCGACGGCGATGCGATCGAGCGGGGCCGCCGGAGCTGCGTGAGCAGGGCCGAACGGCTTAAATGAGGATGGGGGACGTAAATCCATCCATCGGGAGCTTGCCTGTATCGGCTCCCGCCCGTCCGAGGGTTCGCTCCGGCGCCTTCTGTCTGCACGCGATGGCTAGCGAAGCTTACAGCCCGGTTCCGGGGAAGGCATACGCCGAAGGGGGTGAAGGGCGGAAAAGGCCCGCGCGCCCCGGCCTGAGGGATAGAACGATCGCGCGGGGCGTCAGAGCTTCGTCGAAACGGTATTTAGAACTCACACATCCGGGCGAGGCCCGGACGCCCCGCGCCCTCTCCATCAACTCAGCGGTTCACCGCGTGAGAGCGAAGCCGCACGCCCAGGAACCTCCCCCTGTGGGGGAGGCGGCCGAAGGCCGGTGGGGGGACGTTCTCAGCTTTCGAGGCGCCGGCCATTCTCGCACCAACTCCCCCCACCGATCGCTGCGCGATCGCCTCCCCCACAGGGGGAGGTTCCTTGGGAGCGCCGAAGGATCCTAGACCCGCTCGCCGCCGCCGCCCGGCAGGAACGCGCCGCCGCCGGTCTGGCCGCGATGCCGCAGGAAGGCGTCGGCAAGCACGCAGGCGGTCATGGCTTCCACCACCGGCACGCCGCGGATGCCCACGCACGGATCGTGGCGGCCCTTGGTGCGCAGGTCGATCTCCTCGCCGGCCTCGTTGAGGGTCTGGCGAGGGATCAGGATCGAGGAGGTCGGCTTGAAGGCCACGCGGGCCGTGACCGGCTGGCCGGTGGAGAGTCCGCCCAGCACGCCGCCGGCGTGGTTGGACAGGAACTCCGGCTGGCCGTTGGGGCCAAGGCGCATCATGTCGGCGTTGTCCTCGCCGGTCAGGGCGGCGCTGTCGAAGCCTTCGCCGATCTCGACGCCCTTGGCGGCGTTGATCGACATCAGGGCCGCGGCCAGTTCGGCGTCGAGCTTGCCGTACAGCGGCGCGCCCCAGCCGGCCGGCACGCCGACGGCTTCGACTTCCACCACGGCGCCGGTCGAGGAGCCGGCCTTGCGGATCTTCTCCAGATGCTCTTCCCACACCGGAATGATCGCGGCGTCCGGCGACCAGTAGGGGTTTTCTTCGGTCTGCGCCCAGTCCCAGTTGGCCCGGTCGATCTTGTACGGGCCGATCTGCACGAGGGCCGCGCGCACCGTGACGCCCGGGATCACCAGTCGCGCCACCGCGCCGGCCGCGACCCGCGCGGCGGTCTCGCGCGCCGAGCTGCGCCCGCCGCCGCGATAGTCGCGCACGCCGTACTTGGCGAAATAGGGGTAGTCGGCGTGACCGGGGCGGAAGGCCTGGGCGATCTCGCCATAGTCCTTGGAGCGCTGGTCGGTGTTCTCGATCATCAGGCTGATCGGCGTGCCCGTCGTGCGCTGGCCGCCGGTGCGCTCGTCCTCGAACACGCCCGACAGGATCTTCACCGCGTCCGGCTCCTGGCGCTGGGTGACGAACTTGCCGTTGCCCGGCCGGCGCTTGTCGAGGAAGCCCTGGATCATTTCCGCCGTCAGCAGGATGCCCGGCGGCACGCCGTCGACGACGCAGCCGAGGGCGGGCCCGTGGCTCTCGCCCCAGGTGGTGACGCGGAACAGGTGACCGAAGGTGTTGTGCGACATGGCGAGGCTTCTAGCCCAAAGGGCGTTTGGGGGCGAGACTTTGCGGGCGGAGAGCGGGGAGGGCGGCGACGCGCAAGAATTTGCCGCCGCCGCTTTGGCCTACACCCAGTCCGGAACCAGGTCCCGGGCCAGCATTTCGTCATAGCTCGGACGCTTGCGGATCACGGCGTAGCGGTCGCCATCGACCAGCACCTCGGGGACCAGCGGACGGGTGTTGTACTCGCTGGCCATGGCCGAGCCGTAGGCCCCGGCCGACATGAAGGCCACCAGGTCGCCCGGGCCGAACGGCGGCAGGGCGCGGTCGCGGGTGAAGGTGTCGCCGGTCTCGCAGACCGGACCGACCACGTCGTAGACCGTCTCGCCGCTCTTTTCGCCTTTGCTGGGCGGCAGCACCGGCCGGATGTCGTGGAAGGCGTCGTACATGGCCGGACGCACCAGGTCGTTCATGGCCGCGTCGATGACCAGGAACTTCCGGCCTTCCGGACGTTCGTGGACGTGGATGACTTCCGACACCATCACGCCCGCGTTGGCGGCGATGACCCGGCCCGGCTCGAAGGCCAGCCTCACCGGCAGGCCCTTGGTCACCTCGGCGACCATGGCCGCGAAGGCGGCCGGGGGCGGGGGCTCGGGGTGGTTGAAATAGGGCACGCCCAGGCCGCCGCCCAGGTCCAGGCGCTCGACCGACAGGCCTTCGCCCAGCAGTTGCTCGACCAGGCCCCGCATCTTCGTGAACGCGGCGCGCATGGGCTCCAGGTCGGTGATCTGGCTGCCGATGTGGCAGGCCACCCCGATCGGCTCCAGCGCGGCGTTGTTGCTGGCGTTGGCGTAGAGGCGGGCGGCCTCGGCGAACGAGACGCCGAACTTGTTCTCCGACTTGCCGGTGGCGATCTTGGCGTGGCCGCCGGCCGCGACATCCGGGTTGACCCGGAAGGCGATCTTGGCCCGCACGCCCAGCTCGGCGGCGACGCTGGCGATCAGCTCCATCTCCGGCTCGGACTCGACGTTGATCTCGGCGACGCCGGCCTTGAGGGCGAAGGCGATCTCCTCGCGCTTCTTGCCCACGCCCGAGAACACGATGCGCTCGCCTGGAATGCCGGCGGCCAGGGCGCGGCGGACCTCGCCTTCCGAAACCGTGTCGGCGCCGGCGCCCAGGTCGCCCAGCACCTTCAGCACGGCCACGTTCGAATTGGCCTTCACCGCATAGGCCACCAGCGGATCGACGACGCCGGCCTGCACGAGGGCGTCGCGGAACACGGTGAAGTGCCGCTCCAGGGTGGCGCGGGAATAGACGTAGACGGGCGTGCCGACCTCGGCCGCGATCCTGGCCAGGGGGACGCCTTCGCAGGCCAGGCCCTCGGGGCCGTATTCGAAGTGGTTCACAGAAATGCTTTCGGGGAGATCAGTTCGGCGTCGAGGACGGGAAGCCGGCGGCGGACGGGCCGCCGAACGGGTCGGACGGCGCGCCGCGCAGCGGGGCGGCGCGGGTCGTGCGGTTGCTCGACGCCGGGTCGATGTTCTCCTGGGTGCCGTTCGGGCGGGCCGGCTGGTTGGCCTGGGCCGAGGCTTCGCGGCGCTTGGAGGCTTCGGCGGCCTTCTTCTCCGGACCCCACAGCGGCGCGGGACGCTCCAGCTCGGCCTGCTTGCCGCAGGCGGAGAGGGCGGCGCCGGTCAGGCCCAGGGCGGCGATGGCGAGCAGCGTGGCGGGACGGATCATGCCAGGGTTTCCTTCCAACGCGCGATCTGGGCGCGGACCTGGGCGGGGGCGGTCCCGCCATAGCTCATGCGGCTGGCCGCCGAGGCGGCCGGGGTGAGGACGGCGTAGACCCCGTCGGTGATCCGCGGTTCGATGGCCTGGAATTCGGCCAGCGACAGGTCCGACAGATCGACGCCCTTGGTCTCGGCGGCTTTCACGGCCGAGCCTGTCACGTGGTGGGCGTCACGGAAAGGCATGTTCAGTTCGCGCACCAGCCAGTCGGCCAGATCGGTGGCGGTCGAGAAACCGGCGCCGGCTGCGGCGGCCATCTTTTCGGTGTTCGGCGTCAGGTCGGCGATCATGCCGGCCATGGCCAGCAAGCTCAGTTCCAGGGCGTCGAAGGCCTCGAAGGTCGGGACCTTGTCTTCCTGCATGTCCTTCGAATAGGCCAGCGGCAGACCCTTCATGACCACGGTCAGGGTGGTCAGGCTGCCCAGGATCCGGCCGACCTTGGCGCGGATGAGCTCGGCGGCGTCGGGGTTCTTCTTCTGCGGCATGATCGAGCTGCCGGTCGTGAAGGCGTCGGTCAGCTTGATGAAGCCGAACATCGGCGTCGTCCACAGCACGATCTCCTCGGCCAGGCGCGACAGGTGCGTGGCGGTGATCGAGGCGGCCGACAGGGCTTCCAGCGCGAAGTCGCGCGAGGAGACGCTGTCCAGCGAGTTGGCGGTCGGACGGTCGAAGCCCAGGGTCGCGGCCGTCTGGTGGCGGTCGATCGGGAAGGGCGAGCCGGCCAGGGCCGCGGCGCCCAGCGGGCACTCGTTCATCCGGGCGCGGGCGTCGCGGAAGCGGCTGGCGTCGCGGCCGAACATCTCGACATAGGCCATCAGGTGGTGGCCGAAGGTCACCGGCTGGGCCGGTTGCAGATGGGTGAAGCCCGGCATCAGGGCGTCGGCATAGGTCTCGGCCTGAGCCAGCAGCGCCTTCTGGAGGGCGACCAGTTGGCCGGCCGAGCGGTCGGCGGCGTCGCGCACCCACAGGCGGAAGTCGACGGCCACCTGGTCGTTGCGCGAGCGGGCGGTGTGCAGCCGGCCGGCCGTCGGGCCGATCAGCTCGCGCAGCCGCGCCTCGATGTTCATGTGGATGTCTTCGTACTCGTCGCGGAACGGGAAGGTCCCGGTGGCCAGTTCGTCCTCGATCTTGGCCAGGCCCTCGAGGATTTCCTCGCCGTCGCTGCTTGCAATGACGCCTTGGGTGATCAACATCCGCGCGTGGGCGCGGCTGCCCGCCAGGTCCTGCGCCCAGAGGCGCTTGTCGAAGCCGATGGAGACGTTGATCGCCTGCATCAGTTCCGCCGGCTTGGCCGAGAACCGTCCGCCCCACATGGCTTGGCCCTGGCCGTTCGCGGCGGGCGTTTTGGAGGCGGTGTCGGTCATATGAGCGAAGTCCAGTCGAACGGTGCGGTGACCAAGCCGAAGCCCGGCCCCCTGAAATGGGCCATCGGCGCCGTCATGCTCGTCGGCGTCGTCGGCGTCCTATACGTCATCGCCCAGGCTTCGTTCAAACCCGCAGAAGCCGCCGACCTCACGGAATTCAAGAAGGCGTCCCTAGCAAAGCTGGATGTGCCCAAGTCGCCGCGCGGCGCGCCGGCCACCGTCTTCACCGACATGGCCGGAAAACCGCACACCCTGGCCGACTTCAAGGGCCAGGTCGTGGTGATGAATCTCTGGGCCACCTGGTGCGCGCCCTGCAAGAAGGAGATGCCCACCCTGGCCAAGCTGGCGGGCGCCTATCCCACCCAGCCGTTGAAGGTGTTGCCGGTCAGCATGGACCGCGACGACGACGTCAACCTGATCAAGGCCGAGATGGCCAAGAACCCGCCGCTCGTCTCGTTCCGCGACAAGTCCTACAAGCTGTCGTTCGACCTTCAGCCGCGCGCGATCGGCTATCCGACCACGGTGATCTACGACAAGCAGGGCCGCGAGCGGGCCCGCATCGCCGGCGAGGCCGACTGGTCCAGCCCCGAGGCCCGCGGCCTGGTCGAAGCCCTGTTGAAAGAGAAATGAGCCCCGACGTTCTCGAACCGATCGCCGACGGCGCCTGGCCGGCCCGCGAGCGGGAGCGGCTGGGCGGCTGGCGGCTGAACGCTGCCGACGGCTTCTCGTTGCGCATCAACGCCTGCTGGCCGCTGGGCGAGCCGGACCGTGATCCCGAGGCCGCCATCGACGCGGTCGAGGCCTTCTACGCAGCGCGCGGTCTGCCGGTGCGGTTCAAGCTGACCGAGGGCGTGACGGCGCCCGCCGATCTGGCCGAGCGCCTGGCCCACCGGGGCTATGCGACTCACGGCGAAACCCTGGTGATGACCGGCGCCGTCGCCGGCCTCGCCGATCCGGACGTGACCCTGTCGACCGCGCCCGACCCGGCCTTCGAGGCGGTGCTGGTCGCCTCGGCCAAGGGCGACCTGGCCGACGCCCGCGAGCGGCTGGAGGCCCTGGCCCGCATCCCGGCCCCCGCCCGGTTCGCCCGTCTGGCCGTCGAAGGGCGCGCCGCCGCCCTGGGCGCCTGCGCGGTCGATGGCGAGGCGGTGGGGATCTTCGGCATGCGCACCGATCCGGACTTCCGCCGCCGTGGTCTGGCCCGCCGGGTGCTCGACGCCCTGCTGGTCGAGGCCGAGGGGCTGGGCGCGCGCACGGCCTATCTGCAGGTCGAGGCCGCCAACGCCCCGGCCATCGCCCTCTACGCGGCGCGCGGTTTTTCGACGGCCTATCGTTATCGCTACTGGAGCAGGCCCGCTCGCGATTGACGAGAGCGCCGGTTTGAGGTGCTCATCCGCTCCGGGGAAGCGGCGCGTGGCCGCGTGTGTGTTGGGGGAACAGTCGTGGATCACGGAAACCAGAAACTGATCAGCTACGGGATCACGGCGGCGGTCGTGGCCATCGTCTTCGCCCTGCGCTTCCGCGCCATGAACAAGGAGCGGCGGCTGAAGCTGGAGTTCATGTGGATCCTGCCGGCGATCATGGTCGCCGCCACGATCTTCCTGTTCGTGCAGTTCACGCCGCATGGGACCGACTGGCTGTGGCTGGGCCTGATCTTCGCCGTGGGCGCGACGATCGGCTGGTGGCGCGGCCGCCTGATTCCGATCGCCATCGATCCCGACACCCACGAGCTCAACACCAAGCCCTCGCCGGCGGCGATCCTGTTCCTGCTGGGCCTGTTCGTCGTGCGCTTCGCCCTGAAGGCCTTCCTCGAATCCGAAGCCCAGGCCTGGCACATCAACGCCGTGCTGCTGACCGACGGCTTCGTGGTGCTGGGCGTGGGCCTGTTCGCCGTTTCGCGCCTGGAGATGGCGCTGCGGGCCATCGGCCTGCTGCGCGAAGCCCGCGCGACCAAGGCGGCGCAGGCGGCGGCCTAGATACGCCTCGTCGAACTCGATCAGCGACATGTGCGACTTTGAACGCCGTTTTCTAACTAGTTTACAAAACAAACTAGTTGATACAGTGTGCGGCTCGCCACCGAGACGGGTGGGGGAGGAAGCCATGCACGCGCCGCTCAAGACCCTGGAAAGGTCGACCGTCACTGACGGTCGCAACGCCCCGATCGGCGCCTTGCGCGCCTTCGTCACCCTGCTGGTGATCGCCCACCACACGGCGATGACCTATCACCCCTACGCGCCGGCCCCGAAGGCGTTCGACGCCCCGCCGATCCTGTGGACGGCCTTCCCGGTCGTCGATCCGCAGAAGGTCGGGGCGTTCGGGATCCTGACCCTGGTCAACGACATGTTCTTCATGTCGCTGATGTTCTTCATCTCCGGCCTGTTCGTAGCCCAGGGCCTGCGGGCCAAGGGCGCGGGCGGTTTCCTGAAGGGGCGGGCGCTGCGCCTGGGCGTTCCGTTCGTGATCGGCGCCGGCCTGCTGGCCCCGCTGGCCTACTATCCCGCCTGGCTGCAGTCGGGCGGCGCGCCGTCGCTGGGCGCCTTCGCGCGGGCCTGGACCCATCTGCCGTTCTGGCCCGATGGCCCGGCCTGGTTCCTGTGGGTGCTGCTGGCCTTCGCTGCGATCATCGCGGGGCTGCACGCCCTGGCTCCTGGCGCGATCGACGCCCTCGGGAGTCTGGCCAAGGGCGCGGAGGCCAAGCCCGGCCGGTTCTTCCTGGGTCTCGTCGCCATAAGCCTCGCGGCCTATCTGCCGCTGTCGATGACCACGCCGTTCGGCCACTGGACGATGGTCGGGCCGTTCTCGGTGCAGACCGCCCGCATCGGCCACTACCTCGTCTACTTCCTGGCGGGCGCCGCCGTCGGCGCGGCCGGCGTCGGCCAAGGCCTGACCGATCCTGATGGCAAGCTGGCCAAGCGCTGGTGGGTCTGGCAACTGGCGCCGATCGTCCCGGTCGTCGGCGGCGTGGCCGTGCTGATCGTCGCCTTTTCGCCCAATCCGCCGCCCCGGCCGGTGCTGGACGTGCTCGGCGGCATGATGTTCGCGCTGGGCTGCGCGGCCCTGTCGTTCGCCGCCCTGGCGACCTTCCTGCGCTTCGCCCGCAAGACCGGTCCGATCGGCGCCAGCCTGCAGGCCAACGCCTACGGCATGTACCTGCTGCACTACGTCTTCACCTCCTGGCTGGCCTGGATGCTGCTGCCGCAAGCCTGGGGCGGCCTGGCCAAGGGCGCGGCGGTGTTCGTCGGAGCCATGGCGCTGAGCTGGCTCCTGACCATGGCCCTGCGCCGCATGCCGCTGTTGGGACGAATCCTTTGACCCTGCATGATGTTCGTGACGGAGCCGCGCCCATGAACGACAAGCTGAAGACGGTGCAGGACGACCTGGCCTTCCTGCGCGGCATCGCCGAGGGCGGCGCCGAGCGGGGCGGGTTCGGCGTCGCTGGCGGGGCCCTCTATGGATCGGCCGGCCTGCTCTACGGGATCCAGACCCTGGTCTATTTCGCCCAGGAGAAGGGCGTCCTGTCGCTGGGAGGGCTGGGCAACCTGATCCTGGCCTGGCTGCCGACGCTGATCTTCCTGGTGCTGATGACGATCGTGATCGTGGTCGAGCGCCGCAAGCCCAAGGGCGGGGTCGCCCACCGGGCCATCAACGCCGCCTTCGCCGGGGCGGGCCTGGCCAATCTGGCGCTGATCATCGTCTTCGCCGTGGCCGCCGCCCGCAATCACGACTTCCGCTACTGGCTGTTCCATCCGGCGGTGGTGTTCGTGATGCAGGGCGCGGTCTGGTACGCCGTCTTCGCCCTGCGCAAGCGGGCCTGGATGCTGGTGGTCTCGCTGGGCTGGCTGGCTTCGGGCGTCGCCCTGGGCCTGCTGGTCGACCGGGCGGACCTCTACCTGCTGATCGCCAGCATCGGCCTGTTCGGCTTCATGATGGTCCCCGGCTTCTTCCTGATGCGCCAAGCCCAGCGCGCGGCGGCCTGAGGCGGGCGTGGCGGAACGGTTCGACATCAGCGGGCTCGACGACGTCATCCATGGCCGGGTGCGGCTGGGCATCGTCGCCTACCTGGCCAGCGCGGAGGTCGCCGACTTCACCGAGCTGAAAAACCTGCTGGAGGTCACCCAGGGCAACCTCTCCATCCACCTGCGCAAGCTGGAGGAGGCCGATTACGTCTCGATCGACAAGAGCTTCGTCGGCCGCAAGCCCCTGACCCGCGTGCGCCTGACCGACACCGGCCGGGCGGCCTTCGCCCGCTATCTGAAGGCCATGGGCCAGCTGGTGGAGCAGGCGGGCGGCGGCTAGACGCCCATCTCCGCGCGCAACGCCCGTGGCGTCATCCCGGCCGCGCGCAGCTCGCGCAGGGTCTGGGCCTTGTCGCGCTTGGCGTAGCGCTTGCCGTCCGGGCCGACCAGCAGGCCGTGGTGGCGGTAGGTCGGGACGGGCAGGTCCAGCAGCGCCTGCAAGAGACGCTGGATGTGGGCGGCCTCGAACAGGTCGTGGCCGCGGATGACGTGGGTGATCCCCTGCAAGGCGTCGTCCAGCACCACGGCCAGGTGATAGGCGACGCCGACGTCCTTGCGGGCCAGCACGATGTCGCCGGCGGTTTCGGGACGCGCCTTGATCAGGCCGGTCTCGCCGTCGGGACCGGCGCCTTCCTCGACGAAGCTCAGGTCCTCGAAGCCGCCCAGCGTCGCTTGCGCCGCGTCCAGCGACAGCCGCCAGGCGAAGGCCTCGCCGCGCGCCAGGCGCTCGGCCTCTTCGGCTGCGGGCAGGGGCGCGCCGCGATAGGCGAGCGCCGGCTCGTGCGGCGCGCGGCCGATGTCGAGCTCCTTGCGGGTCTTGAAGCAGCGGTAGACGAGGCCCCGCGCGCGCAGGACGTCGATAGCGGCGTGATAGTCGGCCAGGTGCTCGGACTGGCGGCGGACGGGCTGCTCCCAGGCAAGGCCCAGCCAGGCCAGGTCCTCCAGGATCGCCGCCTCGTAGTCCGGCCGGCTGCGGGTGGCGTCGATGTCCTCGATGCGCAGCACGAAGCGGCCGCCGGCCTCGCGCGCGGCCTCGAAGGCCGTCAGGGCCGAGAAGGCGTGGCCGCGATGCAGATGGCCGGTGGGGGAGGGGGCGAAGCGGGTGGCGAAACTCATCCGCGCCAAGTCCCCCGTTTCACGGGGGAGGAGATCATCCGCGATCGAACTTGGCGAACATGCCCAGGTGGTCGAACACCGCCTTCAGGAAGGCTTCCTCGCCGCCCAACATGGCCTTCAGGCCGGCGAACTGCTTGAAGCCGCTCATTTCGGCGAGGCCATGGCCAGCGCACCAGGCGGCGATGGTCGCCAGCTCCAGGTCGATCTCGGAGACGCCGGGACCGGCCTGGTGGGCGATGGTGTTGCGCACCTGGCAGTAGGCCCCTTCCTCCTTCATCTGGTCGGGCAGGGCGTCCTTGTCGCGCGAGCAGTCGTACATCACCCGATAGAGCGCCGGGTTGTCGCGGGCGAAGGTGACATAGGCCACGCCCAGATTGGTCATCCGCTGGCGGTCGCTTTCGCTGTCGTGGCGGGCCTTCATCAGCGCCTCGTCCAGCGCCACCCAGCCTTCGTGGGCCACGGCGTCGAGCAGTTGGCCCTTGTCCTTGAAGTGGTGGTAGGGCGCGGCGGGGCTGACCCCGGCCTCGCGAGCCACCGCGCGCAGCGACAGGGCCGCCGGGCCGTCGGTCTCGAGGATCCGTCGGGCGGCCTCGACGAGGGCGCGGCTGAGATCGCCGTGGTGATAGGGACGGGCGGCTTCGGGCGAGGCGAGAGTCATCGGGCGGCACTCTATCCCTTACGTAGCGAAAATTCATCCAAACATTGTCAAGATATCTTGACGCCGCTCAGATCCGTGTTATCTAATCATCGTTCAGATGGATCGGCCGATCAAGAGACCGCCGCTGGACCACGCTGGCCGAGGGGGTCGGCGCGAAACAACTTTCAAGGATGTGTGTGATGACCAACCGTAGCTTTGAAGCCTTCGAAGGCATCTTCGACCGCGTCGCCATCGGTTATTTCCTGGTGGCTGCTCTCGCCGTCGCCGGCGCCGTGCTCGCGATCGCGCTGTAAGGACGAAATGTCCGTCGCGGCCGTCCCGGCCTGTCCGGGGACGGCCGCCGGGGTGCGCCGCTCGACTTGATCCCCATCTTGATCGGAGCGCTCTGCTCGGCCATAGCCGAGCCGGCGGAACGACCCGCGACACCTCGGGTTTCCGTCTGATGACTGTCTTTCCCCATTTCCCGCGAGACGCCCGATGAGCGTGGCCTTCACCAAGGAAGGCGACGCCGAGGCCTTCGCCGCCGACCTTCCCGACCGTCCGATCTCGACCCAGCCCAATCTCGTCACGGCCGAAGGCCTGGCGATGATCGAGGCCGAGTTCGCCGCCGCCCGCGCCGCCTATGCCGCGGCCCAGGCCGCCGGCGGCGTCGCGGAGGATCGCACCGCCATGGCCCGCGCCACCCGCGACCTGCGCTACTGGTCGGCCCGCCGTGGCACCGCCCAGCCGGTCGAGCGCGACGAGAGCCGCACCAGCGTGCAGTTCGGCGACACGGTGACCTTCGACCGCGAGGACGGCCGCACCCAGACCTTCCGCATCGTCGGCGAGGACGAGGCCGACCCGGCCAAGGGCTCGGTCTCCTACGTCTCGCCCCTGGCCCGCGCCCTGATGGGCAAGAGCGTCGGCGACACCGCCATGGTCGCCGGCGGCGAGGTCGAGATCGTCGCCATCGGCTGAGGTCGTGAGCCCGCCGCAAGTTTCGGATTGCCAGCGATCCCCGGCGAGGGCTTCCTCGCCGGCGTGATCTCCGCTTCTGCTCCCACCCCCGACCTGATCGCCGCCGCCCGCGCCCACCTGGCGCAGGCCGACCCGCTGTTCGGCCGCCTGGAGGCGGTGACCCCCGTCTTCGAATGGCGTCTTAGACCCGGCGGCTTCGCCGGTCTGGCTCGCATGATCGTCGAGCAGCAGATCTCGGTGGCCGCCGCCGCCTCGATCTGGGCGCGGGTGCAGGCGGGCCTGCCCGACATGACGCCGCACGCCCTGATGGCCCTGGACGATCCCGCGCTCCAGGGCTTTGGCCTGTCGCGGCCCAAGGTGCGCTATCTGCGCGAGATCGCCGACGCGCACCTGACGGGCGCCTGCGACTTCGACGCCCTCAAGGCCCTGCCCGACGCCGAGGCCGTGGCGGCCCTGGTCGCCATCAAGGGCGTGGGCCGCTGGACGGCCGAGACCTTCCTGATGTTCTGCGAGGGCCGCATCGACGTCTTCCCCGGCGGCGACGTCGCCCTGCAGGAAGCCATGCGCTGGGCCGACGGGCTGGAGGTCAGGCCCAACGAGAAGGCGGCCTATGTCCGGGCGGAGGCCTGGAAACCTTATCGCGGGGTGGCGGCGCATCTTCTTTGGGCCTGCTATGGCGGCGTTCGGCGCGGCGAGATCACGCTGACGGCGTAGGGGGCGAACTTTCGCAAGCTTCGTCTTGGTTCTGTCGCCGATTGGGATCATCCTTTCTGTGCGTCCGGGAGTGAATGGCGATTCCCTGATTTGCGTAGGAAGGAGGCCCGTCTTCAGTCCGACCGCGTACCAGCCCCATAGGGACCTCGTCGGTTCCATGAGCGGGAGGCCCTGATGCAGGTGCTGACCCGCCCCCCGTCCGGCATGCCGGCGCTCGTGCTCAACGCCGACTATCGGCCGCTGAGCTATTATCCGCTGTCCCTCTGGCCATGGCAGGAGGTGATCAAGGCGGTGTTCCTCGACCGCGTCGACGTCGTCTCGACCTACGACCACGTGGTCCATTCGCCGTCCTTCGAGATGAAGCTGCCCAGCGTGGTGTCGCTGAAGCAGTACGTGCCGCAGGAGCGGCCGCCGGCCTTCACCCGCTTCAACCTGTTCCTGCGCGACAGCTTCAGCTGCCAGTACTGCGCCTCGCCCGAGGACCTGACCTTCGACCACGTGATCCCCCGCTCGCGCGGCGGCCGCACCACCTGGGAGAACATCGTCACCGCCTGCGCGCCCTGCAACCTGGCCAAGGGCGGCCGCACCCCGCGCGAGGCGGGCATGCACCCGTTCCACACGGCGCGCCGGCCCTCGATGCACGAACTCCAGGACCGCGGCCGCAAGTTCCCGCCCGGCCACCTTCACGCCAGCTGGCTCGACTACCTCTACTGGGACATCGAGCTGGAGTCGTAGGTGGGGCCCTTCTCCCCTTGCGGGAGAAGGTGGCGGCCGCTCGCGAGGAACCTCCCCCTGTGGGGGAGGCGATCGCGCAGCGATCGGAGGGGGGAGGTGGTGCGAGATATCCGACGCCTCGAAAGCTGAAAACGGCCCCCCACCGGCCTTTGGCCGCCTCCCCCATAGGGGGAGGTTCCGCCTGCGGCGGACCCCCTCAGTCGCTCCGCGACAGCTCCCCCAGAGGGGGAGCATCTGGAGCGCAAGGATCCTCCCCCTCTGGAGGAGGTGGCCCGAAGGGCCGGAGGGGGTGAGCACGGCGCTTCGTTCTCGCGCTTTCGCTGCGAGTTGATAAAGGAGAACGGAGCGCCCGGGCGACGCCCGGAGGTGTTGTTGTGTGTACCGTTTCGACGAAGCCTAGGCGCTCCGCGCGGTCGTTTGGCTGCCGGCTTCCCGGGCGGCGGCGCTCTTAACGCCTTACCAGGACCGCCTTCGAGGTTTCCCTTTCAAGCGGCGACGAGGAGAGGGGTGCTCTGTAATCCTCGCCCAAGCCGACGGCGGGCGGGCCTGGCCAGCGCCAGGTCTCCGGACGCGACGGATCTTCCCAATCCGCCCCAGTCCCGCTCGATCGCATCCCGCCGCCGCATGGTCGCTGGCCTTGCGCCCCTTCGGTGCGGCGAGACCCAGTGATTATGCGGCTGGTTTGAGCGCGTCTGATCGAGGGCGGTGAGAAAGTTGTAAGGGGTTGGATTGGTTGGGGTTTGATCCGAGATCGACGGGGATCCAGCTTCGTCTATCCCCGTCCGCGTTCCTTCTCCCCTTGCGGGAGAAGGTGGCGGCCGAAGGCCGACGGATGAGGGGTCTCTCAAACTTGAGACGCATCACCCGGCCTGACCGCCGCACGCAGCTTTGATTTCTGAGAGACCCCTCACCCGACCCCGCTCCGCGGGGCCACCCTCTCCGCAAGGGGAGAGGGATCAGTTGTTCCGCTTTCGCGGGGATTTTACGGAGAGGGGAGCATCGCCTCCCTAATCCCGGAACTTAATCCCGGAAATAGCTGCGACGACGGCTGCGGCCGCGTCCGCGGCGGCGCAGGCGGGGCTCGATGCTGGGCCAGATGAGCAGAGCCAGCAGGGCCACGATGACCAAGGTTGGAAACAGCGGTGACATGAGCCCAGAACGCGCGTGACTTGGATCGGCTGCCACCGTTTCGCGATTTTGCGATGCAAACAAGAGTAAATTTCCGCGCGGCGCCAAGTTGTTCGGAAACCGGGCGCTTGTCACGATAACGCCTTGTTTCTAAGGCTGCCGGCAAAGTTTGCCGAAAACCTTGATCTCGCCAAGCTGGACCCTTGAACGCGCTGCGTTGCAGCATGGCTTGCCGCGGCGGCCGGTCTTTATGCGGCGCTTATGCGCGGCTCACATCTCCCGAATGGAGCCCTTACGCGGCTCCGTGGTCCCTTCCGCGCCAACTGGAAGGAGGCCGAACGTGGCTGACATCATTTTCCTGGCGCTGGGCGGAGGGCTGTTTGCGGCCTTCGGCCTGTTCGCCATCGCATTGAGGCGCGCATGACCTTGTTCGTGAACGCGCTTTGGGGAGCCGGGGCGATCGTCGTCGCGGCCTACATGGTCACGGCGCTGATGCGGCCGGACCGCTTCTGACGCTCTTCGGATAAACTCACATGAACTGGCAAGGCTGGGCGGAAATCGCCCTGACGCTTGGCCTGGCGGTCGGCATCGGCTGGCCGCTGGGCGTCTACATGTCGCGCGTCTGGAACGGCGAGCGCACCTGGCTCGACCCCGTGCTCGGCCCGGTCGAGCGCCTCTTCTACGCCGCCTGCGGGGTCGATCCGCGCAAGGGCCAGACCTGGATCGGCTATGCCGGCGCCCTGCTGGCCTTCAACGCCGTCGGCTTCTTCCTCGTCTATGGCGTGCTGCGCCTGCAGGGCGTGCTGCCGCTGAACCCGCAGGGCTTCGCGGGCCTCTCGCCGCACCTGGCCTTCAACACCGCCGTCAGCTTCGTGACCAACACCAACTGGCAGAGCTATGGCGGCGAGACCACCATGTCGACGCTGAGCCAGATGCTGGTGCTGACGGTGCAGAACTTCGTCTCGGCCGCCACCGGCGCGGCGATCGCGGCGGCCCTGGCGCGCGGCTTCCTGGCCAGCAAGGGCGAGGACGTCGGCAACTTCTGGAGCGACGTGATCCGCACGACGCTGTGGGTGCTGCTGCCGCTGTGCGTGGTGGTCGCCCTGGTGCTCGTGGCCCTGGGCGTGCCCCAGACCCTGGCCGCCGGCGTCACCGCCCACACCCTCGAAGGCGGCGAGCAGAAGATCTCCCTCTTCGCCACCGCCAGCCAACTGGCCGTCAAGCAGCTGGGCATCAATGGCGGCGGCGTCTTCAACGCCAACTCCGCCCATCCGTTCGAGAACCCGACCCCGCTGACCAACCTGATCACGGCGGTGTCGATCAACGTGCTGGGCTGGGCCGCCTTCTTCGCCTTCGGCCGCAGCGTCTTGGCCAAGAAGGACGTCCGCGCCCTGGTCGTGGCGGCCATGGTGCTGCTCAGCGCCGGCGCGGCCGCCATCTACGTGACCGAGACCCAGGCCCCGCCGGCCCAGGTCGCGGCGCATGTCGACACGTCGGTGAACATGGAAGGCAAGGAGGTCCGCTTCGGCGCGCCCTCGACCGCCGTCTGGGCCGCCATGACCACCGGGGCCTCCAACGGCTCGGTCAACGGCATGCACTCCAGCCTGATGCCCCTGGGCGGCGGGGCAGCCATGTTCCTGATGCAGCTGGGCGAGATCCTGCCCGGCGGCATCGGCTCGGGCGTGGCGATCATGGTCGTCATGGCCCTGCTGGCGGTGTTCGTCGCCGGGCTGATGGTGGGCCGCACGCCGGAATATCTCGGCAAGAAGATCGAGGCCCGCGAGATCCAGTTCTCGATGCTGGCGGTGCTGGTGATTCCGCTGTTCATGCTGGGCTTCGCCGCCTTCGCCGCGATCCTGCCTGAAGCCTTGAAGGGCCTGATGCACGCCGGACCGCACGGCCTGTCGGAGATCCTCTACGCCTACGTCTCCGGCACGGCCAACAACGGTTCGGCCTTCGCCGGCCTCACCGCCAACGCCCCCTGGTGGAACGTCACCCTGGGCCTGGCGATGATGTTCGGGCGCTTTGCTCCCATCGTGGCGGTGCTGGCCATCGCCGGCGCCTTGGCGGCCAAGCCCAAGCTCGCCCCCACGGCCGGCGCCATGCCGACCGACGGCGGTCTCTTCGTCGGCCTGCTGATCGGGGTGATCCTGATCCTCGGTGGCCTGCAGTTCTTCCCCGCTCTGGCGCTGGGGCCGATCGTCGAGCACTTCCAGGCGCTCGCCTTCGTCGCCTCGAGCCACTGATCGCTTACCGCTGATCGAAAGCGCACTTCCATGACAACCTACGAAAATGGAGCCGTCGAGGGCGGCCGGCGCAAGCCGGCCAGCCTGGCCGGCGGCCTCTCCGCTCCGATCCTGGCCCGCGCGGCCAAGGACGCCTTCCTCAAGCTCGACCCGCGCAAGCTGACCGGCAATCCGGTGATCTTCGCGACCTGGATCGTGGCCCTGCTGTCGAGCGTCTCGGCCGTGGCGGCCATCGTCGCCCAGCAGTCGGCCGGCTTCGCCGTGCAGGTCTCGCTGTGGCTCTGGGCCACCGTGCTCTTCGCCAACCTTGCCGAGAGCGTGGCCGAGGGCCGGGGCAAGGCCGCCGCCGACAGCCTGCGGGCCGCCCGCGTCACCACCAAGGCCAAGCTGATCATCGACGACCAGGCCGGCACGGTGATCCCGACGCCCGCCCACAAGCTGGTCCCGGGCGAGCTCGTCCTGGTCGAGGCCGGCGACGTGGTCCCCACCGACGGCGAGATCGTCGAGGGCATGGCCAGCGTCAACGAGGCCGCCATCACCGGCGAGAGCGCGCCGGTGATCCGCGAAAGCGGCGGCGACCGCTCGGCCGTCACCGGCGGCACCACGGTCGTCTCCGACTGGATCAAGGTGCGGGTCACCGCCGCGCCGGGCTCGACCTTCCTCGACCGCATGATCGCCATGGTCGAAGGCGCCGACCGCCGCAAGACGCCCAACGAGATCGCCCTGGCCGTGCTGCTGGCCGGCCTGACCCTGATCTTCCTGATCGCGGTGGTCACCCTGCTGGGCCTGGGCAAGTTCTCGGGCGTGGCGCTGGACCCGCTGGTGCTGGGCGCGCTGTTCATCACGCTCATTCCGACGACGATCGGCGGGCTTCTCTCGGCCGTCGGCATCGCCGGCATGGACCGCCTGCTGAAGGTCAACGTCCTGGCCACCTCGGGCCGCGCCGTCGAAGCGGCCGGCGACGTCGACACCCTGCTGCTCGACAAGACCGGCACCATCACCTTCGGCAACCGCATGGCCACCGAAGTGATCGCCGCCCCCGGCGTGCGTCCCGACGCGGCCCTGCGCGCCGCCGTCATGGCCTCGCTGGCCGACGAGACGCCGGAAGGCCGCTCGATCGTCGAGCTGGGCCGCCAGCAGGGCCTGGCCCTGGAGGCTCCGGCCGGCGCGACCTCGATCGCCTTCAGCGCCGCGACCCGCCAGTCGGGCCTCGACTTCGCCGGCCAGTCCTGGCGCAAGGGCGCGGTCGACGCGGTCTATCGCAGCCTGGCCATCGATCCCAAGCGCATCCCGGCCGAAGTCGCCGCCGCCGTCGACCGCATCGCCCGCTCGGGCGGCACGCCGCTGGCGGTCAGCGAGGACGGCGCCCTGGTCGGCGTCATCCACCTGAAGGACGTGGTGAAGCCCGGCGTGAAGGCCAGGTTCGCGGACCTGCGCCGCATGGGCCTGCGCACGGTGATGATCACCGGCGACAACCCGGTGACCGCCGCCGCCATCGCTTCGGAGGCCGGCGTCGACGACTTCCTCGCCGAGGCCACCCCCGAGGACAAGCTGCGGCTGATCCGGGCCGAGCAGGCCAAGGGCCGGCTGGTGGCCATGTGCGGCGACGGCGCCAACGACGCCCCCGCCCTTGCCCAGGCCGACGTCGGGGTGGCCATGCAGACCGGCGCCCAGGCGGCCCGCGAGGCCGGCAACATGGTCGATCTCGACAGCGACCCCACGAAAGTCATCGAGATCGTCGAGGTCGGAAAGCAGATGCTGATCACCCGCGGCGCGCTGACGACCTTCTCGATCGCCAACGACGTGGCCAAGTACTTCGCCATCATCCCGGCGATGTTCGTGGTCGCCCTGCCGGCCCTGGGCGGGCTGAACATCATGAAGCTGCACAGCCCGCAGAGCGCCATCCTGTCGGCGGTGATCTTCAACGCCCTGGTGATCGTGGCCCTGATCCCGCTGGCCCTGAAGGGCGTGAAGTACCGCGCCATCGGCGCCGGCAAGCTGCTGTCGCGCAACCTCTTGATCTACGGCCTGGGCGGCCTGGTCGCCCCGTTCGTCGGCATCAAGCTGATCGACATGATCGTCTCGACCCTGGGTCTGGCCTGATGAACCGCCCGATCGTTCCGGACCTGGTTTTCGGCCTCGGGGCGATCGGGCTCGTCTTCCTGGCGGCCAAGGCCGCCGAACTCCTCGCGTCGTGAAAGGCGCTCTTTCAATGTCCAAGTTCTCTTCGCTGCTGATGGCCTCGGGCCTCGTCTTCGCCCTGGCCGGCGCCGCCCGCGCCGAGGCCCCCAGCGTGACCTTCAACCTCGGCGCGGCCTCCGACTACGTGTTCCGGGGCGTCAGCCAGACCGATGAAGACCCGCAGGTCTTCGGCGGCGCCGACCTCTCGGCCGGCAGGTTCTACGCCGGCGCCTGGGCCTCGAACGTCGATTTCGGCGACAAGACCGACGCCGAGGTGGACCTCTATGCGGGCTACAAGCCGACCCTGGGTCCCGCGACCCTGGATCTGGGCGTCATCTACTACGGCTATGTCGGCGCGCCGGGCGGGGCCGACTACGGCAACGCCGAGCTGAAGGTCGCCGCCAGCGTGCCGGCCGGCAAGGGCGGGGTGGGCGCCGCGGTGTTCTACAGCCCCGACGGTTTCGGCACGGCGAAAGAGGCGACCTATTACGAGGTCAATGGCGGCTATCCGCTGGCCAAGGCCATCAGCGTCTCGGCCGCCCTGGGCCGCCAGACCTATGCCGGCCCCGGCGACTACACGACCTGGAATCTGGGCGGGACCTGGAATTTCACCAACAAGCTGGCGCTCGACTTGCGCTATCACGACACGTCCGAGCATGACTTCGGCAAGCTGTACGACAGCCGCGCCGTCGCCACGCTCAAGGCCGTGTTCTAGAGGAGGCCCACATGCTGAAGCATCTTCGTCCGGCCCTCGTCTCGATGGGCCTGTTCACCGTCCTTCTGGGCCTGGCCTATCCGCTGGCGATCACCGGCGTGGCCCAGGCCGCGTTCCCGGCCCAGGCCAACGGCTCGCTGGTTCATGATCGCCATGGCCAGGTGGTCGGCTCCGCGCTGATCGGCCAGGCCTTCGCCAAGGCCGAGTACCTGCACGGCCGCCCCTCGGCCGCCGGGAACGGCTACGACGCCTCGGCGTCCAGCGGCTCCAACATGGGCCCGCTGAACGACAAGCTGATCGAGCGCGAGAAGACCGACGCGGCCGCCCTGCGGGCCGAGTTTCACGGCGCGGTCATTCCGGCCGACGCGGTCACGACCTCGGGCTCGGGCCTGGATCCGGACGTCTCGCCGGCCTATGCCCGCCTGCAGGCCCCGCGCATCGCCGCCGCCCGCAACGCCCCGCGCGGCGAGGTGCTGGGGATGATCGAGGCGGCCGTGAAGCCGCCGCTGCTGGGCTTCATCGGCCAGCCGCGCGTCAATGTGCTGGACGTCAACCGCGCCCTGGACGAGCGCTTCCCGATGGTCGGCTAGGCCTTGGCGGGCGACCCCTCTTCATACCCCGAAAGGGGCCGCCCCGACCCCGAGGCGCTTCTGGCGGCCGCCAACAAGGCCCGTCGGGGGCGCCTCAAGGTGTTCCTGGGCATGGCGCCGGGCGTGGGCAAGACCTACGAGATGCTGCGCGCCGCCCGCCGCCGCAAGGCCGAGGGCCAGGACGTGCTGGTCGGCGTGGTCGAGACCCACGGTCGCCGCGAGACCGAGAGCCTGCTGCGCGGGCTCGACGTTCTGCCCCGCCGTCCGGTCGAGAACCGGGGCCGCAGCTATCTGGAGTTCGACCTCGACGCGGCCCTGGAGCGGCGGCCCAAGCTCCTGCTGGTCGACGAATACGCCCACTCCAACGCGCCCGGCTCGCGCCATCCCAAGCGCTGGCAGGACGTCGAGGAGATCCTGGCGGCGGGCATCGACGTCTGGACCACGCTGAACGTCCAGCACCTGGAAAGCCTGGTCGACGTCGTGCTGCGCATCACTGGCGCCCGCCAGCGCGAGACGGTGCCCGACAGCGCGCTCGCCCGCGCCGACGACATCGAGCTGATCGACATCACCCCCGACGAGCTGCGCGAGCGGATGGCGGCGGGCAAGGTCTATGTGCCCGAGACCGCGCGACTGGCGTCGGAGAATTTCTTCAAGGTCGAGAACCTCACCGCCCTGCGGGAACTCGCCCTGCGCCGCGCGGCCCAGACGGTCGACGACCAGCTGGTCGCGGCCATGCGCGAGAAGGGCGTCGAGGGGCCGTGGGCGGCGGGCGAGCGGATCCTCGTCCTGGCCGGCGGCGACGCCATGGCCTCCATGCTGGTCCGGGCCGGCCGGCGGCTGTCGGACATGATGATGGACGCGCCGTGGACCCTGGCCCATGTCGAGCGTCCCGACCGTCCGCCGCCGCCCGAGACCGCCGCCGCCCGCACCCGCGAGGCCCTGAAGCTGGCCGAGCAGCTGGGCGGCTCGACCGTCGTGCTGACCGGGACCGACGTCGTCGCCACGGTCATGGCCTGGGCGCGGCGCAACAACGTCACCCAGATCGTGATCGGCCGAAGTGGGGGCAAATCCAGGGACTCGCGCTGGAAGGAACTGACCGGCCGCTCCCTGGCCGCCGCCCTGCTGCGCGAGGCGCGGGGCGAGGCGATCCACGTGGTCACCGGCGCGGGCGGGGAGGGGAGCGCCGAGCCGCCGGTTCCCAGACCGCGCCGCTTCGACTGGCCGGCCTACCTGACCGGCGGCGGCTTCGTGGTCGCCGCCAGCCTGGTCGCCTGGGCGCTCGATACGGCCTTCGACCGGGTGGAACTGGGGATGATCTACCTGGCCGCCGTGCTGGCGGCCGGGGTGATGCACGGCCTGCGCCCGGCCCTGGCGGCGGCGACGGCGGCCTTCCTCGTCTACAACTACTTCTTCCTGGCCCCGCGCTACAGCTTGGCCATCGGCTCGCCGACCGACGTGCTGACCCTGATCGTGTTCTGGGCCGTGGCTCTGGCCACTGGCGGGCTGGCAGGGCGCGTGCGCGACCAGGCCATCGGCTCGCAGAAGCGGGCGGCGGGGGTGACCAGCCTGCTGGCGGCCAGCCGCACGCTTTCCGCCGCCTCGGGCAAGGCCGCCGTCGCCAAGGCCCTGGCCGAACAGGCCGCCGCCGCCTCGGGCGCGCGGGCCGTGGTCTTCCTGCCGGAGGGCGACGAACTGGCCCCCGCCGCAGGCGCGCCCGACCTTACGGATCTGGGAACCGCCCCCATGGCCGCCGCCCGCTGGGCCTGGGAGAAGGGCGAACCGGCCGGCGCCGGCACCGGCACCCTGCCGCAGGCCGCCTGGACCTTCTGGCCGCTGGAGGGCCTGGGCGCCCGCGCCGGCGTGGCGGGGATCGAGGCCGGGACCGTGGTCTCCGGCTCCGACGAGGAGCGCCTGCTGCTGGCCCTGCTCGACCAGGGCGCGGTGGCCTTGCAGCGCGCCGAGCTGGCCGCCGGAGCGGTCGAGGCCGAGGCCCTGCGCCGCTCCGACCGCTTCCGCAACGCCCTGCTCAATTCCATCAGCCACGACCTGCGCACGCCGCTGACCACGGTGCTGGGGGCGGCCACCACCCTGATTGACTACGGCGACAAGCTGGCCCCGCCGGCGCGCGCCGACCTGGCGCTGGGCATCAAGGAAGAGGCCGAGCGCCTCAACGGCTACGTCGCCAACCTGCTGGACATGACCCGCATCGAGGGCGGCGGGCTGAAGCTGCGCACCGACTGGATCGACGTCCGCGACGTGCTGGCGGCCGCCGCCGACCGCGTGGCTCGCCGCCTCGACGGCCGGGTGCTGGTGCGGGACTTCCCCGAGACGCTGAGCCTGGTCCAGGCCGACCCGAACCTGCTGGAGCAGGTGGCGGTCAACATCCTGGAGAACGCCATCGCCTATAGCCCGGCCGGAGCCAGGATCGAGGTCGCTGCCTACGAGGACCGCGCCCACGTGGTCATCAGCATCGAGGACGAGGGGCGGGGCATTCCGCCGGCCGACCTGGAGCGGGTGTTCGAGAAGTTCCGCCGCCTGCAGGATCCCAGCGACCGCTCGCCGGGCGCCAGCCAGGGCGTGGGGCTGGGCCTTGCGATCGCGAAAGGTTTCGTCGAGGCCATGGGCGGGCGCATCGCCGCCGCCAGCCCGATCCACGACGGCAAGGGCACGCGGATGCTGATCAGCCTGCCCAAGGGCGTCGCCACGCCCCACCATCTGCTATGAGCAGGTCATGAGCGCGCTTCGCCCCCGCATCCTGGTCATCGACGACGAGCCGCAGATCCACCGGTTCCTCGCACCGGCGCTCGACGCGGCCGGCTACGACCCGCTGCGCGCCGACGGCGGCCAGGAGGGCCTGCGCGGCATCGCCCTGTGGTCGCCCGACGCCGTCGTGCTGGACCTCGGCCTGCCCGACATGGACGGCAAGGAGGTGCTGGAAAAGGCCCGCGCCTTCTATGACGGGCCGATCCTGATCCTGTCGGCCCGCGACCGCGAGATCGAGAAGATCGACGCCCTCGACAAGGGCGCCAACGACTATGTCGAAAAGCCGTTCGGGGTCGGAGAGCTGCTGGCTCGGCTGCGCGTGGCCCTGCGCCAGCGGGCGGCGACCCAGGCGCCTGCTGGCCCGATCCGCGCCGGGGCCGTCGAGCTCGATCTCGAAAAGCGCCTGGTCACCCGCGACGGGGCGGTGGTGAAGGTCTCGCCGCGCGAATACGAAGTCCTGGCCCGCCTGGCCCTGGGGCGCGGCAAGGTGCTGACCCACAAGGAACTGCTGACCTCGGTCTGGGGCCCGGCCCACATGCACGACACCCAGTACCTGCGCGTCTTCGTCGGCCAGCTGCGCCAGAAGCTGGAGGCCGACCCGGCCCACCCGAAGATCCTGCTGACCGAGCCGGGCGTGGGGTATCGGTTCATCGGGGATTGAGGGGGCGGCAGGCTCCTCGTCTCTCTTGTCACCGAGCATCCCCGCCTTCGCGGGGAGAGACGGATTTGGGGCGGCGCGTGGTTCTCGTCCTTCAATGGCCGTCAACTACGTTGTCATCCCGGCCGTAGCGAAGCGGAGCGCCGGGACCTCCCACCGCTGCCGAACCTGCCGACGTGGGAGGTCCCGGCTCTACGGACCGCTGACGCGTTCCTCCGGCCGGGATGACAAGCCTTCAATCTAGCGCCGCGGCCGGCTGAGCCGAGCCGCGTCGCGCACCCGGGTCAGCAGAGTGGCGATGTCGATCGGCTTGGCCACGTGGCCGTCCATGCCGGCGGCCAGGCAGGCGTCGATCTCGGCCTTCACCGCATTGGCCGTCAGGGCCAGGATCGGCGTGGCGCTGGCCGGGAAGGGCAGGGCGCGGATCGCCCGCGTCGCCGCCAGACCGTCCATGCCCGGCATCCGCACGTCCATCAGCACCACGTCGTAGGCCCGCGCGCGCACGGCCTCGACGCCCGCCGCCCCGCCGTCGGCGCAGTCCACCGCATGATCGGCCGAACGCAGCACCGCCTCGGCCAGGGCGCGGTTCATCTCGGCGTCGTCGACGACCAGGATGCGCAGGGCCTCGTCCTTGGCGGCCATGGCGGGGGGATCGTCTTCGGCCGGGCGGTCGGCGGGCCGGGCGGGGATCTCGAACCAGAAGATCGAGCCCTTGCCGACCTCGCTGTCGACGTCGATCGTTCCGCCCATCAGCTCGACCAGCCGCTTGCAGATCGCCAGGCCCAGGCCCGTGCCGCCATAGCGGCGATGGATGGTGGAATCGACCTGGCCGAACGGCTGGAACAGGCGCTCCCGCGCCTCGGGGGCGATGCCCGGGCCGGTGTCGGCGACCGTGAAGCGCAGGCGGTCGTCTCCGGCGGGCGCGACCGACAGGATCACGCTTCCCCCGGCGGTGAACTTCACGGCGTTGGTCACCAGGTTCAGCAGCACCTGACGCAGGCGGGTCGGGTCGCCGGCGATCGCCTCCGGCGTCCCCGGCGCGATCTGAAGGCTCAGCGCCAGCCCCTTGGCCTCGGCGTCGGGACGGGCCATGGCCGCGCAGCTGTCGACCAGCCGCGCGGGAGCCACGACGCCGTCTTCCAGCATCAGCTTGCCGGCCTCGACGCGGGAGAGGTCCAGAATGTCGTCGACGATGGCCAGCAGGGCCCGGGCGGCGTCGCGCACGAAGCCGCGATAGCGCCCACGCTCGTCGCCGGACAGCGCGTCACGGGCCAGCAGCTCCGAAAACCCGACCAGCCCGTTCAGGGGCGTGCGCAGCTCGTGGCTCATCGCCGCCAGGAACTCCGACTTGGCGCGGTTGGCCGCCTCGGCCTCGTGCTTGGCGTCGGCCAGATCGAGGGTCAGCTGGGCCAGCCGCTGGTTGCGCCGCTCCACCCGCTCCAGCGCCGCCGTCCGCTCCTGCAACAGCCGGCGCAGGTCGCTGACCCCGGCCCGCGTGGCGATGGCCGCGCCGAGCGTCTGGCTCATGTGGCGCAGCAGTTCGATCTCCTCGACATTGAAGGCGGCGGCCCCGCCGGCCATGGCCTTCAGCACGCCCACCGCCTGCTCGCCGTCGAACAGGGGCGCGCAGACCATCGAGCGCAGGCCCACCCGGCGGCAGGCGTCGCGGTCGACGCGGGGATCGGTCTCGCTGTCCTCGCACACCAGGATGGCGGCCTGTTCGACGCACAGGCCCGACAGGCTGCCGGCGCGCGGCAGGCGCAGGCCCAGGTGCTCGGCATAGCCTTCGCTGACCGCGCGGTAGACCATCTGGTCGCCGTCGACGAGCTCGACCACGGCCCCGCGCCCGGCCATCAGGCGGTGCACGCTGTCGACCACGATCTGCATGAAGTCATCGACGCCGACGTCGCTGCTGGCCAGCAGCGACTGGATCTCGGCCAGGGCGCGCAGGCCCTCCATCCGCCGGTTGAGGATTTCGAGACGGGCGGCGCCGGGGATAGCGGGGAGCGACGTCGACAGATGACGCATCGCGGGCATCCAGCTTCGCCTTGAGACTGGAACCAGCGCTGTTCCCGCACAAGCACCCTCCGGCTGAGCCGCCGCGGCTTCGCCTGATGGTGTCGCGGCCGAACGCCTGCCACGCCTGTCGGAGAGAAACCTCCGTTCGCGCCGCTTTTCCCGCAAATCGGCCACGATGGGGACGCGGCCGGGGGCTAGAGATTGCCTTTGGACGCGGAATGTCGAATGACGAGCGCCGATGATTTTACCGTCGGCCGGGCCAGGCGCCGACGAACGAGGATTGCGGTATGAGCGGAGGCCCTGTCCTCGTCACCGGCGCGGCCGGCTTCATCGGCATGCATGTGGCCGAGCGCCTGCTCGACCGCGGCGAGACCGTGATCGGCGTCGACGTGTTCAACGACTATTACGATCCGGCCCTGAAGGCGGCCCGCGCCGCGCGCCTCGACGGGCGCGCGGGCTTTACGATGGTGCGCCTGGACATCGCCGAGCACGAGGCGCTGCTGGAGCTGGTGCGGTCGTCGGGCATCAAGCGGGTCGTCCACCTGGCAGCCCAGGCCGGCGTGCGTTACTCGATCGAGAACCCCTTCGCCTACGAACGCTCGAACCTGGCCGGCCACCTGGCGGTGCTGGAAGCCTGCCGCCACGGCGGCGTCGAGGCCCTGGTCTACGCCTCGTCGAGCAGCGTCTACGGCGATCGGCCCCTGAACGGCTCGGGCTTCAAGGAGACCGACCCGGTCGACGCCCCGGTCTCGCTCTACGCGGCCACCAAGCGCTCGTGCGAACTGATCAGCCAGAGCTACGCCCGGCTCTACGGCTTCCCGCAGGCGGGCCTGCGCTTCTTCACGGTCTATGGGCCGTGGGGGCGCCCCGACATGGCCTATTTCAGCTTCACCCAGAAGATCCTGAAGGGCGAGCCGATCGAGGTGTTCGGCGAGGGACGGATGGCCCGCGACTTCACCTATATCGACGACATCGTCGACGGCATCGTCGGCGTGCTCGACAACCCGCCGGCCCCGGGCGGCCACGAGATCTACAACATCGGCGACAACGATCCGGTCGGGCTGATGGACATGATCGCCGCGCTGGAGGCGGCGCTCGGCCGCGAGGCGGAGAAGGTGTTCCTGCCCATGCAGCCGGGCGACGTCACCGCCACCTATGCCGACATCTCCAAGCTTCAGGCCCTGACGGGCTACAAGCCCGTGGTCGGGGTCGGCGAGGGCCTGCAGCGCTTCGCCCGCTGGTACGCCGGTCACTACGCCGGCTGACGCCGCGCTGACGCGTCAGGCGTCTTCGCCTCAATTCGAACGGCCACGGACGGTCGCTGGAAAGCCTGGCGGCGGCGCTCGCGCGCGTCCGCCAGCAGGGGCGCGGGCGCGCGCGAAATTCCCCTTCGCGTAACATTGATATTCCCCTCGCGGTTGCACCGAATCCGTGTTTAGCTCCGGGTTGCAATCGTGGGGCGTGCCCATCTGCGGGGAGGGCGACGAGTGGCGGGTTCGTTACTGGAAAGTCTGCTGGGCGGCGCGGCGCGGGTGCTGAGCCGGATTCAACCCTGGCACAAGTATCCGACCACGCTGGCCGTGCCGACGCTGGCGGGCCTGCGCGTCAACATGCGCCACGAAAACCTGTTCGACACCGAGATGGAGCCGACGATCGCCGCGCCCGACCCGGCGCCCGGCGGGATCGACGTGCGCGAGGCCCGCACCGCCGACGGCAGCTATAACGACCTGTCCAAGCCCTGGATGGGCATGACCGGGGCGCGTTTCGGCCGCAACATGCCGATCGAGCGCACCTTCGGCGAGGAAGAGCCGGCCCTGATGACCCCCAATCCGCGGGTGATCAGCAACCGGCTGCTGGCCCGCAAGGAATTCGTGCCGGTCCCGCACCTGAACGCCCTGGCGGGCGCCTGGCTGCAGTTCATGGTCCACGACTGGCTGAGCCACGGCGAGAACGATCCGGAAGACAAGTTCTACGTGCCGATCCCCGAGGGCGACAGCTGGCCGGGCGGGGTGATGGAGGTCCTCAAGACCCTGCGCGACCCCGACCGTCCGGGCGACGCGGGCCGGCCCCAGGCCTACACCAATGTCGAGACCCACTGGTGGGACGCCTCGCAGATCTACGGCTCGTCGCTGCGGCGGCAGATCAAGGTGCGGACGGACCCGACGACGGGCCAGTTCCTGACCGACGGCAAGCTCGGTTTGCAGCCCAACGGCCACCTGCCCATCGACGAGGCCGGCAGGATTCCGGGCCTGGAACTGGCCGGGGTCAACGGCAACTGGTGGATCGGCCTGTCGGTGATGCACACCGTCTTTGTGCGCGAGCACAACTCGGTGGTCGACCGCTTGAAGATCGACTTCCCCGAGGCCTCGGGCGAGTGGCTGTTCCAGAAGGCGCGTCTGGTGATCTCGGCCCTGCTGGCCAAGATCCACACCGTCGAGTGGACGCCGGCCCTGATGAACAGCCCCGAGGGGCGCCTGGCCATGCGCGCCAACTGGTGGGGCCTGGCGGGCGAGACCTTCCACCGGGCCTTCGGCCGGCGTGGCGAAAGCGAGATCCTGTTCGGGGTGGCCGGCTCGCCGGTCGACCACCACAACGCGCCCTACGCGATGACCGAGGAGTTCGCGGCCTGCTACCGCATGCACCCGCTGATGCCGGACGACTATTCGTTCCGCAGCCACGTGGACGACAGGGAGCTGCTCAAGCGCGACCTGATCGGCGTGGCCCGCGGCCAGGCCTCCAGCGTCTACGAGCACGCCAGCTTCGACGACGTCGTCTACTCGCTGGCCACCAGCCACCCGGGCGCGCTGTGCCTGCACAACTACCCCAACACCCTGCGCAGCCTGCCGCCCAAGCGCGAGAACGACGTGCTGACGGATCTCGCCGCCACCGACATCCTGCGCGACCGCGAGCGGGGCGTGCCGCGCTACTGCGAGTTCCGGCGCCACATGAGCATGCGCGCGCCCAAGACCTTCGCCGAGCTGACCGACAACAAGGAATGGCAGAAGGAGCTGGAGGAGATCTATGGCGACGTCGAGAAGGTCGACCTGCTGGTCGGCACCCTCGCCGAAAGCCAGTGCACGCGTAACGGCACCCCGCCGGGCTTCGGCTTCTCCGACACTGCCTTCCGCATCTTCATCCTGATGGCCACCCGCCGCCTGAAGAGCGACCGCTTCTACGGCGAGGACTTCAACGCCAAGGTCTACACCCCGGCCGGCTTCGCCTGGGTGCGCGACAACGGCCTGCGCCAGGTGATGGAGCGCCACGTTCCGGCCCTGGCCGCCCAGTTCGCCGACGCTCGCAGCATGTTCTTCCCCTGGGCCAAGGGGACGGCGGGATGAGCAGCCGGATCCGCATTCCCGGCCTCGTCGACGTGATCCGCCTCGACGAGCCGGCCGCCATCCGCGCGATCGTCGCCGATCCGCGCCTCGACCGCGACTTCAAGAAGGAAGGGCCGCTGATCAACCGGCTGCTGGCCGGGCGCATCCGCAAGGTGCTACGCGTCGGCTCGCACCCGCTGCCGGCCGTCGCCCCGCGCGAGGCCGAGGACCGGGCCCGCCTCCAGGCCCTGCTGGAGCAGCGCTTGCAGAACGCCCAGCTGGGCACGCCCGAGCAGCGCGCGACCCTGGCCGCCTATGTGCGCGGCGAGAAGGGGGAGGGGGTCCTGGGTCCCACCGCCCAGGCCGCCGTCGGCGAGCTGTTCGCCCCCGGCTACGCGGCCCGCAAGGATCGCTGGAAGGCCGCCCGCACGTTGGACGCCGCGCCGCGCTCGTTCAATCCGCTGCAGATCCTGTGGTGGGGCCTGACCGGCGCCGTCGATCGGGCCCGCAAGACCCTGGCCGCGCCGGTCGACAACGATCCGGCCGCCGTCCACGCCACCGGCGTCGCGGTCCATAACCTGGTGCGCGGGCTGAAGATCATGCGCGGCCTGTGGCGCCAGCCCTTCGCCCGCGAAAGCCTGACCGAAGAGGCGGTGATCTGCCAGTGCGCCGTCGCCCCGGCCAATGTGCTGCGCCAGTGGAAGGCCCCGGCCAGCACCCTGTGGGGCGAGGTCGAGCCAGGAGCGATCACGCTCTTCCAACTCGACGCGGCCCGCTATCGCAGCCCCAGCCACCAGATCGTGTTCATGACCGACAGCTGGAGCCGCTGCCCCGCCCACCACTGGACCGCCTCGCTGCTGGGCGCGGTCTGGCGCGAGGCCAAGGCCAGCGCGCCCGTGAAGGGAGGCCGGTCATGACCGACGTCCTGCCGCCGCGCGCCGCCGCCGGTCCGATCATCCGCACCCCCGCCGATGCGGCGGCCGCGGGCGACCCGATCTTCCAGCCGCTGCATTTCCGCAACCTGACCGTCAAGAACCGGATCTTCCGCTCCAACATCTCGGGCATCTTCGACAACCAAGATGGCTCGCTGACCCAGACGCGGATCAACTGGGAGAGCAAGTTCGCCAAGGGCGGGGTGGGGGCGATCATCTCGTCCTACGTGCCGGTGCTGATGGAAGGCCGGATCATCGCCGGCTACGCCACCGTCCACCGCGACGAGTTCATCCCGCTATGGGCCAAGCTGGGCGAGGCGGTGCACAGCTTCGACGCCAAGTACATCATGCAGCTGAGCCACTCGGGCCGGCAGATGGACCTGCCGGGCGTGCACAACCAGATGCGCCCGAGCCTGACCTCGACCAGCAACAGGGAAACCCTGCACGGCTTCCTGTGCCGGGCGATGACCAAGGGCGACATCGAGCACACGATCAACGCCTTCGCGGCAGGGGCCTGGCGGGCGCGCGAGGCGGGGCTGGACGGGGTCGAGCTGCACGCGGCCAACGGCTACCTGTTCACGCAATTCCTCAGCTCGGGGATCAACGACCGCACCGACGAATATGGCGGCTCGCTGAAGAACCGCGCCCGCTTCCTGCTCGACGTGATCGGCGCCATCCGCTCGCGGGTGGGGCGCGACTTCCACCTGCAGGTCAAGCTCAGCGCCATCGACCGCAACAACGTCATCCCGTGGGAGCACAAGGGCAACACCCTGGCCGACACGGTGCAGGTGGCCCAGTGGGTCGAGGCGGCCGGGGCCGACGCCATCCACGTCTCGTCCGGCTCGCTGTTCCCGCACCCGCTGAACCCGCCGGGCGACCTGCCGATCGACATCCTGGCGGTGACCTACGACGCCATGATCAGCTCGGGCGTCTACGGCTTCCGCAACTTCCTGCTGTTCCGCTACCCGCTGCTGCGGCCGATCTTCCACTGGATCTGGTTCCGCATGAAGAAGGGCCATCCGATCGAGGGCGTCAGCCTGGAGGAGGCCCGGGCGATCAAGGCGGCGGTCAGCGTGCCGGTGCTGTGCACGGGCGGCTTCCAGACGGCTTCGTTCGTGCGCGACGCCATCTCCGGGGGCGTGGTCGACGGGGTGTCGATCGCCCGCTCGCTGATGGCCAACAAGGACCTGGTCCAGCAGTGGGCGGCCGGCCACGACCTGCCGGAAAAGCCCTGCACCTACTGCAACAAGTGCCTGGCCAACGCGCCCAAGAACCCGATGGGCTGCTACGAGGAGGCCCGCTTCCCGTCCCGCGAGGCGATGATCGACGAGATCATGAGCGTCTACAAGCCGCGCGCCGACATGCGCATCCCCCTGGCTTCGGAGCTCTAGGATGGCGGCGCGCAAAGCGGTGACGGCGGTCGAGGCCCATCTGGCCGCAACGCGCTGGCAGCTTCGGCTGGGCGTGGCGGTGGTGGCGCTGCTGATCGCCCTGGCGGTGATCGTGCTGGGCCTTGGCCTGTGCGCGGCCCTGCGGCTGTCGGGCTCGGCCACGCCGCGCTACGCCAGCGACGTCGACCACTTCAAGTACGGCTCGATCGGCTCCGAACCGCAGAGCGGCGTGCCCTATGCGGTGTGGAAGGCCCTGCCGGCCCTCTATCCCAAGCAGTTCGAGGGTCGCAACGACTACACCGCCTTCGGCTTCATCTACGAGACCGACGACAAGGGCGTGCGCAAGGAGCTGCCGATCGGCGTCTCCAAGCGCCAGGTCAACGGCGTCGACGTGGTCTGGCTGAACTGCGCCACCTGCCACACCGGCACCTGGCGGGCCTCGGACGGCGGCGTCGTCCACGTCGTGCCGGGCATGCCGTCCAACAATCTCGACTTCCACCGTTTCGTCTCCCTGCTGCTCACCGCCGCCACCGACGAGCGGCTGGAGGCGGCCGACCTGTTCGGGCCGATGGAGAAGGCCGGAACGCGTCTGGACTGGTTCGACCGCCTGGTCTGGCAGGCCGCCGTCATGCCGCGCTTCCGCGAGGGCCTGATCCGCGTGCGCGGCCGCCTGGCGCCGCTGCTGGAGCGGCAGTCGCCCTGGGGAGCCGGCCGCGTCGACACCTTCAACCCCTACAAGCTGCTGCAGTTCGGCACGCCGGCCGCCAGCCTGACCGAGGCCGAGGTGCACGGGGTCTCCGACTTCCCGGCGATCTTCAACCAGCGCCCGCGCGAGGGCATGGAGCTGCACTGGGACGGCAACAACACCTCGCTGCAGGAACGCAACCTGTCGGCCGCCATCGGCGCGGGCGTCACGCCCAAGACCGTCGACCACGCCTCGCTTCGGCGCGTGGCGGGTTGGTTGATGGACCTTCCGGCGCCGGTCAGCCCGCATCCGCTGAACGCCCAGGCGGCCTTGCGCGGCCAGGCGATCTACAAGGCCGAGTGCTTCGCCTGTCACGGCGGGCAGGAGGCCGGCGGCTACGTCTTCATGGCCGAGAAGCTGGGCAAGGTGACGCCGATCGCCCTGATCGGCACCGACCGCGCGCGGCTGGACTCCTACACCAAGGAGTTCCGCGAGCAGCAGCTGAGCAAGATGTTCGCCGGCACGCCCTACCAGTTCCGCTACTTCCGCAAGACCGACGGCTATTCCAACCAGCCGCTCGACGGGCTGTGGCTGCGCGGGCCCTATCTGCACAACGGCTCGGTGCCGACCCTGACCGACCTCTTGAAGGCGCCGGCCGAGCGGCCCAAGGCCTTCCTGCGCGGTCGCGACCAGGACGTGATCGACCCGGTCAACGGCGGTTTCCTGACCACGGCCTGCACGCCGGGTCAGCCGACCCCGCGCGGGACCAACTGCTACGACACGGCCCTGCCCGGCAACGGCAATGGCGGACACCTCTACGGCGTGGGTCTGACGCCCGAACAGAAGGCCGACCTGTTGGCCTATCTGCTGACTTTCTGAAGGGGGAACGACGATGAGCGACGGCCTCAGCATCGGCTGGTCGGATGAGCAGGCCAGGCGCGCGCGCGACGTCTATCGCGGCGTGCTCGGCTTCAACATGTTCCTGCACCTGGTGGTCGGCCTGCTGTGCATGTTCGCCCCGAACTTCGTCTCGCAGACGGTGGGCCTGGACGCGCCGAACGTCGCGGGCTGGACGCGCGGCTGGGGCGCGACCCTGATCCTGGTCACGGCCCTTTACGTGCCGGGCCTGCTGGAACCGGTGCACAAGCGCGCCCCCAACCTGATCGGCATACTGGGCCGGATCTGGATGGGCACGGTCTGGGTGTTCTGCGGCGGCGGCTTCCTGTGGTTCGCCCTGTTCGACTACGCCTGGGCGCTGATCATCTTCCTGTTCTACCTGCGCCTGTTCCGCGCCCACGTCATGACGCGGCCTTAAGGAGGCGCGCGCCATGGCGACCGATCGCACGCCCGCCGTCCTGATCAAGGCCCCGCCGCTGAAGTCGCAGAGCCTGCGCCTGGGCATCGGCGCGGCTCCCGTCCGGCTGAAGGCCGAGCCCCTGTTCGAGCACATCTCCCAGCCGGCCGGCGAGGGCGAGGGTTTCGCCGCGGCCGGCGGAGGCGGGGCCGAATGGCAGAAGCTCAGCCTGGAGCAGGGCGACGAGCGCAATCTCTGGGACCTCTGCCACGCCCTGGCCGGACAGGGCGGCGAAGGCCTCGGGGCGGCCGGCGGCGGCGGACCGGTCTTCGCCGAGCCCGACCTCGAGCAGCGCTGGTCCTATCCCGCGCCCGAGGTGACGATGGGCGCGGCCCCGGCCTGCCGGGCCCAGCCGACGCCGCAGCGCCGCAACTTCCCGCACGTCGACAGCGACAATCTGTGGTTCCGCAACGGCGACCATTCGGGCTTCGGCCCGGCCAGCCACCAGACCGGCGCGGGCGCGCGCATCGCCCATATCGACACCGGCTACGACCCGACCCACCGCTACCTGCCCAAGCACCTGCGGCTCGATCTGCAGCGCAACTTCGTCGACCGCGACCATCCGCGCGACGCCAGCGACCGCTCCGAGGGCCTGTGGGTGCAGGACGGCCACGGCATGGGCACCATCGCCATCCTGGCCAGCGAGCAGTACGGCGGCGCGCCCGGGGCCGAGGTGGTGCCGATCCGCATCGCCGACCGGGTGGTGCTGTTCCGCTCCAGCACCTTCGCCCAGGCGCTCGACTATGTTTACGGCCTGCGCAACGACCCCAAGACCCGCATCGACGTCATCACCATGAGCATGGGGGGGCTGGCCTCCCAGGCCTGGGCCGAGGCGGTCAACCGGCTGTACGAGGCGGGGATCTTCATCGTCACGGCGGCGGGCAACAATGACAACAACTTCCCGACCCGCAACGTCGTCTATCCGGCCCGCTTCAACCGGGTGGTCGCCGCCTGCGGGGTGATGGCCGACGGCTCGCCCTATGCCGATCTCGGCCAAGGGCGGATGGCCGGCAACTACGGCCCCGACAGCAAGATGGGCACGGCGCTGGCGGCCTGCACGCCCAATCTTCCCTGGGCCGTCGGCGGCTGCGCCGACCTGGTCGACTGGAGCGGCCAGGGCACCTCCTGCGCCACGCCGCAGATCGCCGCGGCCGCGGCCCTGTGGATCGCCGAGAACCGCGCCAAGCTCGACGCCTATCCCGAAGGCTGGATGCGGGTGGAGGCCGTGCGCAAGGCGCTGTTCTCCAGCGCCCGCCCGGGCGCGCGCGCCACCTTCGGCGCAGGCCTGCTGCGCGCCGACAAGGCCCTGGGCGTCAAGCCGGCGGCCTTCAGTTCCCTGAAGAAGGCGCCCGCCGACGACGCCGCCTTCGCCCTGATCCGCCTGGCCGCCGGCCTCGGCGCGGCCGGAGGACCACCGGTCGATCCGGCCGTGCAGCGGATGCTGGAGCTGGAGATCCTGCAGCTGTCGCAGTCGGCCGCGATCGAGGCGATCATGCCCGATCCGGCCGAGCCGCCGGACACCGAGACCGGTCGCCGCAAGCTGCGCGAGGCCCTGGCCGAGCAGCCCCGCGCCTCGCGCCGGCTGAAGGCCTATCTGCGCGGGTCCGACAGCCGCACCGTCCAGCCGCCGGCCGCGCCCGCAACGCCGGCGCCCGCTCCCGCCCCCGCCCTGGGCGACATGGAGCGGCTGCACCTGGACCACGCCCTGAACCCGACCGTGCGCGAGCCGGCCGGCCGCCGCCTGCGCGTCTACGCCTTCGATCCGTCGTTCAGCGCCTCGCAGGACACCGCCGGCATCAATGTCGCCCGGCTGGAAGTGCCCTGGGACGCCAATCTCAAGCCCGGGCCGATCGGCGAATATCTGGAAGTCATCGACGTCGATCCGGTCAGCGACGCGGCCTATGCGCCGGTCGACCTCAACCATCCGCACCTGCTCAGCCAGGACGGCCTGTCGCCGAGCCCCTCCGACCCGCGCTTCCACCAGCAGATGGTCTATGCGGTGGCGATGAAGACCATCGGCCATTTCGAACGGGCCCTGGGGCGCACGGCGCAATGGTCGTCGCGCCGCCTGAACGAGGGCGATGCGCCGACCCTGGCCCCCGACGATGTCGGCAAGCCGCCAAAGCGCCGCGAGCGCGAGGAATACGTCCAGCGCCTGCGCATCTATCCGCACGCTTTCCGGGGGGCGAACGCCTATTACAGCCCCGATCGCAAGGCGCTGTTGTTCGGCTATTTCCCCGCCGCCGGCGGCGACTGGCGCGGCTCGCCGGCCGGGCAGATGACCTTCAGCTGCCTGTCGCACGACATCGTCGCCCACGAGACCTCGCACGCCCTGCTCGACGGCCTGCATCCGCGCTATCGGGAATCCACACATCCCGACGCCATGGCCCTGCACGAGGCCTTCGCCGACATCGTCGCCCTGTTCCAGCACTTCACCCTGCCCGAGGCGCTGGAGCACCAGATCGGCCGCAGCCGAGGCGACCTCACCGGCGGCGGGCCGCTGGTGCAGCTGGCCGTCGAGTTCGGCCGCGCCACCAGCCGCGAGGGCCAGTTCCAGAAGGCCCTGCGCGAGGCGGTCGACGGCCTGTCGAAGGAGAAGCTGTCGGAGCTGCAGGGCGCCGCGCCCGAGCTGCCGATGGAGGCGCACGATCGCGGGGCCATGCTGGTGGCCTCGGTGTTCGACGCCTTCCTGACCCTCTACGCCGCCCGCCAGGAAGAGGTGATCGTGCTGGCCACCGGCGGCAGCGGCGTGCTGCCCGAGGGCCAGCTGCCCCAGCCCCTGGTCAAGGCCCTGGCGCGGGTGGCGGCCAAGCTGGCCGAGCAGTTGCTGAACATCTGCATCCGCGCGCTCGACTACTGCCCGCCGGTCGACGCCACCTTCGGCGACTATCTGCGGGCGATGATCACCGCCGACCGCGACGTGGTGCCCAACGACGTGCGCGGCTATCGCCTGGCCCTGATCGCCGGCTTCGCCAAGCGCGGGATCTTCCCGCAGAACGTGCCGCACCTGTCGCCCGGCAGCCTGGTCTGGGAGGCGCCGCCGCCGGTCATCACCACGGCCTCGCGGCTGCTGCCCAAGCTGGATCTCGGCTGGAACCTGCGCAACCGCCGCCAGAAGGCCTGGAACCTGTCGCGCGACAACGCCCGCGTCCTGCACGCCTGGCTCTCGGGCCGGCGCTGGGAGAACGGCGCGTGGGTGCAGGTGCCGCTCGACGAGCGGGCCACCGACCTGGAGCTCAAGGCCTTCGGCCTCTACCGCGACGAGGGCGTGCAGAAGATCGACTATGTCGAGAACGGCGAGACCTTCAGCGAGGAGGTGACGATCGGCAAGATCGAGGTGCACTCGGTGCGGCCCGCCCGGCGGATCGGCCCTGACGGGGTCACGGTCAGCGACATCGTCGTCGAGATCACCCAGAAATGGACCGACAGCGGCGGCGTCACGCGCCGGGGCGGCTGCACGGTGCTGTTCGACCTGGAGAGCTACCAGGCCCGCTACCTGATCCGGAAGCGGGTGGCCAATCTCGCCCAGGCCTGGGCCGAGACGGCCGCCGCCCCGCCGCCGCGCGGGACCGGCCACGTCCGCAGCGCCTATTTCGGCGTCATGGGCGACCGCGAGCCCTTCGCCATGCTTCACGACTGCTGTTGAGACGGGGAGGGCGAGCGTGACCGATCACCGCGCCAAGGTGAGAATGTATCGCCACGGACTGGGCGACTGCCTGCTCGTCCGCCTGGCGCGCGACGGCGACCGGGATTTCAACATCCTGATCGACTGCGGCGTCATCCTCGGCACCAAGGACGCCCGCGCCAAGATCAACGCCGTGATGGAGAACGTCGTCGCCGAGACCGGCAACGTCATCGACCTGCTGGTGCTGACCCACGCCCACGGCGACCACGTCTCGGGCTTCCTCCAGGCCGAGGCGATCTTCCGCAAGCTGGAGGTCGGCCAAGTGTGGATGGCCTGGACCGAGGATCCGGACGACAGCTTCGCCAAGTCGCTGCTCGACGCGCGGGGCCGGCGCGGGGCGGTCGACGCCCTGCAGGCGGTGGCGGGCCAGATGCAGGCGGCCGGTGACGCGGCGGCGGGCGAGAAGATCGCCGGGCTGATGGACTTCTTCGGGATCGACGACGTGCCGTTCGGGGCGGCGGGCGGCCGCGCCACGACGGAAGACGCCGTGCAGGTGGCGCGCGAACTGGCCCCGGAGGGCAAGCTTCTCTACTGCAAGCCCGGCCAGGACCCCTACCGGCCGCCGGGCGCCAAGGCCCGGATCATGGTGCTGGGGCCGCCGCGCGATCACGACCTGATCCGCAAGTCGACGCCCAGCAAGAAGGCGCCCGAGACCTTCGACATGGCGCTCGACGCGCCGGGCGGCGGGCCGCCGCCGGGGATCGAGGGACGTCCGTTCTCGCCGCTGTTCACGATCCCGCTCGACGTGGCCCGCGCCGAGGTGAAGTTCTTCCAGGACAACTACTGGAACCAGGCCGGTCAGTCCGGCTGGCGGGGCATCGACGACGTGGGCTCCAGCGCGCTCGACTTCGCCATCAAGCTCGACAACGACACCAACAACACCAGCCTGGTGCTGGCCATCGAGCTGGACGGGCCGGGGGACGGCGGAGGTGACGCCGGCCGCGACGTCCTGCTGTTCGCCGCCGACGCCCAGGTCGGCAACTGGCTGTCCTGGAAGGACGTCAAGTGGACCAAGCCCGAGGGCGAGGCCGACGACGTCGAGGGCCTGGACCTCGTGCGCCGCACCATCGTCTACAAGGTCGGCCACCACGGCAGCCACAACGCCACCTTGAAGGACTATCTGCTGTCGATGGAGCGGCTGCGCATCGCGCTGAACCCCGTCGACGAGGTGATGGCCGGCAAGAAGCACTGGGACCACATCCCCCTGCCGTCGCTGGAGGAGGCCCTGCGCAAGCAGGCCAAGGAGGCCCTGGTCCGCGCCGACGAGAACGGCGTCAAGGGCGACGACATCGTCGAGGATCCGCTGTTCTACGAGGTGACGGTCTAGCGGGGATCGACATTCGGCTGTTCGCGACCTTCAAATCCGAGCATCCCCGCCTTGGCGGGGATGCTCGGTGAATGCTGAAGCCTGATCCGACCCAGCCCAGGCCGACCTGGCCCGAGCCAACGCCGGGCGAGACCGCCCATTCACCCTTGATCAACAGAGGGTCTTTCCCGGCGTGCGCGGGAGACCTGCACGTTCACGCCAACAGCTGTTTGGTTTCTTCTGTCTTCGATTCGCCGTTCTGGGAGTAACCTTAACGGGCGAGCCAAATACATGCCTGGAGCTTGACTTTAAGCATTCGCTTTTGGTGGCTTTCGTCTCTTCCACATTAAATTCATGCAGATTTTTCATTCGCCGTAAAAGCGCCGCGCCTTTGTGCCTAATGGCCGAGTGGGCGCCGGAAACTTCGGCCGTCGGCGAAATCTTTTCAAATTGTCACCGACTAACGATTGCCTTCGGGCGCGGAATGTCGAATGACGAACACCGATGTTTTTGTGCCGCCGATTGGCGGGGCTCTGATGAGCAGGGGATAACAGATGCGCGTAGCGATGATTGGCACGGGCTATGTGGGCCTGGTGTCTGGGGCGTGTTTTGCGGACTTCGGTCACGTGGTGACGTGCATCGACAAGGATCCGCGCAAGATCTCGCGGCTGCTGGCCGGCGAGATTCCGATCTTCGAGCCGGGCCTGGACGATCTGGTCGCCCGCAACGTCCGCGAAGGCCGGCTGTCGTTCACCCTGGAAGGCGCCCAGGCGATCAAGGACGCCGACGCGGTGTTCATCGCCGTCGGCACGCCCACCCGCCGCGGCGACGGCCATGCCGACCTCTCCTACGTCTACGCCGCGGCCGAGGAGATCGCCGGCCTGATCGACGGCTTCACGGTGATCGTCAACAAGTCGACCGTGCCGGTCGGCACCGGCGACGAGGTCGAGGCCATCGTCAAGCGCGTGGCCCCGAACGCCCAGTTCGCCGTGGTCTCCAACCCCGAGTTCCTGCGCGAAGGCGCGGCCATCGAGGACTTCAAGCGTCCCGACCGCGTGGTCGTGGGCACCGAGGACGAGCGGGCCCAGGCGGTGATGCGCGAGCTCTATCGCCCGCTGAGCCTGAACGAGACCCCGATCGTCTTCACCGGCCGCCGCACCAGCGAACTGATCAAGTACGCCGCCAACGCCTTCCTGGCGATGAAGATCACCTTCATCAACGAGATGGCCGACCTCTGCGAAAAGGTCGGGGCCGACGTGCAGCAGGTGGCCAAGGGCATCGGCCTGGACAAGCGCATTGGGAGCAAGTTCCTCAACGCCGGCCCCGGCTACGGCGGCTCGTGCTTCCCCAAGGACACCATCGCGCTCGTGAAGACCGCCGCCGACTACGGCGCGCCGACCCGGCTGATCGAGACCACGGTCGAGGTCAACACCGCCCGCAAGAAGGCCATGGCCGACAAGGTCGCCGCCGTGCTCGGCGCCGAAGACCTGTCGGGCAAGACCGTCGGGGTGCTGGGCGTGACCTTCAAGCCCAACACCGACGACATGCGCGACGCTCCCAGCCTCGACATCCTGCCGGCCCTGCAGGCCAGGGGCGCCAAGGTCCGCGCCTTCGATCCCGAAGGCCGCCACGAGGCCGAACACCTGCTGCCGGGCGTCGAGTTCGTCGGCGGTCCCTACGAGGCCGCGCAAGGCGCCGACGTGCTGCTGATCCTCACCGAGTGGGACCAGTTCCGCGCCCTCGACCTCGTCCGCCTCAAGGGCCTGCTGGCCGCCCCGGTCGTCGTCGACCTGCGCAACATCTACAAGCCCGCAGAGATGGTGCGCGCCGGGTTCACCTACGCCTCCATCGGCCGGGGAAGCGCCTCGGCGCCGGCCGTGGAAGAGCCCGTTCTCGACGTCGCCGGTCAGGGCTGATCCCATGTCGGCGCGAGAAGAAGGCCAACGCCGGGGCTCGGCCCCGGCGGTCGGCGGCGTGCTCGTCGTCATCCCGACGCTGAACGAAGCGCGCCACATCGGCGGCATCCTGCAGCGGCTGTCCGAAGACCTGCCGGCCGACGTGCGCACGACGTTCGTCGTCGCCGACGGCGGCAGCACCGACGGCACCGTCAGCCTGGTCGAGGCGGTCGCGGCCGAGCGCGCCGACGTCCACCTGCTGCACAATCCGCTCCGGCTGCAGAGCGCGGCGGTCAATCTGGCCGTCGAGCGCTTCGGCGACGGCATGGACGTGCTGGTCCGTTGCGACGCCCACGGCGCCTATCCCGCCGGCTTCGTGCGCCAGCTGGTGACCACCATCCAGCGCGAGCGTTCGGACTCGGTGGTGATCCCGATGGATTCCACCGGCGGGGCCTGCCTGCAGAAGGCCGTGGCCTGGGTGTCCAACACCCCGGTGGGCACCGGCGGATCGGCGCACCGCGGCGGCCGCGTCAGCGGCTATGTCGATCACGGCCACCACGCCGCCTTCCGCATCGACAGCTTCCGCCGCGTCGGCGGCTACGACGAGACCTACAGCCACAACGAGGACGCCGAGTACGACTGCCGCCTGCGCGGCGTCGGCGGGCGCATCTTCCTCGACGCCGAGATCCGCCAGGAATACTTCCCGCGCGACACCCTGCGCGGCATGTGGAAGCAGTACTTCAACTACGGCGTCGGCCGCTCGCGGACGGTGCGCCGGCATCCGACCTCGATCCGCCTGCGGCAGCTGGCCCTGCCGGTCCACCTGGTGTTCGCGACGCTTTCGCTGATCGCGGGCGTGGCGATCCATCCGGTGCTGGCCGCCTGGCCGGTGCTCTACACCGCCATACTGGCCGCCACCGGCGTCATGCTGGCGCTGAAGCACCGCTCGATCTGCGGCCTGCTGGCGGCGCCGGCGGCCTTCGTGATGCACACGGCCTGGTCGCTCGGCTTCCTGTGGGGCTTCGTCAAGGTTCGTGAGACGCGCTGGACCGCGCCCGCGCCCGAGGGCGAGGAGAGCGTGGCGGCGTCGTGTGCCGCATGACGGAGCGGCCTCTTTCCGCTCTGCTGCTTGATCCCTCCCTGTTCACCGCGCCCTACGACACGGGACTTTCGGAAGGCCTCGAGGCCGCGGGCGTGGCGCAGACCTGGGCCGTGCGGCCCGAGCGTGCCGGCGAAGCCGCGTTCCGGCCCGCCGGCGAGGCCTCGCCGGTCTTCTACCGTCGTTTCGATCGGCCGGACTTCCTGCCGGGGCCCCTGCGGGCGCCGGCCAAGGCCCTGTCGCACCTGGCCGGCCTGCTGCGCGTGCTGGCCGCGGCGCGCCGGTTCGACGTCATCCATTTCCAGTGGACGGTGCTGCCCCTGGCCGACGCCGCGGCCATCTGGCTGCTGAAGCGCGCCCGGCCGGTGGTGGTGACGGTGCACGACACCAACCCGTTCAACGGCGAGAAGATCTCGTTCTTCCAGAACCTGGGTTTCGACCTGCCGATCCGGCTCGCCGACAAGGTCATCGTCCACACGCAGTCGGCCCGGCGCACGCTCGAGGCGCGGGGCCTCGCGCCCGAGCGGATCGCGGTTGTCGATCACGGTCCCCTGCCGGTCGGCGCGCCGCCGCCGGCCGTGTCGCCGCGGCTGGACGACGGCCGCTGGGTCTTCGTGCTGTTCGGCCAGATCAAGCCCTACAAGGGTCTCGACATCCTGGTCGAGGCCGTCGGACGCGCGGCCGCCGACCTGCGCGGCAAGGCCCGCTTCGTCGTCGCCGGCGCCGCGCACATGGACATGCAGCCGATCACCGACGCCATCGCGCGTTATGGGATCGAAGACCTGGTGGAACTGCGCCTGGGCCGGCTGAGCGAAGCCGAGATGGCCTCGCTGTTCGAGGAGGCCGACTGCTTCCTGTTCCCGTATCGGGCCATCGACGCCAGCGGCGTCTATTACATGACCCGGTCGTTCAACAAGTGGATGATCGCCAGCCGTGTGGGCGTCTTCGCCGAGGCCATGGAGGACGGCCGCACGGGCGTGCTGACGCCGCCCGAGGACGTCGAGGCCCTGGCCGGAGCGATCGTGCAGGCGGCCAACGACCGCTCGGTTCCGACGGCCGGCGCCGAGGATAGTTCCTGGCGGGGCATTGGCGAGACGACGCGGGCGCTCTACGAAGCCCTCCTCGCTGCGCGTGGGGCGCGATGACCAGTCGTCGCGATCCCGCCAGCCTCGCAGGAGGTCCGTCGTCATGTCGCTGATCACGATGGATGCGCCGTCGCCCCGCGTGGCGGCCCGGCCCGCCGCGCCGGCCGGCGCGCCTTCGCGCAACGCCAAGGGCGTCGTCACGGCGGTCTTCGTCTCGATCCTGTTCCTGGCCAATCTTGGTCTGACGGTCGGCGGGTTTCCGCTGAAGTTCAGCCTGGTGGCGATCTACGTCCTGGCCGCCTACGGCCTGTGGACGCGCAACTTCATCGTCAGCCTGCCGTCGGTGGCGTTCTACGGCGTGCTGGCGGCGGCCGCCTGGGTGTCGACCGCGATCAATTCCGAGGCTTCGGCGGGATCGCTGTCGCTGCTGCTGGTGCTCTACGCGCCGTTCGTCCTGCGGCTTCATCCGCGGATCAACGCCCGCCAGTGGATGGAATTCTGCCTGCGCCGCTATGGCGACCTGGCGATGATCCTGGCCTTCGCGGGCATGCTGCAGTTCATGCTGCAATTCGCCATCCACGCCCCGTGGCTGTTCGACATCAAGCAGCTGCTGCCCGAATTCCTGCGGGCGGGCGGCAACTACAACACCGTGATCGCCGCCGGCGGGGTGATGAAGTCGAACGGCTTCTTCCTGCGCGAGCCGTCCAGCTTCTCGGCGCTGATCGCCATCGCCCTGCTGATCGAGCTGGTCTATTTCAAGCGCCTGCAGCGGCTGGGCGTGTTCGCCCTGGCCATGGCCCTGTCCTATTCGGGCACGGGCATCCTGATCCTGCTGCTGGGCCTGATCGCGCCCACCGGCGTGAAGGCGATGGGCCGCGCCTTCGTGGTGCTGGGCGCGGCGTTCGTGTTCTTCCTGCTGTTCGCCGACGCGCTGAACCTGTGGTTCTTCCTGGGCCGCCTGAACGAGTTCTCGACCGTCGGCACCAGCGGCTACGCCCGCTTCGTCGCGCCGGTGAACCTGCTGAAGACCGGTTTCTACTATCCGGAGTGGGCCAAGCTGTTGGGCCACGGGCCGGGCACCATCGATCGGGCCATCGTCTTCGCCAACGTCAAGTTCGAGATCTTCGACCCCACCTGGGCCAAGCTGATCTACGAATACGGGCTGGTCGGGTCGGGCGCGATCCTGCTGTTCCTGTTCGCGACGTTCGCGGGCAGGGCGCTTTCTCCGTCGATCCGCCTGGCCCTGCTCTATGCGTGGCTGGCGTCGGGCGGTCTGCTGCTGCAGTCGGACTTCTGCGCCCTGCTGCTGCTGATCGTGGTGCTCAGCCCGTCCGTCGCGGCCTTCAAGGCCGCGAGTCCAAAACCGGCGACCGCCGCTCCCCGGTGGTCGCAGCGAGGTGTGTCATGACCCAGGCAAGCCCGTCCGTCGCCGTCGTCATCACCTGCTACAACTACGAGCGCTATGTCGCCGCGGCGATCGACAGCGTGCTGTCGCAAAGCCGTCCGGCGGCCGAGATCATCGTTATTGACGACGGCTCGACCGACAATTCGGCCGAGGTGATCCGCGCCTATGGCGACAAGGTGATCCCGGTCATCCAGGCCAACACCGGCAAGGTGGCGGCGGTGAACATCGGCTATGCGCGCTCGAGCGCCGACATCGTGCTGTTCCTCGACGCCGACGACCTGCTGCTGGACGGCGCGCTCGAGGCGATCCTCGACGCCTGGACCCCCGAAACCGTCAAGGCGCAGTTCGAGCTGGAGATCATCGACGGCGCCGGCGAGCAACTGGGCCGGCGCTTCTGCAACTTCCCGCAGCCCTACGGCCCGGACGAGGTGCGCGCCGCCTTCGAGCGCACCGGCACCTATCTGTGGCCGGTCACCTCGGGCAACGCCTATGCGCGGAGCTTCCTGGACAAGCTGCTGCCGATGACGCCGCCGGTGTCGCAGGACGGGGTGCTCAACACCCTGGCCCCGCTCTATGGCGAGGTGGCGACCATCGCCCGCCCGCTGGGCCAGTACCGCCTGCACGGCCAGAACCGCAGCCGCCAGGACGCCAAGGGCAAGGCCAAGCGGCATCCAGACTTTGGCCGGCGCATCGCCTTCCGCGCGGCCGAGTTCGACATCCTGCGCGACCACGCCCAGGCGCTGGGAGCGGCCCTGCCGGCCGGCGACCTGCTCGACAGCGAGCTGGTCTTCGTCAACTACCGCCTGATGGCGCGCAAGCTCGACGACGCCTATCCGGGCCAGGAGCGCGAGAGCGTCGCTGGGCTGTGGCGCACGGCGATCGGCCTGGTGGCCGCCCAGCCGGCCAGCGCCAAGTCGAAGCTCGCCAATTTCGCCTGGCTGACCCTGCTGCTGGCCTGCCCGAAGGGGCTGGCCCGGCCGCTGATCAACCTGCGCTTCAACCGCTCGGAAGTCCTCGCACCGCTCCGCAACGCGCTCTCGCGTCTTCGCGGCGGCCCTGCGAGCCCCGCTCCCCTTACCCAGTGACCGGGGCGCGGCCGCGAGCCGCGCGCCCGGCACGATCGAGGACATCATGGCCGTCGACCGCGCGACAGCGTCGAAATCCGCATTCTGGAGCGCGCTGGAGAACGGCGGGCTTTCGCTTGTCTCGTTCGCTTCGCTGATCATCTATTCGCGGCTGCTGCCGCCGGCGCAGTTTGGCCTGTTCGCCATGGTCCTGGCCGTCGTCGAACTGATCGGCATCCTGTCGAACATGGCGTTCCACGACGCCCTGGTGCAGCGCAAGGACATCACCGAGCGCCATTTCGACACCGCCTTCACCGCTTCGATGGGCATCTGCGTGCTGCTGACCGCCGGATGCTGGGCGATCGGGCCGCTGTTCAGCCAGCTGACGCACGAGCCCGAGGCCGGCAAGATCCTGGGCTGGATGAGCCTGAGCTTCCTGGCGGCCGGCGCGACCTCGACCCTGGTGGCCCGCCAGCGGCGCGAGTTCGGCTTCAAGGCCCTGGCGCTGCGCTCCTTCGCCGGACGCCTTAGCGGCGCGGCGGTGGGCATCGCCATCGCCTTCATGGGGGCCGGCGTCTGGGCGCTGGTCGCCCAGCAGCTGCTGATGGTCTATCTCGGCTCGGCGGTGCTGTGGATCGCCAGCAAGGACCGCCCGCGCTTCCGGTTCGGCCTGGTCGAGTTCAAGCAGCTGACGGCGTTCGGCGCGCTGTCGGTCAGCGCCCTGTTCGTCAACTTCGCCATCAAGCGGATGTTCGTCTTCTTCGCCGGCATCTATCTGGGCGCGGGCACGGCGGGTTTCGTGAACCTGGCCTTCCGGACCATCGACACCTTCTGGTCGATCTCGGCCACCGCCCTGCAGCAGGTGACCCTGCCGATGATGTCGCGGCTGCAGAGCGACCTGCCGCGCCTGCGCCGCGCCTACGGCCTGGCCGTGGGCCTGGCCTGCACGGTGATGTACGCCGGCTTCGTGGGCCTGGGCGTCACCGCGCCCGAGGTGGTGGAGCTGCTGTTCGGGCGCCAGTGGATCGCCGCCGCGCCTTACGTCACCGCCCTGGGCTTCCTGGTGCTGCTGCAGGCCCCGCGCCTGTTCATCATCCCGATCCTGACCGCCATGGGCCGGCCGCACATGGTCATGATGGGCTATGCGGTGGGGCTGAGCTGGCTGATCGCTGCCATCTTCGTGACCCACCTTTCCTCCGCCAGCGTGGCGGTGGCGGTGTGGGTGAGCTGCGAGTTCATCTACGCGCCGCTGTTCGGCGGCATGCTCAAGCGCGCGACCGGCCTGACCTTCAAGGACCAGTTCGTGCAGATCCGGGCGCCGCTGGCGGCCGCCCTGGTCATGGCCGGGGTGGTGTACGGCCTGCGCCTGATCCTCCCCGACAGCCTGCCGGCCGTGGTCCGCGCCCTCGCCTTGGTCCCGGCCGGAGCGGTGGCTTTCGCAGGTGTATTGTTCGTGCTAGATCGCGCGCTGGTTAAGGAGCTGGTCGATTTCGGCCTTAGCTTCGTCAGACGTCGCGTTGCGGCCAGCGCCTAGCCAGCGCAGCCGGAAGCACTGCCCGGGGGGGCAAGTTGTACAATCTGAATAAAGTCTCGGTAGTAATACCGAACTACAACTATGCCGAGTTTGTCGGCGCAGCGATCGAGAGCGCCCTGGCGCTGGACTGGCCTGATGTAGAAGTGATCGTCGTTGACGACGGTTCGACCGATCATTCGAAGGATGTGATCGGTCGCTACGAGAACCGGATCACCGCCATCTATCGCGAGAACGGCGGCCAGGTCGCCGCCACCAACGACGGCTATGCGGTCAGCAGCGGCGGTCTGGTGGTGTTTCTGGACTCCGACGATCTCGTCGCGCCGGACCTGATCAAGGAAGTCTTCCCCCTGGTCACCGAGAAGGTGAGCAAGGTGCAGGTCCAGATGGAGTCGATCGACTTCCACGGGAGGCCGCTTTCGAACGTGTTTCCGAAGTACGGCGCCAGCCTGGATCCGGCGAAGATCCGCAGGTGGGCCGGGTTCGCCGGCTCCTATCCGACGCCGCCGGGATCGGGGAACGTCTATACCCGCCAGTTCCTGGACAAGCTGTTCCCGCTCGACGCGGCCATGGACTTCGCCCCCGACAGCCACACCCTGTCGACCGCGCCGTTCCTGGGCGACGTGGTGACGGTGGCCAAGCCGCTGGTCTCCTACCGGGTGCACGGCCGCAACATGGGCGCGATGGCCGAACTCCATGAGGCGCGCTTCAGCAAGGAGGTCGGGCGCTCGATCACCCGCTCGCGGTTCAGCGCCAGCCTGGCCAGGCAGAACGGCGTGGCCGTGCGCCCCGACGCGTTCCGCCGCAGCCTCAACGTCTGTTCGCTGCGGGCCTCGAGCCTGGTGCTGACGCCGAACCAGCATCCGCTGGAGGGCGACAATCGCCTGGTGGTGCTGCGCGACCTGATGCGGTCCGTGGTGACGCCTCAGGGCAATTCGGCGAAGGCCCAGTTGGCGCTGTTCCTGTGGGTCCTGGCGATCGCCGCCGCGCCCCGGCGAATGTCGCGCACGCTGATCCTCTGGCGCTATGTGCCTGTGTCGCGCCCGCGGCTGATGCGCCGGGCGATCTCGCGCATCTGATCCGTCACCGACCGGGCAGGGGCGTCGCCGCGGATGCGTGGCCGGCGACGCGACGCCTGCATCGGTTAACTGAGATGCTGGTCAAAACTTCGGCGGTTCGCTTCATCGATCTGCCGCGTTCGCGCGCTATTCTTGTGAAGGAAAAATAATAACACCATCATGAAGAACCGAAGGCGCATTCGTGCGTTGCCGGTTACGGTGAAGCTGACGTCCATCAGAAGGCGTAGTCTTCACTGAAAAAGGAGGAAGCGTCGACTTCGGCGCAATCGCCATTGTTTTGACCCGGTTTGTCCTCTAACGGGGCTTTTCGCAGGGTCTGCATGGGTGATGCGTGGCCGTGATGTCCAGCCAGGTTGTGCAGTGTGAGTATGTTGCAGCTGGAGATCGTTGAAATGACTGGCGAAAAGCTTCTCAAAGTCTCGGTCGTCATCCCCAACTACAACTACGAATCCTTCGTTGGTGCGGCCATCGAAAGCGCCCTGGCCCTCGATTGGCCGGACGTGGAGATCATCGTGGTGGACGACGGGTCTATCGACGGCTCGCGCCAGGTGATCGAGCGCTACGCCGATCGGGTGACGCCCGTCTTCAAGGAGAACGGCGGCCCGGCCACGGCCTGCAACGCCGGCTACGCCCTGGCGACCGGCGACCTGATCATCTTCCTCGACTCCGACGACCTGGTCGATCCGTCGCTGATCCGCGAGGTGGCGGCCGTCCTGACGCCGCAGACCAGCAAGGTCCAGGTGCAGATGCAGACCGTCGACGCCGAGGGAAAGCCCCTGGGGAACGTGTTTCCGAAATACGGCGCCAAGCCCACGCCCGGGCAGATCCGCCAATGGGCGGCCTCGGCGGGCTCCTATCCGACCCCGCCTGGATCGGGCAACGTCTACACCCGCCGCTTCCTAGACCAGCTGTTCCCCCTCGACCTGACCATGGACCGGGCGACCGACAGCTATTTCCTCTCCACCGCGCCGTTCCTGGGCGAGGTGGTGACGATCGCCAAGCCGCTGGTCTCCTACCGCGTGCACGGCAAGAACATCGCCGCGATGGCGTCGCTGAATGTTTCGCGCTTCAGCAACGAGGTGCGGCGGGCGGTCAAGCGCTCGGCGTTCAGCGCGGGCGTGGCCCAGCGCAGCGGCGTCGCCGTGCGTCCGCAGGCCTTCCGCGGCAGCCTCAATGTCTGCGCCCTGCGCGCGTCGAGCCTGGCCCTGACGCCGGGCGACCACCCGATCGAAGGCGACAGCCGTCTGAAGCTGATCGGTGACGCGGTGGGGGCGGTCTTGCGCCCTCAGGGCAATTCGAGCGCGGCCCAGGCCGTCCTGTTCTTCTGGGTGCTGGCGATCGCGGCGACGCCGCGGGCCTTGGCCACGCGGCTGATCCAGTGGCGCTACGTGCCGGCGGCGCGTCCCGCTTTCCTGAAGCGGGCCGTGGCGCGGGTCTAGATACAAGGGCGTCCGGTCGCCTGACGGCCGTCCCGTTGAGGGCGGCGGTCGGCGAGAACGTCCAGGCATATGAGCGCGCGGTCGCCGCGTGTCTTCCGAGCGAATGAGAATAGAGGTGGGCAGATGACGGACGCGGTGACGGCGGGGGGCAGGCCCGCGCCAAGGGTCCGCCTCGGCGAGACCTCGTCGGCGTTTCTGGACTTGGCGCGCGGTCTGGCCGCCAGCCTGGTCGTGCTGGCCCACACGCGCCTGGTCTTCCATCTGCCCTGGCCCATCCAGGAGCTCGGCGGCTACTGCGTGGTCGTGTTCTTCCTGCTCAGCGGCATGCTGATCTTCACCTCCCTGTTCAACCACCTGCGGTCGGGCGAGGAGCGTTTCGCCGACTTCCTGGCCGACCGGATCGCGCGGATCTTCACCCCGCTCGTGCCCGTGCTGGTCCTGGCGGTGCTGGCCAACTTCTTCCTGATCGACGGGCGCTGGGGACAGCGCGGCGTGAACGAGGGGGTGGCCGCCTTCTTCGGCAACCTGTTCCTGCTCAACGACTATCCGCTGTTCCAGGCGGCGTCGAAGTTCGTGAACGTCTGGCCCTACTACGTGCGCTCGTACAACGCCGCCGAGCCGCTGTGGACGGTGGCCATCGAGTTCTGGATCTATGTCGTCGCGGGCCTGTTCGCGTTCCTGGTGGTCGCCCGCCAGCGGATCAACTGGCTGACCGCCGCCGTCGCCGCGGGCCTGGCCCTGCCGGTCTTCGTCTGGAACCTGTTCGCGGGCGGCGGTTCGGGGCTCAGCCTGACCTGGATGATCGGCGCCGCTTTCGGCGCGCTGTGGGCGGCCATGGCGGGGCGCGAATACAGCCGCCGCTTCTTCGCCAGCCTGCTCGTCGTCGGGGCCCTGGGCGTCGCCGGCAAGATGCTCGACAAGTCGAACCTCGCCTACAGCACTCAGACGGCCACCTTCATGGCTATGATGTTGTTTGGATTTGCGTTTTCGATAGATATCAAAGGTGTGTCACTTTTTGTGCTTAAAAAGGTGGCGCATTTCTTCTCATCTTATTCCTACAGCTTGTACTTGGTTCACAACATCGTGCTTGTTGTGGTCTTCGAATCCAAAATTGCCACGCTTGTTCCTTCGTATGTCCTGGCGATAATCGCGGCTCACTTGGTTGCTTCCGTAATTTACTTCCTGTTCGAGCGTCACCATAAGAAAGTGTCGAAGGCTATACGCCCTGCGTTGCAATATTTGCTGCAACGCCCCGCGCGGAAATTTGCGGAAACGGCTCCTGGTGCGATCGGCGCGATGGAGGCCCTCGATGAAAACCGCAACGCGGCGCTGGCAGGCGCTGATCCTGGCGGCGACGATGCTCTCGGCGCCGCCCGCCGCCCTGGCGAGCGGCTGGAAGCTGGTATTTGAGGACAATTTCGACGGGTCGACCCTGGACCGCAGCGTCTGGGCCACCCGCTACATCTACGGCAACGAAAAGCAGGACAAGCTCAACGACGAGGTCCAGCGCTACCGCGACAACGACAACCATGTCGTCAAGGACGGGGTGCTCGACCTGGTCGCCCGCAAGACCGGGGAGGGGGCCTACGAGTCGGGCATGATCCGCTCGCTGCAGACCTTCTATTACGGCTACTACGAAGCGCGGGTGAAGCTGCCGAAGGGCAAGGGCATCTGGCCGGCCTTCTGGCTCAATTCCGACTACGACGCCTCCGGCGCCCTCAGCTGGCCGCCCGAGATCGACATCATGGAATATGTGGTCAACGGCGGGGAGGACCTGCCGAACATGGTGCACTCGGCCGCCGTGGACACCCCGCGCGGCTCGGCCGTGACCTATTACGAGACCCATCCGGAATATAACACCAAGCTGAAGTCCTTCGTCGGCACGGAGGATCTCAGCGACGGCTGGCGCGTGTTCGGGCTGGTGTGGACGCCGACCGACTACACCGTGCTGCTGGACGGCAAGGTGCTCTATCGCCGGCCCTATGCCTGGCTGAACAAGTCTGGCGTGCTGGCGGCGCCGGCTCACGTGCTGCTCAACTTCGCGATCGGCGGCAGCTGGGCGGGGCGCTACGGGATCGACGACTCCAATTTCCCGCAGGCCCTCAGCATCGACTACGTGCGGGTCTGCCAGTTCAGCGAGGCGTCCGACGCCGGGGCGCGTTGCGGCGACAGCGCCTATACCCCCGATCCGGCGGACTATCGCTACAGCGCGCCCGGCGACATGGATCGCGCGGTGTTCGGCGCGGCCGCCATCGGCGACGCCGAAAGCGGCGGCTCGGTCGCGCTCCCGGCCGGCGTCGCGTCGGTGAAGGTGACGTCCCGCCTGAGCGCGCCCGCCGGTGTCGCCGCGACCCAGAGCCTCTACTCGGTCATCAAGGCCAACGGCAGCGGGGCGGTGCTGTCCGAGCAGACCACGCCGCTGGACGGCTACGACAACGGCGAGATGCGCACTGTCGTGCATGAGATGCCGCTGCCCGCGACGGTGAAGCCGGGTTCCTATCGCCTCGTCGAGGCGATCGTCGGCAAGACGCCGCCGGCCGGCGCCTCGACGCCCCTGAAGGCGCCGGTGCTGTGCGGCGGCGCCAAGACGCGGACCCTGACCTGCGACACCACCCAGGTGACGGTCACGACCGCGAGCTATTAGAGCTTCCGTCCTGACGGCGTCAGGACGGAAGCTCTAGTCTTTCGTTTTGACGCATTTTCTGACGACGAACCGGTATCTGCTTCGTCAAAAAATACTCTGGCTGTGGTCGCGCGCCGGGTCAGACGAAGGTCTGGCCCGTGGCGGCGGCCCAACGGTCGACGCCGCGCGAGAAGCCGTTCTCGGGGAACAGCTTGTTGTCCACCGCCCAGCCCGGGAAGACGTGGGTGGAGCGGACCAGCTTGGTCACGCGGTCGGGGTGGATGCCGATGCCCACGCCGTTCAGCGTCGACAGGCCCTTGGCCGCCGCCATCACCACGCCCTGCGGCACGTCGATGAGCTTGGCCTTCGGGAAGTAGCGCTCCTGCAGGGTGGTGACGATGTTCTCGAGCGTCGGGCACTCGGGATAGCTGCCGTTCAGCGTGATCAGGGGCTGGCCCTGGCCGCCGGCCGTCAGCACCAGGTCGAGCAGGTCCTCGACATAGATGCACGACTTGACGGTGTCGCGCCGGCCCGGGAACACGAACACGCCCTTCTTCAGCAGGCCGGCCATGCGGGCGAAGTTGCCGCCCTCGCCGGCGCCGAACACCACGGCCGGACGCACGACCACCAGCGAGCGGCCCGTGCCCTGGCCCAGCCAGGCGCGATGGATCTTCTCGGCCATCAGCTTGGACTTGCCGTAGGCCGAGACGGGATCGGGCGCGCTGGTCTCGGTCTTGCGCTCCTCGGAGGGGCCGTAGATCGAGATCGAGCTGGTGAAGGTGATGTGCTTGACGCCGTCACGCTCGGCCAGGCGCACCACTTCCAGGGCGCCGTTGACGTTGGTGTCGTAATATTCGTGGTCGGGGTGGCCCGGCGTGGTGTGCACGGCCGCCAGGTTGAAGATCTCGTCGATCTTCGGAAGCTCGGCCGCGCCCAGATCGCGCACGTCGCCGACGACGTAGGTGACGCCCGGCAGGGTCTCGCGCTGGGGTTTGAGGTCCAGGCCGATCACCTCGGCGCCGGCGGCCGCCAGGCGGCGCGTCAGGTGCGTGCCGATGAAGCCGGACGAACCGGTGACGAGCACGCGACGGCCAGCCATCCGTCCCAGATCGATCTGGTCAGTCACATTGTCGGTCATGTCGATGTCTCGATACGCTCGGGGAGGAGCTTTCGCACTGGGCCCTAATTAGCCTATCTCGCGCGAATGGGGCGACTAGAAATCACCCTCGCGCCAGGACTTTTTCTGGAATTGCTGAGCTTTTGTGCGCTTCTGGGAAGAGCAATCAGCCTGTCAAGGCTGCGCTATTCTGCGCCTTGCTGTGGAAAAGCGCGCCGCGTGGCGAAAAATTTTCCGATTTACGTATAAAGCCGTCGCAATTGCGCCTAACGGTGAGGGCTCATGCCCTGCCGTTGAATGTGTGTGTGGTGGCCCATGTCGAATACGGTCGAGAATCGCCTCCAGCATCTTGATGGCTGGCGAGGACTCGCGATCTTGAGCGTTCTGGTCGGTCATTTCGTGACCACCAAGTGGCTCAATCTCGGACGCTTCGGCGTCGAATTGTTCTTCGTGCTCAGCGGCCGGCTGATGGCCGAGATCCTGTTCGTCAAGCAGGTCCCGCTGGCCAGCTTCTTCCCGCGCCGCATCTCGCGCGTCTATCCGGCGCTGCTGGTGTTCTGCACGATCATGTTCCTGGCCGCGCCGTTGCTGAACGGGCAGGGGCCGGACCTGAAGCAGTATCTGAGCGCCATCACCTTCACCGCCAACTACGCCCAGGGCCTGGTCGGCCGCAGCCCGGCGCTCGACCACATCTGGTCGCTGTGCGTCGAGGAGCACATGTACGTTCTGCTGGGTCTGGTGGCCCTGTGGAGCCGCAGCCGCGACGGCGAGGTCCCGGTGGCGACGATCTGCTTCGGCCTGGCGCTGGCGGCGATGGTCAACGGCCTGCTGCAGACCCTGGCCGGCGGCGGCTACAACGAGGTCTACTGGCGCAGCGACGTGCGCGGCGCCTCGATCCTGCTGGCGGCGGCCTTCTACCTGAAGCTCCGCGAGGAGCCGACGGGCCTGCTGGCCTCGCCCTGGGCGGCGCTGGTGCTCGGCGCCCTGGGCCTGGTCTTCAGCTTCGACAGGGTTCCCGACCCGGTGAAGTACAGCCTGGGCACCGCCTGCGTGGCGCTGAGCCTCTGCCTGGCGCACCGCCTGCCCGCCGTGCTGCTGAACCTCCTGCAGCACCCGATCCTGATCCGGACGGGCCTCTATTCCTATTCGCTCTATCTGTGGCAGCAGCCGTTCTACAAGGCCGGCCACAACGCGGTCAGCAAGCTGGCCCTGCTGCCGATCGCCATCGTCGTGGCCCTGGTCAGCTTCTATCTGATCGAGCAGCCCGCGCGCCGCTTCCTCAACGGCCTGCTGGAGCGCCGCCTCAAGCCCGCGCCGGCCGCCGGCTGACATGGTCCGCGCGGCGGCGTGAGAGCGCCGTCGCGCAGGAGACCCGCGACGAGGTTTTCGAAGAAGGGAAGAGGGTGGAGGCCCGGCCCGGAATCGAACCGGGGTGCACGGATTTGCAGTCCGCTGCGTCACCACTCCGCCACCGGGCCACCGGGTCGACACAAGCTGCGTCGGCGAAGAGGGCGGATGGCTATCAGACGGCGGCCGCGCTCGCAATGGCCAACTTCGCTTCGTCCCCAGCGATCACTTCCGGCGTGGCGGTTTGAGCGCGAGGCCAACGCTCAACGGGGTTCCTTGGCTCGTGTCAGGTGCAGACCGGCGATCAGGGCCAGGGTGACGAGCGCCAGGCCGCCGGCCAGCCAGACGGCCGGGCGCACGTCGTGTTCGCCGACGATCAGGGCGGCCAGCAGCGGTCCGGTCGCGCAACCCAGCAGGCTGGCGCCGGGACCCAGCAGGGCGGCGCGCCGGCTGGGGTCGGCCTCGATCGCCAGGGGCGTCAGGAACGGCGAGGCGAACAGCCAGGCGAAGCCGAACAGGCCCGAGGCGGCCAGGAAGGCCGGGGCCGGCGGCAGGGCGGCGAACACCAGCAGGCAGGCCGCCGCCGCGATCACGCCCACGGCCAGCGACACGAACCACGACACCCGCCCCGCCAGGGCCGTCGCCGCCGAGCCGCCGGCCACCTGGGCGGCCAGCGAGATCGAGAAGGCCAGGCCCGCCACCTTCGGCGCGTGTCCGGCCTGGCGCGACAGCGGCTCGGCGTAGATCCACAGGGCGAGGATGAAGGCCTGGAAGCAGAACACCGCCAGCAGGGCGACCCAGCCGCGCGGGCTGGGCAGACCCTTGGGGGCGTCATCGGCCTGGGGCAGGGCGGTCCAGGCGCGCGGGGCCAGGAAGCCCGCCGCCACGGCCGATACAGCCAGGCCCGTCAGCACGACGAAGCCGCCGTCCGGCCCGAAGCGGTCGATGACCAGGGCGCTCAAGGTCGCCACCACGGCCAGCTGGATCAGGGTCTGGACGGTCAGGTAGATCCCCGACCAGCGGTCGGGGCGCGGCGAGCGCACGATCATGCCGGTCACCACCCAGATCAGCGCCCCGGCCGGCAGGCCCGCCAGGGCGCGGACCAGCACCAGCAGCCCGCCGTCCACCTGCGTCGAGGCCAGGTTCAGCGCCGCCAGGAAACAGCCGCAGGCGATCGCCGCCGGCCTCAGGCGTCTGGCGCCGAAGGCCGGGCCGAGCAGCGCCGCCCCAACTCCCATGGCCGCCAGCTCGGCCATGCCGGCCAGGCCGATCTCCATGGCGCTGAGGCGTCCGGCCGCCTCCAGCCCGCCCAGCAGCAGCGGCCCGACGCCGGGAAACAGCACGCCGACAACGCCGATCCACAGCACCGCCAGCCGTTCGCTCAGGCTCGGCGCCGGACCTATCCAGTTGGCGGTCTCCACGGCCTCGCCGCTCAATAGCGGGCCCGCAGATAGACGCCGTAGGTGCGCGGCGGTCCCATGCTGAAGGCGTCGAAGCCCAGGCCCTCGATGGCGGTGATGTCGAGGATGTTGGTCTCGTCGAACAGGTTCTTGCCCCAGACGCCCAGCTCGTAGCGGCCGCCGTCCAGCTTCCAGCCGACCTGGCCGTTGACGAAGGTGCGGGCCTCGTCGCTGAGCCGCTCGGTGTTGGCGGTGTCGAAAAAGACCTTGGAGCGGTGGGTGAAGTCCAGCTGGCCGGTGAAGTCGCCGATCGGCAGCGGATGCTCGTAGCGGACGGCGCCGTTGAAGCTGAGCTTCGGGGCCGAGGGCAGGCGGTTGCCCGAATAGTCCTGGTCCACCGAATGGAAGTCGCGATACTCGGCGCTTAGCAGCGCAGCGCCCAGGGTCAGCGACAGGCCCCGCGCCGGCCGGGCCTCGACCTCGGCCTCGGCGCCGTAGACCCGGGCGGCCGAGGCGTTGGTGAAGTACTGCACGGTCAGCAGGCCGCGCTGGATGGTCGTGTAGACCTGCAGGTCTTTGTAATCATAGTAGAACGCGGCCGCGTTCAGGCGCAGGCGGCGATCGAGGAACTCGCTCTTGGCCCCGACCTCGAAGGCGTCGACGGTCTCGTCGGAATAGGGCTCGAGGTCGGCCTCGTCGGCGGTCTGGCCGGTGAAGAAGCCGCCGCTCTTGTAGCCGCGATTGTAGGTCGCATAGAGGTTGGCGTCGTCGGTCAGGGCGTAGCGCAGGCCAAGCCGCCCCGACAGCGACTTGAAGCTCTTGTCGCCGTCATGGACGAACAGGGTGACGAGCCCGTAGTCGACGTCGCTGACATAGTGGATGCTCTTGTCGTCGACCGAATAGCGCAGGCCGCCGGTGAAGGTCAGGCGCTCGGTCAGGTCGTAGTCGAACTGTCCGAACACCGCCCAACTGCGCGACTTCAGGGTCAGGGGCCAGCCGAACACGCCGATGCTGGCGGCCGGATCCATGCCGGTCGGGTTGTCGGGCGTCGGATTGCGCAGGTCGGCCAGCACGTCGTAGTGGCTGTCGTTGGAAAGGTCGTCCTTGGCCCAGTAGAGGCCGGTCACCCAGCGCAGCGGACCCTCGCCGTTCGACTGCAGGCGGAACTCCTGGCTGGCGGTTTCCTGCAGGGCGATGTAGCGGGCGCTGATCACCTGCAGCGGGTTGGCGTCGGTGTCTTCCCAGTCGTCGCGGGCGGCGCGCTGGTAGCTGGTCACCGAGTAGAGGGTCATGTCTCCCAGGTCGTAGGAGACGTTGGCCGTCGCCCCGAACAGCTTGACGATGTCCTTGCCCTCGAACCGGTAGTCGCCCTCGTAGAGGTTCCCGCTGGTGTTGGCGTAGCCGAGCGCATTGGTGCACTGGCCCGAGGTGTAGAAGCCGGCCCGGCAGAAGCCGTCGGCGCCGGTCGCTTCGGCCGTCTGGGGCAGGATCGAGCGGTTGTAGGTCCAGATCGAGCCGCCGCGCGACTGGTTCAGGCTCAGCGACAGGTCGGCGGTCAGCTTGTCGTCGGGCTTCCAGCGCAGGGCCGCGCGCAGCGCCCAGCGGTTGGCGTCGTTGCCCTTGTTGCCGGTCAGCCGGTTGGTCGTGTAGCCGTCGTTCTTGTCGTAGAGGCCGCTGATCCGGAAGAAGAGCGTGTCGTCGATGATCGGTCCGCCGAAGCCGCCCTGGGCGTTGACGGCGTTGAACCGGCCGTACTCGACGGCGATGTCGCCGCCCGGGCTGTTCGACGGCTTCTTGGTGACGATGTTGATCGCCCCGCCGGTGGTGTTGCGGCCGTAGAGCGTGCCCTGCGGCCCGCGCAGCACCTCGACCTGCTCCAGGTCGTAGAAGCCGGCCAGTTGGGCGAGCGGGGAGGCGATGTAGACCCCGTCGACATAGACGCCGACGGCGCTGGCCGTGCCCGGGTTGAAGTCGTTGACGCCGATGCCGCGAATGAACATCCGCGGATTGGCGGCGTTGTCGTCGGTCTTGATCTGCAGGCCCGGCGCCATGCCCGACAGGGCCAGCACGTCGCTGACCCTCTGGTCCTGCAACTGCTTGCCGGTCATGGCGGTCACCGAGACCGGCACGTCCTGCAGGTTCTCGGCCCGTTTCTGAGCCGTGACGACGATCTCGTCGAGTGCGACCGGCGCGGCTTCACTTGCCGTCTGGGCCCTGGAAGAGGTCGCGACCGCCATCAAGGCGACAGTCGCGACCCCGGCGAACACTTGCAGCTTGCGCACTACAACCCCCCGCATGTCCGTACGAGGAGGATGCTAGCTATAACTATCGTTTTGGCAAGCGCTGTTCGACGAGTTGGGTTCGGCTATTTGTTTCCTGTCTTCGCCAGGGCGGCCGACACTTCGGCGCGGGCCATGTCGATGTCGAAGCGGAAGGCGGCCGAGCGATGCTCGGCGGCGTAGATCACGGCCCCCGCCTGCAAGCCGGCCTCGGTGGCGCTGACCGTGTGCGAGCCGCAGATCCAGCGGCTCTCGGCATATTCCCGGCCGCGCGCGTAGAGGGCGTCGGCGCGCGAGGGGGCGACCTCGGCCAGGATCATCGCCACGTGCTCGCCATGGGCCGAGTGGCCGGACGGATAGTCGGGATTGCCGGCCAGGTGGTCGGTCTTCGCTTCGCAGACGGGCGCCGTGTCCTTGCTGATATAGGGGCGCTTGGTTCCCCAGAAGGTCTTGGCGGTTCCCACCACGGAGCGGTCGTCGCCGGCCCGTTCGAGCAGGGCGGCCAGGATCGGCGCTTCCTGCGGCGTCAGGCGCACGCCCAAGGCGTCGGCGAAATGGTCGAACATCGAGCCCTTGACGTCGGCGGTCGCCAGCGCCCAGCGCGGGGTGTCCTTCAGCGATCGGCTGGCGTCGAAGATCGCGGCGTCAGAGATAGCGCGGGGCGAGCCCTGGGCCGGCGGAGCGGCCAGCACCTTGGTCAGGTCGGGGCGTTGGGCCGGGGCGAGATAGCCGGTGGCCGAGGCGCCCGCCGTCAGCTCCAGCGCGCCGTCGCAGCCCTTGGGCGCGCGGACGGGGTTGCAGGCCGCCGCCTCGCCGCCGGGCAGGCGGGCGGTGTAGTTCCAGGGCAGGCGCGGGTCGGCCCACAGATAGTCGGTCGAGACGTACTGGGCGCCGCTGGTCAGGGCGGCCGTGCGCTGGGAGACGTCGCCGTTGCGGGCGGCCCAGGTGTCGGCGTCGGCGCGGGTGCGGACGATGAAGCCGGCCTTCACGGCCGCGGCGATGCGGTCCTTCTGGGCGATGGGGTCGTTCAGCGTCAGATAGGCGGCGGCCGGCGAGGCCTCGTCGGTGTTGACGAACATCGCCCGGCCTTCCAGCGAGGCGCGCTTGCCGCGATAGATCGCCACCTTCTCGGGACCCTCGTCGAGGGCGAAGAACACCTTGCCGCGCGCGGCCTCCAGCGTCGGCCAGCCGCCGGCCAGCACCGCCTCGCGCAGGGTCGGCTTCTTGCCGCGCACCAGGTCGGGGTCGATCAGGCGGTCGGGGCCGAACACGCTGCGGATTTCGGCGTCCAGCGCGTCGAACGCCTTTTCGTCGAAGGCCAGGGGCGTGACGCCGCCCGGGATGGAGGCCGCGCCTTCCTTGGCGTTGAGCATGATCAGGATCGGCACGTGGTCGCGATGGGCGTCCGACCAGGCGCGCACCTGCGACAGGCACTCCACGAAGGTCACGCACGAGCTGCGGAAGTCGATGTCGGGCATGTGCAGGGTCTTGAAGCCGGGCTTGGCCAGGGCTTCGGCGACGCGGGGCGGCAGCACCGTTCCCCGGCCCAGCGCCGTCAGCGGCTTGGCGTAGAGGCCACCGGCCGGGTCATTGACGACATCGATCTCAAGCTGCCGGGCGCCGGCGTCCAGCTGTTCGGCCAGGGGGCGGTGGGCGTAGTCGATGGCCAGCACCGGCTGGCCGCGCGCGGCGACCATGGCCGCCAGTTCGTCGGCGGGGATGGCCTGCTTGTAGGAATTGTGGGTGCCGACGGCCGTCAGATCGTTCATCCGCAGCGGGGCGTCGCTCGCCGCCGCCGCCATCGCCATCACCGCCACCAAGCCGAACATGGGCCGCACTCCACCAGAACAAGCGGCCTCTCTAGCGGCGCCGCATGACGGTTAGACGTCAGTGTCGCCGTCCCGATCTGCGACCGACACGCAATAAAATCGTGGATAGTCGGCCGCCAAACGCTCGCTTCATACGCTCGTTATCGAACTCGTAACACGCCGTCACAATTTCGCCCTAACCGCCCCGCCATCGCGCCGTGGCCCGCTCTCTGGAGGCTTCCGGCGATCCAGTTGCAGGGGGTCTCATGTCCACCACCAAGAAGGCGCTGTCGCTTAGCGCCGCTTCGGCCGTCCTGGCCTTCGCCATGCTGACGGCTCCGGCCCACGCCGCCGAGGCCGCGGCCGACGCCCCGATCGCCACCGCGCCGGCCGACGACGCCAGCGAAGTCGACGCCATCGTCGTCCAGGGCTTCCGCAAGTCGCTGGGCGTGGCCCGCCAGATGAAGCGCGACAGCAGCATCGTCGCCGACGTCATCGTCGCCGAGGACATGGCCAAGTTCCCCGACCTCAACCTGGCCGAGTCGCTGCAGCGCCTGCCGGGCGTGGCCATCAACCGCGAAGCCGGCGAAGGCCGCCGCGTGTCCTTGCGCGGCCTGGGCCCCGACTACACCCGCGTGCAGCTGAACGGCATGGAAGTGCTGGGCAACGTCGACTCGCCGATGGACAGCCGCGGCCAGACCTCGCGCGACCGGGCCTTCGACTTCAACATCTTCGCCTCGGAGCTGTTCTCGAAGATCGACGTGCGCAAGTCGTTCTCGGCCGAGCAGGACGAGGGCGGCATGGCCGGCACCGTCGGCCTCTACACCGCCAAGCCGTTCGCCTATGACGGCCGCAAGATGGCGCTGTCGCTGCAGGGCGGCACCAACAGCGCCACCGAAGACTTCCAGCCGCGCGTCGCGGGCATGTTCAGCCAGAACTTCGACGACAAGTTCGGCGTGCTGGTCTCGGTCGCCTACTCCAAGCGCCAGGTCGAGGAGCAGGGCTACAACACCTACGGCGCGGGCCAGCAGAAGGCCAACGCCGCCAACGTCGTCAACCTCAGCGCTTCCGACGCCCTGAAGGCCACCAACGGCGAGCTGATCTTCCAGCGCGGCAACCGCCTGTCGGTCTGGGGCGCCGACAACGAGCGCCTGGGCGTGACCACCGCGCTGCAATGGCGTCCGGTCGAGACCGTGACCCTCACGCTCGACGGCCTGTACGGCAAGTTCTCCAACGACCGCAGCGAGAACCACCTGGCCACCCGCGCCAGCGTCGGCTCGACCATCCTGGGCGCGGCCACCCCGCACTCGGGCGTGACGACCGCGGCTCCGGTGCTGCGCTCGATCCAGTACGACCAGTACAATACGATCATCTACGCCGACGTCGCCAACACGGTGTTCGCCACCGAGACCCGTCGCCAGGAGACCGAGAACACCTTCAAGCAGCTGGTCCTGACCGGCGAGTGGGAGGTTTCCGACAAGCTGAAGTTCGACGGCCACATCGGTCAGGAGACCTCGGACTACGACATCCCGATCTCGGACAAGTTCTACACCGAGGCCTTCGGCGACCTGATCACCGACTACCGCGGCAAGACGGCCAAGAATATCTACGGCTGGGACACCACCGATCCCAACAACTACCGCGCCCACGAGATCGACTTCTCGGCCACCTACCAGACGACGAAGCTGAAGAACGCCGAGTTCAACGGCTCCTACCAGTTCGACGACGTGTTCACCCTGAAGGGCGGCGTGTCGTTCCGCGGCTTCGAGAACTCGGGCTACACCCAGACCAACGACGACGTGAACAAGACGGCCTGGGAAAAGGGCACGCTCGATGACCACGTCAACAGCTACTACAAGATCTTCCGCGAGCACGACGACCAGTCCTGGCTGATCGTCGACTGGAACAAGGCCCTGGCGGCCTACAACATCACCCGCACCCTTGGCGCGCCCAAGTCGATCTACGCGGTGCAGGAAGACACCAACGCCGGCTACCTGCAGCTGGACTGGAAGACCGAGCTGGCCGGCATGCCGCTGCGCGGCAACGTCGGCGCCCGCGCCTACGACACCGAGTTGACCTCGACCGGCGTGATGGCCGTGCGCGGCGTCAACACCCCGACCACCGTCAAGAAGAGCTATTCAGGCGTCCTGCCGGCCTTCAACGCCGTGCTCGAGGTCACCGACCAGTTCCAGATCCGCGCCGCCGCGGCCCAGAACATCAACCGTCCGTCCCTGGCCGCCTACGCCATGAACGGCTCGATCAGCGTCGACGGCTCGACGGTGACGGTGTCGAGCGGCAACCCGAACCTCGACCCCTACACCTCGGACGAGTTCGACCTGTCGGCCGAATGGTACTTCGGCAGCATCGGCATGCTGACCGCCGGCGTCTTCCACAAGAAGATCGACAACCTGGTCAGCAGCACGACGTCCAACGCCCTCTATTCCGACACGGGCCTGGCCGAAGGCCTGGTGACGGGCGTCACCGCCTCGACCCCGGTGATCTACACCCGCTCGGTCAACAACGCCTCGGCCACGCTGAGCGGCCTGGAACTGAGCGCCCAGAGCGACTTCTTCTTCCTGCCCGGTCCGTTGAAGAACCTGGGCATGGTCGCCAACCTGACGCTGATCGACTCCGAGACCACCAACAAGATCAACGGCAAGGAGTTCAAGGGCCAGATCTACGGCCTGTCGGACGTCAACACCAACATCACGCTCTACTACGAGACCACGAAGTGGGGCGCGCGGGTGTCGTCGAACTACCGCTCGGACTACACGATCGACAGCGGCGGCTTCGAGGCCACCACCTATGTCGACGCGGCGGCCTTCTATCAGGTCAGCCCGCGCATCCGCCTGACGCTGGACGGGGTGAACCTGACCGACGAGCGCGAGGCGCAGTACAACAGCTTCTACGTCTACAACTCGACCACCGGCGTGAACGTGACCCAGCCGGGCGCCCACCGCCTGTGGAACCACACCAAGAGCGGCCGGACTGTCTTCTTCGGCGCCAACATCCAGTTCTAAGGCCAGGCCCAGAACTGAAAGAGAAACGCCCCGGAGCCGAAAGGCCCCGGGGCGTCGTCGTTTTCCGGTCTCCAGCCGAGCTCTAGCCGAACAGGAGCACGGGACCGCGCCCGCCGCCGTTCCAGGTCGCCCAGTTGGGGAAGACATAGGGCAGGTCGGTCGCCGACACGCCGTACCACTGGGCGATGGCCCCGACATATTCCTCGACCGCGATGGTCGGGATCCAGCGGCCGTCGTTATAGGCGTCGTCGGGGCCGCCGAAGGCGGTGTCGGGATAGGCGCCGTGCACCTTGCGCGAGGCCAGGCCCGCGCCGAGCACCAGGTGGTTGGAGCCCCAGGCGTGGTCGGTGCCGGCGCTGGCGTTGGCTTTGAACACCCGCCCGAAGTCCGACATCGTGAAGGCGGTGACGTTGTTGGCCAGGCCCAGCGCCTTCATGGCGTTGTAGAAGCCGGCCAGAGCCATGGCGAGGTCGGCGTAGAGCGAGGCGTGGACGGCGACCTCGTTGGTGTGGGTGTCGTAGCCGCCCTGGCTGACGAAGAAGGTCTGCTTGGCGTGGCCCAGGGTGTTGCGGGCCTCGATCATCCGCGCCGCCCGCAGCAGCTGACGGGAGATCTCGCTGGTCAGGGCCGCGCCGGTGGTCGGGTTCTTGAAGTACTGGTCCACCACCGAGGTGGTCGAGCTGATGATCGTGTTGGCCGTCGCCGCCTGGGCGTAGGCCGACGACATGCCCCGGCCGGTCAGGTCGGTCACCGCGCCGAACGCCGAGGCGTCCGAGAAGGTGTTCAGCGCCGCCTGGCGGGCCACGACGGCCGCGTCGGTGCTGGCGGCGTTGTAGCCGGTGCGGGTGATGCCGCCGCTCGACGGCAGGATCAGCGGCGACTTGCGGCTGCCCAGCAGGGCCAGCTGCGAGCCGGCGATCGAGACCAGCGGCGGCAGCTCGGCCGCATCGGCGCGGTCGAGGATGCGGCCCATGTAGCCGTCGAGGTTCTTCTCGCGCGTGCGCATGCCCTGCCACTGGTTCTGCTGGTCCTCGTGGGACATCAGGTTCAGCGGCCGCAGGTCCGGGCGGGTCTGGTAGAGGCTCTTGGTCAGCGGCTGGAACAGGGTGCCGGTGTTGAGCACGACGCTCAGCGCGCCCTCGTCCCAGGCGGTCTTCAGCGGAGCCATGGCGGCGTTGAGGCCGAAGGCGGTGCCGGTCAGCGGGACGAGGCTGTCCTGCTTCAGGGCGATCGACCCGCGCTGGCTGGCGTAGGCGGCGTAGCGGCTGTCGGTCGGCACGACCATGTTCCAGGCGTCGTTGCCGCCGAACAGGAACACCCCGACCATCGCGCGATAGCTGGAGGTGTCGGCGATGGCGGCCGAGATGCCGATCTGGGTCAGGGCGGCGGTGGCGGAGGCGCCGGCGAGCAGCCGGCCGAAGTCACGTCGGGAAAGGGTCATGGCTCAGCGGTCGACTTGGAATTGCGGGGACGAGGCGACGATGTAGAGGGCGACCTGCGCCCGCTTGCGCGCCTGGACGGCGGGGTCGGTGTTCTTGACGGCGGCCATGGCCGACGACAGCGCGCCGCGCTGGGCCGAGGTCATGGTGCCGTTCAGGAACACGAGGTCGATGCGGTCGAGCATCCTGGCCTCGTCGGCGGCCAGGGCCTCCCACTCGGTCCACGGCAGCTCGACGGCGGTCGAGCCGGTGATGGTCGACTGGACCTTGAACTCGGTGCGCGTGGCCTCGCCGGCCATGGTCCAGTCCCAGGCCAGGTTGTGGCGGGCGATCATGGTCGAGGTGGTCATCAGCTTGCTGACCGGGCTGGCCTCGCCCGAGCCCAGCGGCAGGGGGAAGTCGTAAGGGTAGAAGTTGAACACCGAGGTGGCGCGGAAGGGCATCTGGCCCAGGGCGTTGTCGCGGTAATAGAAGGCGTAGCCGTCCGACTTCAGGCCCATGCCGCGCGCCAGGCCCGTCAGGAACAGCACCGGCTCCTTGACCTTGCCCGGGGTGGCGGCCGAGCCGCGCGCCTCGGTGTCGGTCAGGATCGCCTTGATCACCGCCTTCATGTCGCCGCGCACGCCCGCGCCGTTGTCTGCGAAGGCCGCGGCCACCCGGCCCACATAGGCCGGCGACGGGTTGGCCAGCACCAGCTGCTGGATCAGCCGCTTGCTGATGAAGGGGGCGGTGTTGGGGTGGTTGAAGACGGTGTCGACCACCGTGTCGACATTGGCCTGCGGCGTGGCGTCGGCCGCGATGGTGGCGCCCAGGAAGGTCTTGGACTTGGTGTCGAACCGGGCCGTGTTGACGATCATCGGCTTGGAGTAGTCGAGCTTCGTGCCGTCGCTGATCGCCGCGCCGTCGAGGCGGGCGTAGGTCCAGCCCGTCAGGGCCCGGGCCACTTCCTTGACCTCGGCGTTGCTGTAGGTGGCGATCACCGCCCCGTCGGCGCCGGTCTTGGTGGTGCCGTCGGCGTTCAGCAGCACCGTGCCGACCGAGAACAGCTGCATCAGCTCGCGGGCGTAGTTCTCGTTGGGGGCCGACTTGTTGCTGTCGACCATGTCGAGGAAGTTACCCATGAACGGATTCAGGGTGACCTCGCGCAGGATGTCCTTGTAGTTGCCGAACGCGTTGCTCAGCAGGATCTGGTTGAAGGTCGCCAGGCCCGCGGTGGTGTGCACCTCCAGGTCCGACGCCACGACGATCTGCGACAGGGCGAAGGCCACGCGCTGGCGCAGCTGGTCGTCCTTGCCCACGGCGTTGGAATAGAACCGCATCGACATCGGCAGGGCGCCGAAGTTGTCGCGGTTGCAGTTGTTGAGGTCGGTCCCGGTCAGGCCCTGAGCCGAGCAGAAGGTGGTCGCCACCGGCTTGGCGGCGATGTCGGCGTAGGTGCTGCCGCTCAGGGCGAACTGCTGGTCGATCCAGGCCGAGGCGCTCTTGGCCGCCACGATCTGGTCGATCAGGGCGGGCGTCGGGCCGAAGGTAGCCTGCTTGGCCAGGCGCGCGGCCTCGGCCGCCGAGATCACCACCGGCGCGGGCGGGGTGGTCGGCGTCGTGCCGCCGCTGCTCTGGGGCGTCGACGACGAGCCGCCGCCTCCACCGCCGCCGCCGCAGGCCGAGAGCACGAGGGCGAGGCCTGCCCCCGCCGTGGAGGCCAGAAGTTTCATACGCATTGCACAAAGGTCCCCGATCACGCCCGTGGCGCGGGCGCGTTGAAACTGGAAAGAGGTTGAGTGGAAGCGGCCGCTATCGGTCGATGAAGACGATCTCCCGGACGGCGCGGACGCCGTCCTGGCGATGGAGCTGGACGAAGACGTCGACGACGCGTTCGACGTGGTCGACCACGTCCTGGCGTCGCAGGTTGGCGCCGGCCTGGAGGGCCATCAGCGCCAGCTGTTCGATGGCCCCGCGCGGGTCGTCGGCGTGGACCGTGGTCATCGAGCCGGGGTGGCCGCTGGAGACGGCGCGCAGGAAGCTGAAGGCCTCCGCGCCGCGCAGCTCGCCCAGGATGATGCGGTCGGGCCGCAGGCGCAGCGAGGCTTGCAGCAGGTCCTCGGTCCCGACCCGGGCCTGGCCCTGGTCGCCCTTGGCGGCCACCAGGCCGACGGCGTTGGTGTGGACGAGGCGGATCTCGGGCGCGTCCTCGATCAGGACGAGGCGCTGGTCGCGCGGCACTTCCTTCAGCAGGGCGTTGAGGAAGGTTGTCTTGCCGGTCGAGGTGCCGCCGCTGACCACGATGTTCTTGCCCGCGCGCACGGCGGCCGACAGGAAGCCGCGCACGTCGCCCGCGTCGAGCAGGGCGCGCAGGGCCGCGTCGGGCCTGGTCAGGGGCGCGGTGGCGCGGTCGAAGGCGCCGGCCGCGGCGTAGTCGTCTAGCGACAGGTCCGAGACCACGTGCTTGCGGATGGCCATGACGATCCCGCCGCGCGTCGCGGGCGGGGCCACCACCTGCACCCGCGCGCCGTCGGGCAGCACGGCCGACAGCAGGGGGTGCTCGCGGCTGACGCCCTGGTGGACCAGGGCGGCCACCTGGCGCGCCAGGCGCCAGAGGTTGGTCTCGTCCAGCTCGGGGGCCGCGACCTTGGCGACCGCGCCGCCCAGCCGCTCGACCCACAGCTCGCCGGGACCGTTGACGTAGAGGTCGGTCACCTCCGGATCGGCCAGCCACGGCGCCAGCGGCGCGAGGTAGGCTTCCAGATAGACCCCCATGGGCGCCTGGTGGGTCATCGGCCGGCGACGCCGGCGCTGGTCCCGCGCACGCTCGAGAAGTCGAGGTCGCGGGCGACGAAGATCGTCACCGGCGCGCCCTGCGGCGTCTTGATGGTGGGCGAGGTCTGGGTCGTCTTGGCGCTGTTGGCCAGGTTGGCGGCCTCCGACACCGAGCCGATGTAGATCTGCGAATTGGCGCGGGTGTTGCTGACGGCGGCCACGCCGGCGCTCAGCACCGAGGTCAGGATCGAGCCGCCGAAGCGGGTGAAGAAGTGGCGGTCGACCTTGCCGGCCAGTCCGCCGCGACCCAGCGGGTCGGCGGCCGGCGAGCCGATCTGGATCGACACGCCGTCGGGACGGATCACCCGGGTCCAGATCACGAAGACGCGGGAGGCGCCCATGGCCACGCCCGACTTATATTGGCCGATCACCCGGCTGCCGCGCGGGATCAGGACGGCCTTGCCGTCGAAGCTCTTGACGTCGCGGGTGACCATGGCGCGGGCCAGGCCCGGCAGGTCGGAATTGATCGCCGTCTCCATGACCGCCGGGATCACCGCGCCTTGCGGCACGATGGCGTCCAGGTCCTGCATGGCCGAGGCCTTGACGGGGGCGGAGTCGTCCAGGCCCTCGACGCTGGGGCCGGCCTCGGGCTTGTCGCCGGCCGGGCGGCCGGGGCCCGCGACGGGGCCGCCGCCGAGATCGACCACCAGGGCCGGTGCGCGGCGGCGCGCGTTGTCGTCGCCGGCCGGCGTGACGATCGCGGGCGGCGGCGGCGGGGGGATGAACTCGTTGGGCATCATCGTCGGCTCGCCGGCCGGGACGCTGTTGTCGACGGTGAACTGCGGGGCGGGCACGGCCGCGGGCGGGGCCTCCACCCGGGCGACCTGCATCGCGGCGGGCGCGGCGGCGGGAGCGGCCGCCGGCGGCGGGGCGACGGGCTGGCGCTGGTGGGCGTCGGCGCGATGGCTCGACAGCCAGACGAACACCGCGATCCCGAACACGCCGAAGCCGGCGAGGATGGCGACGTTCGAGACGCCGCCGCTGCTGCCGACCACGGGGCGGGCGTTGGCGTCGGCCCGGGCGAGGTCGTCCTGGACCTCGGGCGTCTGGCGCGGATCGATGTCCTGGGTCATCGGGCCTTCCCCGCGCTCGGCGCGGTCCAGCCGCTGTTGACGATGGTGGCGCTGGCCTTGGCGCTGCGCAGGACGAAGCGGGGCGCCAACTGGTCGACGACCAGGTAGCCGTCCTTGACCACGGCGTTGGCCAGGCCCTCGACGCCGTCGGCGCCGATCACGAAGATCGCCGGCAGGTCGGCCTGCTGGGGCCAGGCGAGATAGGTCGCGCGGCCGTCGTCGAACACCTGGGAGGGCGCCAGGGCCTTCGCGCCCTCGACGCGGTAGGCGGTGTTGCGGGTCGCCGGCGCGGCCGGCTGGGCGGGCGTCGCCTCGGGGGCCAGGGCCGGATAGCGGAACCGCACGACATAGGCCGCGTCGGAGCCGGCGGCGGCGGACGCTCCCACCGACAACTCGAACACATAGCGGCGACGGTCGGTGACCACGGTCATGTTGGTGGCCGGCGCGTTGTCGATCGGCTTGAGGAACAGCAGGGTGGCGCGTTTGTTGGGCGTGATCTGCCAGCCCAGGGCGTCGCCGATCGAGACGTTCTCGATGCGCTCGTCGGGGCCGAACTCCAGCATGGTCTGGAAGCCCATGAAGCCGGTCAGGCGGTGCACCTGGTCCGCGTCATAGGTCAGGGTGCGGATGCGCGGGTCGACCGGCTTGGCGGCCGGCGGCTGCACGACGGCGGGCGCGACGGTCGTGCCTGCGGTGGGGGCGGCCGTCTGGGCCAGGGCCGGCGCGGCCAGGGGCGCGACGAGGCCGCAGGCGATCGACAGGGCGAGAAGCGGGCGCTTCACGGGCGAAACTCCGGAACGGGAAAGCGGGGTCACTGGTCTCTCCGGGCGCCGGAGGCGGCGAGGCGGGGAGAGGCGGGGCGGCGGTAGCTGGCGCCGAGCGGGACGGCGGCGCCGGCGGTCGACGAAGCGGGCGAGGCCGACGGCGCGGGCGCAGAGCGGTCGGACACCACGGTCAGGCGGCGCGGTCCGATGGTCGCGCTCGAGGCCGAGGAGGCGGCGGCCGCCTGTTCCTCGCGTCGGGCCAGGGCGGTGGCCGCGGCGGCGACGTGGGCGGCGCGCGAGGGCGGCTCCAGCGGCGCGGCGGTCTGGCCGGCGCCGAGCGACGCAGGCGCCGCCTGGTCGCGGGACTGTTCGCGCGGCAGGCGCAGGCCGGCGGCCATGACCGAAACCGCGATGGCCCCGGCGACGAGCACCACGGCGAACACCAGGCTCAGCATCAGCACGGTCACGGCCGGGGTGATGTCGAGTTCGGCGAACTGCTGGGCGGTCTTCATCGCGCCCAGGGCCTTCAGCGACGGGGTCATCATCGCCAGTTCCAGCGCCAGGCCGACGGTGGCGATCATCGGCAGCAGGGCCAGGGCGATCATCGCCTTCAGCCAACCCTCGACGAGGCCGCGGGTGGTTTCGAACAGCAGCAGCCCGGCGACCAGCGGGGCCAGGGCCAGCAGCAACGACAGCACCACCTTGCAGGCCAGCACCGCGCCCAGGCTGGTCAGCAGCATGACGAGGCCGCCCACATTGGCCGCGAAGGCGGCGAAGCCGGGCCCGCCCTGCAGCGCGGAGTCGTGCGTCCCGGCGCGGGCGACGAAATATTGCGACGCCTGCTGCAGGACCTCGTAGGCCGATTGCAGGCGCACATAGGGATCGGTGCGTCCGGCCTCGCCGCCGAGCTGGCCCAGCAGCAGGCCGCCCAACTCGGCCGGCGCCCTGAACAGGGCGTCGTAGGCCAGGGTCTCCAGCAGCGCCCAGTTGGTGGCCAGGGCCACGACCAGGGCCATCTTGACCACGGCGATGGTGGCGTCGCCGATCCGCAGGGAGCCGCGGCCCAGCACCAGGCGATAGCCCATGAAGCCGACATAGACGGTCATCAGCACCGTCAGCAGCATCGAGACCGGCGAGCCGGGCGAGGCCAGGGCGGCATAGCCGGCCTGGGCCAGGCCGTGCACCTGGCAGTCGACCGAGCCGATCAGGCCCTGCACCAGCGGGGCGTCGGCGGCGGGGCAAGCGACGGGAGTCATGCGGCGTCCTTCACCAGCTTGGCCATCCAGGCCTCGGGCGCGTCGCCCAGATGTTCGCGCAGGGCGTCGAGCCGGCGCACCGTGCTCTCGCGGCCCGACAGCACCGTCAGCAGTTCGGGCGAGCCGGCCAGGTTCAGGCGGGCCACGACGCTGTCGGTCCCGTGCTTGATCAGGAAGCAGCGGGCGGTGTCGGGCAGGCTGCGGACCAGCTCGAACTCGTGCTCGGTCAGGCCGAAGCCCTCGCAGTAGTCCCTCGCCTGGGCCTTGGGGTTGGCCATGAAGATCTGGGTGGCGGCCTGCTCGACGATGGCGCTGGCGATGCGGCTTTCCAGGGCGTCTTGCGCGCTCTGGGTGGCGAAGCCGACTAGGCCGTTGCGCTTGCGCAGGGTCTTTTCCCAGTCCTTGATCCGGGCGACGAAGACGTCGTCGTCCAGCGCCTTCCAGCCCTCGTCGACGACGATCAGGGTCGGGTGGCCGTCCAGGCGCTGCTCCACGCGGTGGAACAGGTACATCATGGCCGGGGTGCGCAGGGCCGGGTCGTCCAGCAGCTGGGTCATGTCGAAGCCCAGGGTGGCGGCCGACAGGTCCAGGCCGTCCTGGGCGTTATCGAACAGCCAGGCGTGCTCGCCCGCGCCGTGCCACGGCGCCAGGCGCGCGGCCAGATCGGCGGCGTCCGGACGGCGCGAGCCCTTGAACAGCTCGGCGAAGAACCGCAGGCGGCGCAGCTTGGGCGCCTGGTCGTAGTTGGCGTCGACCGCGTCCTTGATGCGGGCCAGGTCGTCCGGCGTCAGGGTCTCGCCGGGCTGGCTGACGAGGCGCGCGACCCAGTCGGCGACGAAGCGGCGGTTGGCCGGCGTGTCTTCCAGGGCCAGAGGGTTGAAGCCCGTCGCCTGGCCCGGGCGCAGCACCTCGTAGCGGCCGCCGATGGCGCGCAGGAAGATCTCGGCCCCGCGGTCCTTGTCGAAGAAGACGGTGCGCGGCTTGTACTTCTGGGCCTGGGCCAGCAGGAAGTTCAGCACCACGGTCTTGCCCGAGCCCGACGGGCCGATGATCGTGAAGTTGCCCAGGTCGCCCTTGTGGAAGTTGAAGTGGTACGGGCCGGCCGAGGTGGTCTCCAGCAGCGTCACCGCCGGACCCCAGTGGTTGCCCAGGGCCTTGCCGACCGGGAAGTTGTGGCCGCTGGCGAAGCCGGCGAAATTGGCGGTCGAGATCATCGCCCGGCGAGCGATATCCTTGAAGTTGCCCGGGAACTGGGCCCAGAAGGCCGGCTCCAGATTGACGTCCTCGCGCACGGCGATGGCGCCCATCTCGGTGAAGGCCGACAGCACTTCGGCGGTGGATTGGTCCAGGCCCTCCAGGCTCTCGCCGCGCACCAGCACCGACAGGTGATGCTCGCCGAAGGCCGCGCGGCCGCTGACCACGTCGTCCTTGGCGCGGATCAGGTCGGCTTTCAGGCTGACGCCGTCGTCGTCGGCCGCGCGCATGCGGCGCAGGGCGAGGTTCATCTTGTCCAGCGTCGGCTGGCGGTCGACGAAGCCGAAGCTCTGCGTCACCACCATCTCGCAGGGCAGGCGCAGCAGGTCGTCCAGCATGCCGGGCGTGGTCTGGGCGGGGTAGTCCTTGACCGAGACGATCGAGGAAAAGCCGCGCGCCAGGGCGCCGGCCCGCGACAGTTCCAGCGTCTCGTGGCCGAAGCTGACGCGGCGATAGGGCAGGTACTCGCCCGCGTCGCCTTTCGGCGCCAGCACCGGGCGCATCTCGCCGTTATAGAGGCAGGACAGGAATTCCAGCGGCTCCGAGCAGGTCCCGTTCGAACCCTCGTATTGGCCCAGCACCCGCGCGCCATAGGGCGCCAGGGCCGAGACCAGGCTGTCGCGGGCGGCGTCGAGTTCGCGGCGGTCCTGGGTCTTCTGGCCGGCGCTTTGCGCCGAGCCCTTGGCCAGGCGCAGGGCCTTGTCGATCAGTCCGCCCTGGCCTTGCAGCGGGCGGCGCACGATCGTCAGGAACAGGTCGTTGACATAGAGCTTGCGGCCGGCGAGGCGCTCGCTCCATTCGGCGTCCAGCCGGGTGCTGAAGGCGTCGGAGAATTCGCCTTCCGTGCCGACCCTGGCCTCGCGGCGGATGATGTGGTGGTAGACGGCGAAGCGCGAGCTGGCCAGGCCGCGCAGCATCACGTCGCGCACCGCCTTGCGGTAGTTCAGCGTCTCGCTGTCGGCCGTCTCGAACGGCAGGCCGGCCAGGTGGATCACCTGGAGCAACAGCCCGTCGCGGGTCTCGATCGTCCGCGCGTCCAGGTGGCGGGCGTAGGGCAGGCGCTTGCCGGCCGACGCTTCCTTGCCTGCTTTGGGCTTGGGATTCACGGTTGGTAGCTGTTGCATCGCCAGGCCCGGAAGTTGGGAACGCGGGGGCAGCGGCTGACCTTGGCCAGCCACAGGTCGAAGATGCGCGGTTCGCGCAGGCAGGCCGCATAGCCGATCGCGTGGACCACCAGGGCGGCGAGCAACGCCCAGAACGACTTGGTGATCAGGAACAGCTCGGTCGTGACCACGCCGTTGACGACGAAGTAGCTGTAGGTCACGCCGGCGAACATCTGGGGCCGGGTGAGCGCCCCGAACACCACGTCGCGATCGAGGGGAGCGGCCATGCCGGCTTAGGCCCCCGCCGCCGAGCGGATGCCGCTGACGATGGTGGTGGCGCCGAACAGGATGAAGCAGCCCAGGATGACGGTCGCGCCGTAGCGCCAGTTCATCCGGCCCGTCAGCATCATGAAGCCGACGGCGGCCACGGCCATCACCGCCACGGCGGTGGCGACGTTGCCCATCAGCGTGCCCTGCAGCCACAGCACGCCCGACAGCACGGCCGACGAGCCTTGCGGGTCGGCCTGCGAAACCTGGGCATGGGCCTGGCTGGCGGCGGCGGCGAGAGCGGTCGCCAGGGCGGCGGCGCGGGCGTTCAAAAACTTACGCATGAATTGGGGGCGCATCAGTTTGGAGCTCCGAGGGCGGGAAGGGCGAGGGCGGGACCCATCACGGCCATGCGGCCGAGGATCGAGGCGACGTAGGCCTGGGTTTCGGCGTAGGGGGGCACGCCGCCGTGCTTGAGCACCGCGCCGGGGCCGGCGTTGTAGGCGGCCAGGGCCAGCTTCACGTCGCCGCCGAAGCGGTTGAGCATCTGGCGCAGGTACATCGCGCCGCCCTTGATGTTCTGGGTCATGTCCGACGGATCGACGCCGAGGTCGCGGGCGGTGGCCGGCATCAGCTGCATCACGCCCATGGCGCCCTTGCGCGAGCGGGCGGCGGGACGGAAGCGGCTTTCGCGCCAGGCGACGGCCTCGACCAGCTTGGGATCCAGGGCGTAGTCGGCGGCGGCGGCGTGCAGCTCGCGCCGCACGGCGTCGCTGGCCACGGTCTCGACGACGGCGACGGGCGGCGGCGCGGCCGCCTTGATCGCCTCGACCGTTTCGCCGTTGAAGACGGCCGGACCGTCGAAACGCGTGACCTGGCCTTCGTCGCCGATTTCCAGAACCTGGGCGGCGGCCGGGGCGGCGAGCAGGCAGCAGGTCGCGATGGCCGCCAAGCTCATGGCCTGGCGGGCGAGATCGAACGTCATCGACGCCCCCGAATAGCTATGGTTAAGCAATATGCTTAATGCATGTGTATAGGGCTCGCCCGACTCGCGTAATGCGGCAGGACAGCGCACAAGGTGGCTAGTTATCTGTGTCGTGAAGTCTACGTACGAAGTTATCGTGCGTTAACTGTCATTAATTACTTCGCGATTTTACTTATGCTGAAGCTTGCCGCATGCTTGTCGGTAATGGCTAAGCTTGACCGGCCGGCCAGGCGGAACTTCAGGCGCGCGCTGGGGCTCCACGGCGGACGGGCGACGATCCGGACGACGATCTAAAGCATCGCCGTGATTGTTTCCGCCCAGTGATGGTGCTGCACAACTTACGCCTTAGGAGCCCTGCTTCGCTCATCCTGGACGAAGAGGGACCATGGCCGTCGCACCGTTTGTCATTCTGGCCGCAGCCGCCCTGTCGACGGCCCCGGACGCGGCTCCAGCCCCGACGCCGACCGACGTCTCCGGCGTCGTCGTCGAGGCCGCCAAGCGCGGCGAGGCGCGGGGCGGCCAGACGCCGCTGGTCGCCTACGACCCGATGCAGATCCAGGCCTTCGGCGCGGCCACGGTCGACGAGCTGATCGAGCTGCTCGAAGCCCAGACCGCCAGCGCGCGCGGCGGCTCGCCGGTGTTCCTGATCAACGGTCGCCGCATCTCGGGCTTCCAGGAACTGCGCGGCCTGCCGACCGAGGCCATCGAGCAGTTCCAGATCCTGCCCGAGCAGACCGCCCTGGCCTATGGCTACAGCGCCGACCAGCGGGTGGTGAACATCATCCTGCGCGAACGCTTCCGCTCGCTGTCCGAGCAGGTCGACGCCGAGCGGCCCCAGGGCGGCGGGCGCACGGTCGGCAGCTCGCGCACCAACGCCCTGCGCATCCAGGGCGGCGCCCGCACCTCGCTGAGCCTCGATCTGAAGAACCAGTCGGCCCTGTATGAAGACGAGCGCGACATCGACCGCTCGGAAAGCGGCGGCGTCACCACCAACCGCACGCTCGCGCCGCGCCTGCGCCAGGCCCAGCTTTCGGGCGTGGTCAAGCGCGACCTGACCGACAAGGTCGGCCTGACCCTCAGCGGCGGCCTCAAGTCGGTGGACCAGGTCAGCCGCCTGGGCCTGCCGGAGGTCGCCGACGACGTCTATGTCGATCGGCCCGACACGCTGCAGAAGCGCACCAAGACCACGACCGCCGATCTGGGCGCCCTGGTCGACGGCTTCGTTGGCTCCTGGGCCACGACCGGCAGCCTAGCCTATCAGCGGGTGGAGACCAATTCGGTCACCGGCCGGGGTCTGGACACGACGGCGCTGGATGCGGCGATCGACGCCGGGACGGTCGATCTTTCCGGCGACCTCGACTCCTACCTCTCGGTGCTGGATCCGACCCGCGCCGCTTCGGTGGCCCAGAGCGTGACGGGCGAGGTGGTGACCAACGGCTCGCTGCTGCGGCTGCCGGCCGGCGCCATGCGCCTGTCGCTGAAGGTTGGCGGCGATCACTCCAGCCTCGACAGCGAAAGCCTGGTCGAAGGCGTCTCCACCAGCCGCGAGGTGTCGCGCGACCAGGGCTCGGTCCAGGCCAGCTTCGACCTGCCGCTGCTCGCGGCGGGGGAGGGCGCGGGCAAAAGGCTCGGCGCGGTCTCGGCCAACCTCAATCTCGCCGCCGCGCAGGTGTCGGACTTCGGGACCTTGCGCACGCTCGGCGCGGGCCTCAACTGGACGCCGGTCGAGAAACTGGTCTTCACCGGCGACTACACCACCAAGACCACGGCCCCGACCCTGTCGCAGCTGAACGATCCGACGCAGACCACGCCCAACGTGGCGGTGTTCGACTACGCCACCGGCCAGACGGTGTCGGTCACCCAGACCAGCGGCGGCAACGCCGACCTGGAGGCGCCCGAAAGCCGCATCCTGCACTTCGGCGTCAACTGGACCCCGACTTCTAGGCACGCCCTGCAGATGAACCTGAACTGGACCCGCACCGAGGTGCTGGACGGGATCAGCAGCTTCTCCAGCGTCACCGCCGGCCTGGAGGAGGCCCTGCCCGAGCGTTTCACCCGATCCGCCGACGAAACCCTGCTGAGCATCGACGCCCGGCCGATCAACGTGGCGCGCGAAGTGAAGGAAGAGGCCGCCTGGGGCTTCACCTTCTCGCGCGCCTTCGGCAAGCCGATGCAGTTTCCGCCACGCCAGGGCTTTGGCCCGCCGGACGGCGGTCCTCCCGATGGCGGCCCGCCGCCGGGAGAAGGGGGCGGTCCGCCTCCGGGCGAGGGCGGCGGTCCTCCGCCCGGCGTGGGCGGTCCGGGCGGTGGTCCTCCGGGCGGGGGTCCTGGCGGCCCTCCGGGCGGTGGACGGCGTCCGGCCGTGATGATGCGGCCCGGCCAGGGCCTGATCAACATCTCGCTGACCCACACCTGGCGGCTGAAGGACGAGGTGACGATCCGCGACGGCTCGTCGGTGCTCGACCTGCTGAACGGGGATTCCATCTCCGGCTCCGGCGGCGAGTCCGAGCACGAGGTCAAGCTGCAGGTCGGGGCCTCGCGCCGCGGCGTCGGCGGCTTCGTCAACGCCAAGTGGGAGTCCGGCACGGTCACGAAGGGCAATGGCCTGACGCCGGACTACAAGTTCGGCGACCTGGCGACCGTGAACCTGCGCCTGTTCGCCGACCTCTCGCAGCGCCGCGAGTGGGTGCAGAAATATCCGTGGCTGCGGGGCGCGCGGGTGACCGCCGAGGTCACCAACCTGTTCGACGCCCGCACCAAGGTGACCAGCAGCGACGGGACCCTGCCGCTGACCTACCAGCCCGACTATCTCGATCCGCTGGGCCGGGTGTTCCGCATCGGCTTCCGCAAGATCGTGTTCTGACCCGAAGGGGAGGGGCGGCCCGACGGGCCGCTCCTGATCCGGCGGGCGATTCCGGCCGGCTAAACGACGCGCTTCCAGCTTCGGCGGACGGTTTCGGCCGTCCGGACGCGACTTCGCGCGCGCGAACGATCACGCCGTCTGGCGTTGGGAAAGCTTTGCGATTTCAGGGGTGTGGTGGGGACCCAGACTTCCGTCTGGGTCCCCGTGGTGCCGCCGGGCAGGATTGAACTGCCGACCTCAGCCTTACCAAGGATGCGCTCTACCACTGAGCTACGGCGGCGACGAGGAGGGGCGTATAGCCAACGATTTCGGGGATTGCAAAGCCCAAATCGCGTTGACTGAACGTCGCGGGCAATTCACCTGTGGACACATGAGTCAGTCATCGAAGCCAAACCCCAGTCAGGACAAGGAAAAAGCCGAACGCGAGGCGCGTCTGGCCCAGGCCCTGAGAACCAACCTCCGCCGTCGCAAGGCGCCCGCCAGCGCGTCGGCCAAGCCGGAATCGGCTTCGGAATAGGAATCGGCGCGGCCTCTTGCATGCCCCCTTGCAAGCGTTAGAACCGCGACCTCACATGTGACCCGCGTGGAAGACGGCTTTTCCGCGCGTTCGAGGGAATTTCATTGGATCGCATCGCCATCACCGGCGGCGCGCAGCTGAACGGGACCATCCCCGTCAGCGGCGCCAAGAACTCTGCCATCAAGCTGATGGCCGCCAGCCTGCTCACGGATCAGCCGCTGCGGCTGACCAACATGCCGCGCCTGGCCGACACGCGATTCCTCGGCAAGCTGCTGACGCGCCTCGGCGTCAGCGTCACCGAAAGCGACGACGGTCCCGACGGCCAGCAGACGATCCTGCACGCGCCGGAGATCACCAGCGGCTTCGCGCCCTATGACCTGGTGCGCCAGATGCGCGCCTCGTTCAACGTGCTGGGCCCGCTGGTCGCCCGCTCGGGCCAGGCCAAGGTCAGCTTGCCCGGCGGCTGCACCATCGGCGCGCGCCCGGTGGACCTGCACCTCCAGGCGCTGGAGGCCCTGGGCGCCAAGATCGACCTGCACGAAGGCTACGTCTACGCCCAGGCCCCGCGCGGCCTGAAGGGCGCCGAGATCGTCTTCCCGATCGTCTCGGTGGGCGCCACCGAGCACGCCATGCTGGCGGCCGTGCTGGCCGACGGCGTGACGGTGATCCGCAACGCCGCCTGCGAGCCTGAACTGGCCGACCTGCAGGAATGCCTGAACGCCATGGGCGCCAAGGTCGAGGGCGCGGGCACCCCCACCATCACCATCACCGGCGTCGCCCGCCTGAACGGCGCGACCCACTCGGTGATCCCCGACCGCATCGAGATGGGCACCTACGCCGTCGCCGCCGCCATGGCCGGCGGTGAAGTGCGCCTGACCAAGGCCCGTCCCGAACTGATCGAGAGCCTGTCGGTCAAGCTCGAGGAGGCCGGCGCCACCGTCGTGCGCACCGAGGACGGCGTCATCGTCAAGCGCAACGGCTCGCGCCTCAACGCCGTCGATCTCGAGACCGCGCCGTTCCCCGGCTTCGCCACCGACCTCCAGGCCCAGTTCATGGCCCTGATGACCACGGCGAACGGCGAGAGCCGCATCCGCGAGACCATCTTCGAGAACCGCTTCATGCACGCCCCCGAGCTGATGCGCCTGGGCGCCGACATCTCGGTGCACGGCGGCGAGGCCCGCGTGCGCGGCGTCGCCCAGCTGGAAGGCGCCGAGGTGATGGCCACCGACCTGCGCGCCTCCGTCAGCCTGGTGATCGCCGGCCTGGTGGCTCGCGGCGAGACCGTGGTGTCGCGCATCTACCACCTCGACCGGGGCTTCGAGCGCCTGGAAGAGAAGCTGGGCGCCTGCGGAGCCCAGGTGCGCCGCATCAAGGGCGACGGCGAGCCGGAGCTCTGAGCATGAGCGCCGCGCCCCTCCGCCTGCTGGCCCACGAGCCTGAAGACCTGCCGGTGATCTCGGCCGCCTTGCAGGACGCCGTCGCCAAGATCGGCGACATTCGCTGGGACGCGGCCGCCCGCACCCTGACCCTGGCCTGCAACCGCTTCCGCTGGGAAGCCGGCGGCAAGAAGAAGGGCGGCGAGCGCGTGCGCTCGGCCCTGCAGCTGGGCGACGTCACCGGCGTCCAGGCCCGCAACCTGCGCCGCGACGCCAAGCAAGCGGTGGTCGAACTGCTGTCGGTCGCCTTCGAGCCAGGCGAGGAAGCCCCGGGCGGCGTGATCCTGCTGACCTTCGCCGGCGGCGGCGACCTGCGGGTCTCCGTCGACTGCGTGGAAGCCGCCCTGGCCGACGTCTCCGAGCCCTGGGCGACGCCCCGGAAGCCCGGGCACGAGGGGTAGGGGCTCAAGCTCCCTTATTCTCCCGTCATTCCCGCCCTTGTGGCGGGAACCCCTGGTTCCGCTTGCATGGGCGGCGCAAGCGGCGTGCTGAGCACGCCGCCTCACTCTCACCTGCGGCTGACAGAGGGGTTCCCGCCACAAGGGCGGGAATGACGGGAGTTATGAGGCGGGGCGTTAACCAATCAAGCTTCTGATTTCCAAACATTTCAAATCGCATCCGACCTGATACGTTAACTCGTAGTTGAATCGACTTCGAGTGCGTGATGACCAGGATCGGCTCTCAGGGCTACGCCGCCGCCTACGCCTATGCGGGCGCGACGAGCAGTCAGACGGGAACCACGACCGCCGCCCAGGCAAAAGCGGCTGAAGCGGCCAAGACCGGCGCCTCCAGCGTCAGCGTCACCCTGTCGGCGGAAGCGCAGGCCGCGCTGGCCGCCGCCAGTTCCGACGGCCGTAGCGTCGCCACTGTGGTCTCCGACGCCCGCAAGAGTCTCGACAGCCTGCTCTCGGCCGCCAAAGCCACCAGCGCGCTGAAGGACGGCAAGGCGACCATCGACGTCTCCGGCCTCGACCGCCGATCGCTCTACGCCGTCGCTTCGAACCAGGGCGGAAGCTTCCCGATCGAGGAGCAGGTGGTCGCCAGCCTCCAACTGAAGGCCGGCCTCGACAAAGCCCTGGCCGCACCCGCCGCCGACGCCCGGGTCACCGGCGACTATGCCGGCCTCTACAAGGCCGCCCTGACCCGCCACGAGGCCGCCGGGACCGAGGAGAAGGGCGCGCTGGCTTGGCAGAACGCCAAGGCCGCCCTGGTCGAGGGCCTGCGCCAGGCGACCGCCAAGCCCGGAACCGCGCCCACGGGGATCGCCGACGATCCGGTCGCCGCCTACCTCAAGGAAAACGGCGGCGTCGTCTCCAATCCGCGCTCGCGCGACATCGCCGACGTGGCCTCCGACGTCCGCACCGCCCTGGACCGCCAGTACTCGCTGGCGACCGGCGAGGGCATGGCGACCGACGGCGACGCCGGAACCATCGACTTCACCCGCTTCGACGACCGCTCGCTGTCGGCGATCGCGTTGAACAAGGGCGGCAAGTTCTCCGAGCACGAGGTCAAGGAAGCCGCCGACGAGGTGCGCGCGCGCAACCGCGAGGGCGTCTCCTCGAACTGGAAGTCGGCCCAGCAGTCGGGCGACGCCTCGGTGTTCGGCCGCAACCTCGTCTCGCAATATGTCTCGATGAGCGACGAGGAGCGCGAGGCCGTCGGCTGGACCCCGGGCCTCTACGACAAGATGGTCTCGCTGCAGACCCTGTCGGACAAACTTTCCTCGATGTTCGGGGCGGATGGAACGCTCAAGACGGGTATGAGCCTGCTCGACTATCTGTAGGCCCCGGTATCTGGAATAAGAGGCGCAAAGTTCCGCTTCCACGGATTCATCGTCTCATGTCCCTGATCTCGAACACCTCGCGCGCCCTGCTCGCGGCCGCGCTCCTCGGCGGCGTCGCCGTCCCGGCCCTGGCTTCGGCGGCGCCGGTCTCGAAAGCCACGGGGGCCCCCATGATCGCCCCGCTGTCCACCCGCTCGGACGCCAAGGACATCCACTCCTACGCCAGGCCGCAGGTCGCCCGCGTCACCCACGTCGATCTCGACCTGACGGCCGACTTCGCGGGCAAGAAGATGGTCGGCAAGGCCGCCCTCGACCTCAAGCTCGCGCCCGGCGCCAAGGAGGTCGTGCTCGACACCAAGGGCCTGAAGATCAAGTCGATCACCAACGCCCAGGGCAAGCCGCTGAAGTGGACCCTCGGCGCCTTCGACCCGCATCTGGGCGCGCCGCTGACCGTCACCCTGGCCGGCGCCAAGCGCATCGTCATCGCCTATGAGAGCGCCCCCGACGGCGCGGCCCTGCAATGGCTGTCGCCCTCGCAGACGGCCGGCAAGGTCAAGCCGTACCTGTTCAGCCAGGGCGAGGCGATCCTCAACCGCACCTGGATCCCCACCCAGGACAGCCCGGGCATCCGCCAGACCTGGACCGCCCGCATCGTCGCGCCCGAGGGCCTGAAGGCGGTGATGAGCGCCGAGATGCTGACCCCCGACGGCGAGCCCGTCGCCGGTGGCCGCGCCTATCGCTTCCGGATGGACAAGCCGGTCGCGCCCTACCTGATCGCCATCGCCATCGGCGACCTGGCCTTCCAGCCGCTGGGTCCGCGCACCGGGATCTATACCGAGCCCTCGGCCCTGAAGGCCGCGGCCTGGGAGTTCGCCGACGTCGAGAAGATGGTCGAGGCCGCCGAGAAGCTCTACGGCCCCTATCGCTGGGGCCGCTATGACCTCTTGGTGCTGCCGCCGTCGTTCCCGTTCGGCGGCATGGAGAACCCGCGCCTGACCTTCGCCACCCCGACGGTGATCGCCGGCGACCGCTCGCTGGTCAGCCTGGTGGCGCACGAGCTGGCCCACTCCTGGTCGGGCAATCTGGTCACCAACGCCACCTGGGCCGACTTCTGGCTCAACGAGGGCTTCACGGTCTATTTCGAGAACCGGATCATGGAGGCCCTCTACGGCAAGGACACGGCCGCCATGCTGGCCGATCTCGGCTGGACCGACCTGCACGAGGCGATCGAGGAGGCTGGCGGCATGACCGGTCCCGACACCCGTCTGCACATCGACCTGACCGGCCGCGATCCCGACGACGGCATGACCGACATCCCCTACGAAAAGGGCGCGGCCTTCCTGCGCACCATCGAGAAGGAGGTCGGCCGCGAGCGCTGGGACGCCTATCTGCGCGGCTATTTCGACCGTCACGCCTTCCAGCCGCAGACCGCCGAGGGCTTCATCGCCGACCTGCGGGCCAATCTGTTCAAGGGCGATGCGGCGCTGGAAAAGAAGATCGACGTCCAGCGCTGGATCTACCAGCCGGGCCTGCCCGAGAACGCCGTCCACGTGCAGTCCAAGGCCTTCGAGCCGGTTGACGCCGCCGCCAAGGCTTTCGCGGACGGCGGCGTTGCGCCGGTCGAGGCCTGGAAGGGCTGGGGCACTTCCGAGCGCGTCCGCTTCGTCGGCCAGTTGCCGCGCAAGCTGACGAACGCCCAACTGGCCGCCGTCGACGCCGCCTTCGGTCTGTCGGCCCAGGGCAACAGCGAGATCCGCTTCGCCTGGCTGCAGCTGGCCATCGCCAACCGCTACGCGCCGGCCGTGCCGTCGCTGGAGCAGTTCCTGACCGGCCAGGGCCGCCGCAAGTTCGTCGCCCCGCTGTTCGTCTCGCTGTGGGGCCAGGGCGAATGGGGCCAGCCGATCGCCAAGCGCATCTATGCGGAGTCCCGGCCGCTCTATCACGCGGTCACCCGCGAGACGGTCGACAAGACGGTGAAGTAGGGGCCGCTTGCGTCCAAAGGTATTTGTAGGATGAATGCGCTCCGTCCCTTGCTGGTGGCGGAGCGTTTTCTTGTCGGCTTTCCCCTCGACTTTCCTTCGGGGCCTCGCGGCCGCCCTGGCCTGCGCATTGCTGGCTGTCCCGGCGCTCGCCGCGCCCAAATACCCGCTCTCCACGCGGGGTCCCGACATCGTCGACGCCAAGGGCGCGAAGGTGCGGCTGGTCAGCGTCAACTGGTTCGGCGCGGAGTCGGCCGAGTTCGTGGTCGGCGGGCTCGACAAGCAGCCGCTCGAGAAGATCGTCAGGACGATCAAGGCCGGCGGCTTCAACTCGGTGCGCCTGCCGTGGTCGAACGAGCTGGTCGAGCGCAATCCGGTCGTCGAGGACCGCTTCCTGGCCGCCAATCCGAAGCTGAAGGGCAAGACGGCGCTTCAGGTGTTCGACGCGGTGGTCGACGCCTTCGGCCACGAGGGGCTGATGGTGGTGCTCGACAACCATCGCAGCCGCGGCGACTGGTGCTGCGACGAGGCCCATGGCGATGGCCTGTGGTGGACGCCCGCCTATCCCGAAAGCGCCTGGCTGGCCGACTGGAAGACGGTGACGGCCCGCTATGCGAACCGGCCGTTCGTGGTCGCCGCCGAACTGCGCAACGAGATCCGGCCCGATCCCTCCCTGGGCCTCAAGCCGGTGTGGGGCGGCGGCGATCCGCGCACCGACTGGCGGGCGGCCTCGATGCGCGGAGCCGAGGCCGTGCTGGCGGTCAATCCGAGGCTGCTGATCATCGTCGGCGGCATCGACTACCAGAACCACCTGACCGGCGTGCGCGATCAGCCGGTGACCCTGTCGGTTCCGGGGAAGCTGGTCTACGCCGCCCACGACTACGCCTGGAACCGCAAGCCCGAGGAACTGGCCGATCCGGCCCTGTTCGCCCGCCGCTCGCACGAGCGCTGGGGCTTCGTGCGTGACCCGGGCCAGCCCTGGACCGCGCCGGTCTATATGAGCGAGTGGGGCGGCTGCACCCAGCCCGGCCCCGACGGCCAGCCGTGCAAGAGCGACCGTATCACCTTCGTCCAGGCTCTGGCGGGATATGCGCGGGACACCGGCATCGACTTCGCCTGGTGGCCGCTGAACGGCACGCAGTCGGGCGGCTACAACCGCACGGCCGGGGCGGTGGAGCCCTATGGGCTGCTGGATCCGACCTGGGGCAAGTGGGCCGATCCGAAGGTGGTCGAGGCGCTGACGGGGAAGGCGGTTCGCTAGGCCCCGAGGCCCCTCTTCGCCTTCCTGGGCCTTATGCCCAGGATCCATGGTTCAGCCTGCTCAGACCTTTCGCGTTGGAGCGAGGTCTGGGCAGCGGCCGGCATGGGCCCTCGCCACGAGGGCGAGGGAGGCGGGTTTGGTTGGGAGCATTGGGGGCGCTCAACCCCCACCCCCCAAACCGTAAAACCCCCGCGAAAGCGGGGGCCCAGGTTTTTTATCGTAGAGCGCGGCGCGTTTCAGAAAACGCCTGGGTCCCCGCTTTCGCGGGGATTTTACGGAAGTGAAGTCAGGCCTTCGCGACCTCGGCCTCCGGCTGGATGTCCTCCAGTTCCCCCTCCCACTTGGCCACGACGGCCGCGGCCACCGAGTTGCCGACGACGTTGGTGGCCGAGCGGCCCATGTCGAGCAGGTGGTCGACGCCCAGGACCAGGGCGATCCAGGCCTCGGGCAGGCCGAAATAGGTCAGGGTGGCCATGATCACCACCAGCGAGGCGCGCGGCACGCCGGCGATGCCCTTGGAGGTCACCATCAGCAGCAGCAGCATGAAGATCTGCTGCTGGATCGTCAGGTGCACGCCGTGGGCCTGCATGATGAACATGGTGGCGAAGGTGCAGTAGAGCATCGAGCCGTCGAGATTGAACGAATAGCCCAGCGGCAGGACGAACGAGACGATGCGGCGGCGCACGCCCACCTTGGGCAGGCTGTCGAGGATGCGGGGGTAGGCGGCCTCCGACGAGGCGGTCGAGAAGGCCAGCAGGGCCGGCTCGCGGATCACCCCGAACAGCGGGATGGCGCGCTTGCCCAGCACCACGAAGGCGGCGGCGAACAGCAGCACCCACAGCGTGCCCATGGTGGCGTAGAAGCCCAGCACGAACTTGGCGTAGGTGCCCAGCATGGCCAGGCCCTGGGTGGCGATGGTCGAGGCCAGGGCCGCGAAGATCGCCAGCGGGGCCAGCTTCATGACGAAGCCGGTGACCTTCAGCATGATCTGGGCGCACTGCTCGACCAGGTGCAGCACCTGCGGGGCCTTGTCGTCGAGGGCCGCGACGGCGGTGCCGACGAACAGCGAGAAGACGACGATCTGCAGGATCTCGTTCTTGGCCATGGCGTCGAAGATCGAGGTCGGCACCAGGTGGGTGATGAAGCCCTTCAGGGTGAAGGCGTCGGTCGAGGCGGCCGGCTTGGACGAGACGGCGGCTTCCACGAGATGCAGCCCATGGCCCGGCTGCAGCAGGTGGACCATCAGCAGGCCCAGCAGCAGGGAGACGGCCGAGGCGCCGATGAACCAGCCCAGGGTCTTGGCGCCGATGCGGCCGACCGCGGCGGCGTCCTCCATGTGGGCGATGCCGGCCACCAGGGTGGTGAACACCAGGGGCGCGATGATCATCTTGATCAGGCGCAGGAAGATGTCGGTGATCAGGCTCAGACCCGAAGCCGCCGACTTGGCCCCCTCGGCGTCGAGGAACTGGTTGCACCCCCAGCCGACGAGCACCCCCAGCACCATCGCGCCGATGATCAGATAGGCGAAGCGTTTGTTCATCGGGCGGAACCTCTGCGCATGCGGCCGGCGAGCCGCCTGTCGCTAAGGCGTCCGCAAGGTGCGTGAATTTTGGGGAAAGGGCGGACGGCGGGGCCGGAAAAGGCCGGTCCCGGTCAGGAACTAGCGGCGCTGCGGCGCCGTGGTCAGGAAGCGGCGGCCTTTTGCAGGCGCTCGTAGCGGCTCAGGAGGCGCTCCCAGGTGACCCGCTTGATCGGCTCGCCCCGGCGCAGCTTGGTCCAGGTGGTCTCGCTGATCCCGTAGACGTTGTTGAGGTGCTCGCGAGTGATGGCGGGCAGGCGGCTCTTCAATCGCTCGAAGTGTTCGGCGGGGATCTGGATCACGTCCGGCATAACGGTCCCGTAGCTCTGTTCAGAAGGCCGACTTAAGCGGCCCGCATCTATCAAGACGCAGTCGCACGACGTTTCCTCACGTTCGGCGACAAAATATTTTCTCCTTACCAATCCGTGACTTGGCTTTACGGCAAAATGTCGTCGGGAAGATGTGGGTTCCGCAACAGGCTGCGTCTTGAAGTTCGGAAGCGCGAGGGGCGTGACCGAATACGAAGGGGACTAAGCGATGCGATCCAGCACCTTGCGAGCGATGATGGCCGGCGGTTGCGCCTATGGCGCCCTGATGATCGGCGCGGCCGGCGCCTACGCCCAGGAGGCCGCGCCGGCGCCGGAAGAACCCCAGGCCGTCGAGGCCGTGGTCGTCACCGGTTCGCGCATCGCCCGTCAGGACTATGTGGCCAACAGCCCGATCCAGACGGTCGGTGCGGCGGCCATCGAGGCCACCGGCCAGGTGACGGTCGAAAAGGCCCTGTCGCAGATGCCCCAGTTCACCGGCTCGTTCGGCCAGGGCAACACCGGCTCGACCAGCACCGGCCTGAACGGCGGCCAGTCCTACGCCAGCCTTCGCGGCCTGGGCGCCAAGCGCACCCTGATCCTGCTCGACGGCCGCCGCCTGCAGCCGTCCAACCCCGACGGCTCGGTCGACCTCAACATCATCCCCGAAGCCCTGATCGAGAACGTCGAGGTCATCACCGGCGGCGCCTCCACCGCCTACGGCTCGGACGCCACCGCCGGCGTCGTCAACTTCAAGCTCAAGCGCAGCTTCGAGGGCCTGACCGCCGACGCCCAGTACGGCATTTCCGAAAAGGGCGACGCGGAGTCGTTCCGCTTCTCGGTGACTGGCGGCTCGTCCTTCGCCGACGGCAAGGGCCGGGCGGTGCTGTCGTTCGACTACACCAACCGCGACCGGGCCCTGCAGAGCGCCCGCGACTACTACATCTTCCGCACCTCGGCGCCGGGCCTGTCGACCATCCCGCAGGGCACGGTGCTGTTCGGCGCCAACCTGCCGACCCTGGCCTCGATCAACAGCCTGTTCCAGGGGACCTACGGCACCGCGGCCCTGACCGGCAACAGCGCCGGCCGCTACACCGGCCAGCTCGGCTTCAACACCGACCAGACCCTGTTCTCGACCTCGGGCGTGCCGGTCCTGAACTTCCGCGACCCGCAGACCGACAACGCCTACATCGTCAACGCCAACGCCTCGGGCACCTCGCAGCAGGTCAACTTCGGCTACAACGGCAGCTCGATGCAGTCGGACCTCGACCGCTACGCCGTCTTCGCCAAGGTCGACTATAACCTGACCGACAATCTGCGGTTCTTCTCGCAGTTCACCTTCACCGACTACACCTCGGTGGGCGTGTCGAACCCGACCCTGGCCTCGAACGTCTACGGCCTGACCGTGCCGGTGACGAACCCGTTCATCCCCAACGACTTCAAGGCCATCCTGGCCTCGCGCCCGACCCCGAACGCCGCCTTCACCTTCTACAAGGCCCTCGATATCCTGGGTCCGCGCGTCCAGAAGTACAGCTACGACGTCTTCCAGTTCACCAACGGCCTGTCGGGCGACACCGGCTTCCGCGACTGGACCTGGGACGGCTACGTCTCGTTCAGCCGCGCCAAGTTCGACAACGAGCAGACCGGCGGGGCCAGCGCCAGCGCCATCTCGCGCCTGCTCAACAGCCCGACCGGCGGCACGGAATACTGCGCCGGCGGCTGGAACCCCTTCGGCAACCTGACCCCGTCGGGCGAGTGCGTGCGCTACATGTCGCGCCGCACGCTGAACCAGAACAGCCTCGAGCAGCGCATGGTCGAGCTGAACGTCTCGGGTACGCTGTTCGACCTGCCGGCCGGCGCGGTGAAGTTCGCCGCCGGTACCGACTACCGCTCGAACGAATACACCTTCAAGCCCGACAGCCAGCTGAACCAGCCCGACGGCACCAGCGACATCCTCGGCTACAGCGTGCTGCGCGACGCCTCGGGCTCGGTCGACACCTACGAGGTCTACGGCGAGCTGCTGGTCCCGATCGTCAAGGATCTGCCCTTCATCCAGGAGTTCAACCTCGACCTCGGCTACCGCTATTCCGACTACAGCTCGGTGGGCGGGGTGCAGACCTACAAGGCCGACTTCGACTGGAAGATCATCGAGCCGGTGCGCCTGCGCGGCGGCTACAACCGCGCCATCCGCGCCCCCAGCGTCGGCGAATTGTACGCTCCGGTCTCGACGGGTTCGGTGGCCATCGGCACGGCCTCGTCGACCACCACCAACGGCGACCCCTGCGACGTCCGCTCGTCCTACCGCACCGGCGCCAACGCCGCGGCGGTCCGCACCCTCTGCCTGGCGCAGGGCGTGCCGACGGCGATCATCGACAGCTACCAGCTGGGCACCGCCCAGGTCTTCGCCCTGACCGGCGGCAACCCCGACCTGCAGGAAGAAACGGCCGACACCTACTCGTTCGGCGCCGTGCTGCGCTCGCCGTTCGAAGGGCCGCTGCTCAGCCGGATCACCGCCTCGATCGACTGGTACGACATCAAGGTGAAGGACGCGATCGGCAGCCTGTCGATCGTCAACGCCTTCCAGTTCTGCTTCAACTCGGGCGGCGCCAACCCGACCTATGACCCGAGCAACTACTACTGCTCGCTGCTGACCCGCAATTCGGCCAGCGGCGTGCCGACCAACCCGGTGCAGCCGCTGCTGAACCTGGGCCAGTTCCAGACCACCGGCGTCGACGTGCAGGTCGACTGGAGCTTCGACTTCGCCGACACCCTGCTGGACAAGATCCCCGGTTCGCTGTCGGTCAACGTGGCCCTGGGCTACACCGACAAGTTCAAGATCCAGAGCCTGCCGGGGGCCGCGGTCTACGACTATGTCGGCACCATCGGCACGGGCGTCGAAAGCACCGCGGGCACGGCCCACCCGAAGTGGAAGTCGGTCACCTCGACCACCTACACCTGGGGTCCGGCGAGCGTGGGCCTGCGCTGGCGCTGGATCGACGCCATGGACAACTCCGCCAAGGTGGTCACCCCGACCAGCACCTCGCGCGGCGTCGTCTCCTACAACGCCTTCGACTTCAACGGCCGCGTCAAGCTGCCGTGGGACACCGACCTGCGCTTCGGGGTCAACAACCTGTTCGACAAGGCCCCGCCGCAGGTGGGCGACACCGAGGGCAACTACGACGCCCAGAACTACGACGTGCTGGGTCGCTCCTACTACCTGGGCGTCCGCAAGCGGTTCTAGTTTTTCAAGAATACCGGGCGCGTCGGCCCCCTTTGACGCGCCCGGCCTTCGCCGCCGATCCCCCCCGGCGGCGGCGAGGAGGGGCGTCGGTCTTGGCGGGCCGGCGCCCTTTTCGCGTTCTTGATCCTCCCCCTCTGGGGGAGGTGGCCCAGAGGGCCGGAGGGGGTAGCGCCGACCTGCGCCGAGCAGTGG